>NZ_JASPHJ010000007.1:25650-134406 GCF_030229085.1 Corynebacterium sp. MSK158
AGCCTAGTGATGAGCCGTCTGAGTCGGATGAGCCTTCTGAGTCGGATGAGCCTAGTGATGAGCCGTCTGAGTCGGATAAGCCTTCTACGCCAGAGTCTGATGGTGAGAAGAATCCCTCTGACAAGCCTGAAAAGGGCACCACACCGCGGTGGATCTACCTGATTCCAGGTATTGGCTTGGGACAGATCATCAAGGATCACTTCGACCACAAGGATCATGGCAACCATGATGGTGGCAACGGTGAGCACACCGACGGCCACGATAGCGGCAATGGTCACGAGGCCAAGGAGCAGGATGCTCCTAAGGGTGGCAACCCTGACAGTGGACACGGCCGTGGCGTCGAGGTCCAGGGTCAGGAACCTGAAGAGACTGGCAACGCACTGCCATCCAACGCCGAGCGCGTTGAGATTAAGTCCGTACCGTCCGGCGCAACCGAGCTTGAGCCGGGTATGCAGGATTACATCAAGTAATCCGTAGCCATCGGTTGGGCCGCCCGTAGGGTGCCCAACCGGGGCTGAGACTTAAACACCAAAAAATCCCCTCCAGGGTGTGACTGCACACGCTGGAGGGGATTTGCATATAACCTGCACAAGGTAGACAAAACGAGGAAGTAGAGGAAGCTAGCTATGGGAGAGCACACTGAACCACAGCAGCCGGAAGACAATGGAATGTCGCAGTATCCGGCGAGTGGGGAAGAAGGGGGCGTCGGCAAGCGGGGCATGGGCCGTGGCAAGCTGATCGCTATTATCGCGGCCATCATTGTGGTGGCATTGGTCTTGTTGCAGGTAGTGCTGTACCTGGCGCGCGATGATGGGGATGAGGCTGGCTCGGCGCCGGAGACGGTGGCCAGCGAGAGTGCCCCTGAGGAATCTGGACCGAAGTCCGATGCTTTTGTGGATGATTCGGGCCAGCAGGAGCACGAGTATGATGCCGCGCCTGGTGAATTCAAGGGCTTTGACGGCATGTCCGTAGGCATCGACGGTGAGTACGCGGCCGTGGACCCCGTACAGGTCACGGACCAGGGCGTGCTGCTTCCGCCGCACGACGTCACCCGCGTGGGCTGGTACTCCGCCTCCGCTGTGCCGGGTGAACCGGGCAATGTGGGCTCGAGTGTGATTACCGGCCACATTAACTACCAGGGCCAGGGCACCGGTTATGCGGAGAAGTTCACCAAGCTGAAGAAGGACCAGGAATTCACCGTGGTCATTGACGGCCAGGAGCGTACCTTCCGCGTGACCGAAGCGCCGTACCGCCTGCCTAAGGGCTCCGGATTCCCGGACGTGGTTAATGATAAGGAGGGCGAGAATCGCCTGGTTCTCATTACCTGCGGCGGCCAGTTCGTTGGTGGCGCGCTGGGTTATGAGGACAACATCATTACCGTGGCGGAGCCGGTAGGCGAGCCAGAGCAGCCGGCCGAGCAACCGGCGGGGGAAGCACCGGCTGAGGCTCCTGCAGCCTAGGCTGAGCCTTCTAAGGCGTTCTGTGGAATTGCCCACAGGGCGCCTTTGCTTATCCGGCTTACCTGGCATGTAGGTGGTGGGGTTGAGGCCTAAATATGAAATAATTTAAGGCAGTAAACGCCGCTGCCTGCGGCTTAGAAGGAGCATTTTCATGGATAATCCAGGCGAGATCGCCGGTCATATTGGCACGCCGCTGACCAGCAATGCCACCAAGGTATTGCTGTTGGGCTCGGGCGAGCTGGGCAAGCAGCTGGCCATGTCCTTCCAGAACCTGGGCCTTGAGGTCCACGCGGTGGACTCGTATGCGGGCGCGCCGGCGCACCAGGTGGCGCAGTATAGCTACGTCGCCGATATCAAGGACGCCGGGCGCATCCTGCAGCTAGCGCAGGAGATTCAGCCGCATTTTGTGGTTCCGGAGGTAGAAACCGTTGCGGTAGAAGCGCTGGAGGAGATGGAAGCGCATAGCGACGCCATCGTGGTCCCCTCCGCCCGCGCCTGCGCCATGACGCAGGACCGCCAGTGCGTGCGCGAGGTGGCGGAGAATATCGGGCTGCCGGTTTCGGCATACCGCTTTGCCAGCTCTCTGGAAGAGTTGGAAGAAGCAGTGGGGGAGTTGGGCTTTCCGTGCATCATTAAGCCGGATGTGTCCACCTCCGGCAAGGGCCACATGATCGCGCGCGAAGAGGATGATGTGCGTACCGCGTGGGAGACCGTGCGGCGCGTGTCCTCGGATTCGCAGCGCGTGGTGGCCGAGCGTTTCGTGGACTTTGACCTTGAGGTCACCCTGTTGGCCATCCGTTCCATCGATCCAGCCACGGGCAAGTTGGCTACGTGGTTTAGCGAGCCTATCGGTCACCGCCATGAGCGCGGTGACCTCGTGGAGGAGTGGCAGCCTACCGGCATGAGCGAGATTGCGCTGGAAAACGCGCGCTCGGTGGCCGCCCGCATCTCCAATGAGCTGGGTGGGCGCGGCGTGTATTGCGTGGAGCTCTTCGTTGCGGGCGATGACGTGTACTTTTCCTCCGTGTCCCCGCGGCCCTCTGATACGGCGATGCTGACCTGCTACACGCAGCGTTTTTCCGCCTTTGACCTGCATGCGCGCGCGATTTTGGGCTACCCCATCGACGCCACCCTGGTTACCCCTGGCGCCAGCGTGGTCATCCACGCGGATGAGGAGCTAAATGAGGTGGCCTATACCGGCATCGCCGCGGCCCTCAATTACGCGGAAACGGACGTGAAGCTCTTTGGCAAGCCCGGGGCCTACAAGGGCCGTCGCATGGGCTTGGTGTCTGCCACCGCGGAAAGCGTGGAAGAGGCACGCGACCGCGCAGCACTAGCCGCGCACAAGATCGAGGTGACCTCCACGCCGGGCCTTGTGACCCAGGGCGGTGCGCGCGGCATCGAGCCGGAGGCGGATAACGTCCCCGATATAGAGGTCGTGGAGTACGAGGGCGGCGTGGAGCTTGACCCGAAGCTCGCCTCCGGCGTGGACGACGCCGACTAAGAAGCGGGGCGCAGCATCGGCTGGTGAGGGACTCCCTCGTCGTCGAATAGCTCGCCTACCGGAGTAAAACCAAAGCCGGCGTAATAGTCCACGAGGCCGGCCTGCGCCTCCAAATAGAGCGGCTGGCCCGGGTGCATGCGCTCGCCTAGGTCGACGGCCGCCTGGAAAAGTTCGCAGCCGAGGCCCGTGCCGCGCGCGGCGGGCGCGAGCGCGAAGCGGCCGATTTGGGCGCCGGCGGCGTCGGCAAGCGCGGCGTCAGTAGGTGCGACCGGAAAGACACGGGCCGTGCCGAGCAGCTCGTGGGAGTCCGTATCCCAGGCCAGCAGGTGCACGGTCTGGGGATCGGCGTCGGTGGCGTCAATCTCGGCGTACGGGCAGCGCTGCTCGTGCACAAAGACATCCACCCGCAGCTTGTAGAGCTGGTGGACGTCCAAGGCCGCCAGCTGCCCTAGGGGCGCGGCGGTAATGATGTGTGGCACGGGTTAGTCCTGTGGGCCGGCGTGCTTGACCATCTCGTCCCACTCGACGATCTTGATGCGCTCGCGGCCGTGCGGCTCACCGGCGGCGCGCTCGGCAGCATCCAGGCGGTGCCAGCCTTCCCAGGTGGTCACGGCGATATCGCGGGAGGCCAGGAAGTCCAGGATATCCTGCGGATCGCGCTTGGTGGCCGGCTCCAAGTCGCCGGCCTTGTAATCGGCGATGAGCATGGTGGTGGTGTCCTTGGCATCGGACTTGGTATTGCCGATGAGGCCTACTGGGCCGCGCTTAATCCAGCCGGTGGTGTAGAGGCCGGGGATCTTCTCGCCATCGACATTGGCTAGCACGTGGCCGCCGTCGTTGGGCATGGTGGCCTGGGTTTCGTCGAAAGGTACGCCGTCGACGGACTGCGGGTGGTAGCCCACTGCGCGGTAGACCGCCTGCACCGGCCACTCGGTGAACTTGCCGGTACCGGTTACAGTGCCATCGCCGTTGAGCTCGGTGCGCTCGGTCTTAATGGCGGTGACGTGGCCGTCCTCGCCCAGTACCTCTACCGGGGACTCGAAGAAGTGGATATAAAGCTTGTGCGGGGCATCGCCCGGCTCGCGCATGGCGTAGGACTCCAGCGTCTGGCACACCAGGTCAGTGGACTTGGCGGCGCGGCGGGCCTCTACAGAAGCCTCGTCATACTCGATGTCCTCAGGGTTGACGATGACCTCGATGGTCGGGGACTCGTCCAGCTCCTTAAGCTCCTTTGGCGTGTACTTAGCCTGCGCCGGGCCGCGACGGCCAAAGACGTGGACCTCCTTGGCGCGGTTCTTCTTCAGCGCTGCGTACACGTTATCCGGGATCTCAGTAACTAGCAGCTCATCTGCGGTCTTGGCCAAGATGCGGGAGACGTCGAGGGAAACATTGCCCACGCCGACGACGGCAACGGATTCTGCCGAGAGATCCCAATCGCGCTCGAAGTTGGGGTTGCCGTCATAAAAGCCCACAAACTCGCCTGCGCCATGGTTGCCCTTGAGATCCTCGCCTGGGATGCCCATGTGCTTATCGGCGGTGGCACCGGTGGCGAAGATGATGGCGTCATAATACTCGCGCATCTCCTCGACGGTGATGTCCTTGCCCACCTCGATATTGCCCAGGAAGCGGATCTCTTCCTTTTCCATAACGTTGTGCAGGGACTGCACAATGCCCTTAATACGCGGGTGATCCGGCGCCACGCCGTAGCGGATCAATCCAAACGGCGTCGGCATCTTTTCAAAAAGATCGATCTGCACATCGAGGTCGGATTTCACTAGAAGATCAGAGGCGTAGATGCCGGCCGGGCCGGAGCCGACCACGGCGACGCGCACAGGGGTAGTCATGTGTTGCAGGTGTCCTTTCTTTCGTTTTGCTGCATATTCTACGCGGTCACTATGCGATAAAAACCACAGCATTACTAACCCCAGTTTAGGGAGGTCACGATAGGGCATAGGAGGGGGTAAATCGCGTACAGTGGAATAGTCACCGCGTGTTAATAACTGTGACGTATGACATGAAGTTATGACGCGCGTTAATTGTGTTCAAGTGACCGTGAATGAAAGGTAATTTGCATGTCTGCATCCCATTCCGCAGTTATTAGCGCTATTGGCCGGGGCTTCGATGGCCTCGACGTGCCGGCCCTGGCACAAGAACTGGGCGCGGAGTTCATCCGCCTCGAAGACTTCGATGCTACCGTCAGCGCCGTCCTGGCTAACGCGCCTGCCGCCGAGAACATCGTGGCGCAGGGTACCGGCGATATCGCCTTCGATGCCGAGACAGCTGCTGCCCTCGGCCTGCCGCTGGCCATCATTTCCGGCGCCCCACAGCGCACCGGCGAGCTTGCCCAGCACAATGCGGAATCCCTGGGTGCCACCGTCGCTGGCATCTTCACCGACCTGGAAGCGGTTCCGGGCGCACTTGCCTCGCTTGGCGACGTCTCCCCGGTCATGTCCGCAGACCTCTTCCAGAAGCAGCTCATTGACCAGGCCCGCGCTGCAGGTGCACACATTGTCCTGCCAGAGGGCGACGATGACCGCATCCTCGAGGCCGCCCACGTGCTGCTGCGCGATAAGGTTGCCAAGCTGACCATCCTGGGCAACGAGGCCGATATCAAGGCCCGCGCCGCAGAGCTCAATCTCGACCTGGCTGGCGCCGATATCATCAACCACCTCGAGTCCCCACTGGCAGAGGAATTCGCCGCTGACTTTGCTGAGCTGCGCAAGAAGAAGGGCGTTACCCTCGAGCAGGCTCGCGAGACGATGCAGGACATCTCCTACTTCGCCACCATGATGGTGCACAAGGGCTTGGCCGATGGCATGGTCTCCGGCGCTGCTCACACCACCGCGCACACCATTAAGCCTTCCTTCCAGATCATCAAGACCAAGCCGAATGCCTCCGTGGTTTCTTCCATCTTCCTGATGGTTATGCGCGGCCGCCTGTGGGCCTTCGGCGACTGCGCCGTCAACCCGAACCCCACCGCCGAGCAGCTGGGCGAGATCGCCATCGTCTCCGCACAGACCGCCTCCCAGTTCGGCATCGACCCGCGTGTGGCCATGCTGTCCTACTCCTCCGGCACCTCCGGCTCCGGCCCGGACGTTGACCGTGCAGTGGCCGCCGTGGAGGCCGCCAAGAAGCTGGATTCCTCCGTCAAGGTGGATGGTCCGCTGCAGTTCGACGCCGCCTGCGATCCAGGCGTTGCGGTTAAGAAGATGCCGAATTCTGAGGTTGCCGGTCAGGCAAACGTCTTCGTCTTCCCGGATCTTGAGGCCGGCAATATTGGCTACAAGACGGCACAGCGCACCGGCGGCGCGCTCGCCGTGGGCCCGATCCTGCAGGGCCTGAACAAGCCGGTTAACGATCTGTCGCGTGGCGCGACCGTTCCGGACATCATCAACACCGTTGCAATCACCGCTATTCAGGCTGGAGAGAAATAAATGTCATACGTTCTGGTCCTTAACTCAGGCTCTTCCTCCGTTAAATTCCAGCTGGTCGATCCCGAGTCCAGCGCCACGGATACCCCGCTGGTCTCTGGCCTGGTCGAGCAGGTTGGCGAGCCCCTCGGCGCCGTCACCGTCAAGACCGGTGGCGAGAAGTACAAGGAAGAGCTGGAAATCCCTACTCACTCCTTCGGCCTTGAGCGCGCTTTTGCCATCATGAGCGAGCACAACGTTGGCCCGACCGACGTGGATGTTATCGCCGTTGGTCACCGTGTTGTTCACGGCGGCCGCCTCTTCTCCGAGCCACAGCTCATCGTGGACCAGATTGAGTCCATGATTGAAGACCTCATCCCGCTGGCTCCGCTGCACAACCCGGCCAACCTGGACGGCATCCGCGTGGCCCGCAAGATGCTGCCGGATATTCCGCACGTTGCCGTCTTCGATACCGCGTTCTTCAACACCCTGCCGCCGGCAGCTGCGCTGTATGCCATCAACAATGAGGTGGCATCCAAATACGATATCCGCCGCTACGGCTTCCACGGCACCTCTCACGAGTTCGTTTCCCAGCAGGTGCCAGGTCTCTTGGGCCGCGACCCGATGCACACCCACCAGATCACTCTTCACCTGGGCAACGGTGCTTCTGCTGCAGCCATCCGTAATGGCCGCGCCATCGATACCTCGATGGGCCTGACCCCGCTGGCTGGTCTGGCTATGGGTACCCGTTCCGGTGACATTGACCCGGGCATCATCTTCCACCTCGTCCGCCAGGCGGGCATGAGCGTGGATGAGATTGACAACCTGCTCAACAAGCAGTCCGGTGTCAAGGGCATCTCTGGCGTTAACGACTTCCGTACGCTGCGCGAGCGCATCGACAACGAGGACCAGGATGCTTGGCTGGCTTATAACATCTACATCCACCAGCTGCGCCGCTTCATCGGTTCCTACATGATTGCCCTGGGCCGCGTGGACGCCATCACCTTTACCGCCGGTGTGGGCGAGAACGATACCGAGGTTCGCCAGGATTCCCTGTACAACCTGGATATGTACGGCATCCACTTTGATAAGGAGCGCAACCTGGTCCGTTCCGACCAGCCGCGTATGATCTCCACCGAGGATTCCCCGGTCAAGGTCTTTGTCGTTCCGACCAACGAGGAGCTGGCTATCGCTCAGAAGTCCGCCGAAATCGCCGCAATGGCGCGTGAGGCTGGCCTCTACAAGTAAAGACTCTCACGTCCAGCTAGCGGCTGGACTTTGAACAAAGGGGCGTGTGGTTTAAAAGACCGCGCGCCCCTTCTTTAGTTTTCTGCGCCCTTTTGGCTGGTAGCAGGAAGGCGGGCTAAAAGGTGGTGACGGGGCGGACCTGGTTGGCTAGGTCAACGAGTGCGTAGCGGTGGCGGCTAAACGGTGCTTGGCGCGCGAGGGCGCGGAGTGTCTCGGAGAGACCTGTGCGCAGACCACGCTGGGTAAAGGCGTATTCGAAGAGATCGTTCGGTGAAGCGGCGCGGGAAAGATCGGCGTTGCGCAGGAAATTCAGGCCAGCGGAAATGACGGCGATCTTGATCTGCAGGAAGCGCGGCTCGTTGGTGGGCACCTCTTCGAGGCGTCGGGCAGCGCGGCGAATGCGGGATTCGGAAAGGTCCTGGACGATGAGCTGGAGGATCGTCGTCAAGCGGGCCATGCGGTAGTGGCGCGACGCATTGGGAACCTTGTCGAGGACCACGACGGCTACCTCCACTTGGCCCTCGGAGCGCAGCTGGCGGGCGAGGCCAAAGGAAGAGGAGACGGTGGTGGGGTTGGTAGACCACACGATCCCGTAGAGGCGCATGGAGTTAAAACGCAGCGCGGCCGGGTCCTCCGTGACGTGGTTCCAAATTTCGGGTTGGCCCTCAAAGGCGGAGGTGGGGAGATCCGCCAGGGTGGAGTGCATATTGGAGCAAGCACGGGCCACGGTGGGGTCAATGAGAGAGGTATCGCTGTAATCGAGCTGTTGCAGAATGAGCTCGTTGATGGCGGCGATGGCGAGCTTAGGGGCCGCCTCGCCCGGCAGGAGGTCGAGGACGGTAGAGAAGTATCTTTGGGCGTCGCGGTAGTCATCGTGAAGCAACTCAGTAATGCCTGCGTACCACTGGAAACGCCAGTCTTGGCCAAGGCGATCTTCGATGGAGCTTAGCCACTGGCGGGCCTGGCCGGTATAGCCCAGGTCAATCATGGAGCGGACCACGCCCAGCGGGATTTCGGCGGAGTGTTCATACTCAGGGGTCTGCATGGCCTGGCGGAGGGTCTCCAGGGCTTCCTGTGGCTCGGCATAGGAAGCACCCTGGAGGAGGCCGGCGCCCACATCGTCGCGGTCCAGCAGCGGGGTGGGCAGCGCGGAGACGACCTCGGGGGCAGTGATTTGGACGGTGCGATCGATGCCGTCGATAAGCTGGTCGGTGCGAAAGACCAGGTGTTTGGTGCCAAAAGTGGTACGTTGCGGCGAAAAAAGCGAGTGCTGGGACGGATATTGGAGGCCGTCGCGGATGGCAATGACCTCGCGCAGAACGCCGTAGAGCTGGGTGCGCAGCTCTTTGATGGAGGTAAAGCGGCGCTTTGGGTCCGGGTCGGTGGCGCGCTGCAACAGGCGGTACAGCGAGAGGAAGCGGCGCAGCTCCGGCTCCTCGGTGGGGGTAGGAATGCCCGGCAGATAGACGCCGTCCTCAGTAGGCAGCTTGAGGCAGAGCGCAGCCAGGGTACGGCCGATGGTGTAGATATCGCTGGCGATGGAGGGCCCTTCGGTGGCTACCTCTGGGGCCTGGTAACCCTTGGTGCCGTAAATATAGCCAAAGGCGCCGATTCCGGAAACCGCTCCCAAATCAATGAGCTTGACCTGGTCCTCGGTGACGATGATGTTATCGGGCTTAAGATCGTTGTAGACCACCCCGCGCGAATGCAGGTATTCCAGCGCAGGCAGGATTTCTAGGATATAGGCGATGGCGATATCAACCGGCAGGAGCTTATCGGGTTGCTTTTTGCGCCTGCTTCTTAGCGACGGCCCGCCAACGTACTCCATGACAATAAAGCCACCGGGTACTCGCTCGTCATCGATAAAGTTGAAAATCTTGACGATACCGGGGTGGGTAATATCCGCGAGAAACTCGCGTTCGGCCACCGCAGTGGCGGTTTCGTCGGCCGATTTTTGGGCCTGCATACCTTTGAGAACCACCACTCTTCCCGAGACAAAGTGGTCATTGGCCAGGTAGATCCATCCCATGCCGCCGTGGGCGATAACGCCCAGGATTTCGTACTGGCCGGCCACCATGTCGCCGGGCTGCAGCTGCGGCGGCGGGATCTTTTTGCCGGAGGTTTTCTCGGCCGGATCGATCAGGGCATCGGTAGGTTCGGACGGGGTGATAAAGGGCAGCCGCACCATGCCATCGGCCACGCGGCGCTCGGTGCGGTGGGTGCCGCGGCGCTCACGGAAGGTATCGAGCGCGCGGCGGCGCGAGCGTTGCGAGGAATCCTCTTGGGCCTTCTGGGCGCGCTGCTGTTCGCGTTGGGCGCGGATATTATCCAGATCCGCCAGAAGGCTGGAGATGTGGTCTGGGTCGATGGAACCATCGCCATCTTCATCGTCGTCCGCGAACGGATCGAAAGCCACAGCAGCGGTGCCGGTTTCCTCCCCGGACTCCTCGTCGGCGAAGGGGTCAAAGGCCACGGCCGCAGTGCCCTCTTCCTCTTCGTCCGCAAAGGGGTTGAAAGGAACGGCGGCGGTGGCGGGGCCATCGTCCAGCGCATCCGGCTCCTGCGCGGAATTGGCGGCATTGGTGGGCTGGCGGAAGGCGCGTTGGGTATCGAGGTTCTCCGGTTCGATGTACTCGAGCTCGTCGTCGCTAAAATTCGGGTTATGGCTCATGGCTTAGCGTCCTCCTCGATGTACTTGCCGGCCGGCAGGGTGGGCTCTTCCAAGTAGGCGCCGAGCCACTCCTCAAAGATTGCGGACCACGTGCCGTCGCGGCGGATGCGCTCGAGCGTGGAATTTACTTGGCGCAGCAGCGGGCGGGTGTCATGTTGCTTGCTGGGGCGGCGCACGGCCACGCCGTAGTTTTCGGTCTCTAGCGGCTCGCCCACGATGGACGTATAGGAGTCTTGGGCGGCCATGCCGGAGAGCAGGGCATCATCGACGACGATGCCGTCGGCCTGGTTAAGCTGCAGGGCCATCAGGCAATCGCCCCAGGAACGGGTAACCAAGATATCGGATTTGGGGGCGTGCTCGCGGATGGTATCCAGTGCGGTGGACGCGCCTACGCCGCATAGGGTCTTACCGGCGGCGTCTTTCACGGACCTAATGCCGGAATTGGTGAGCACCAGCATGCGGGTTTGGGTTCTCATATAGGGAATGGAAAAGGCCACGTCGCGCTCGCGTTCAGGGCTAATGGTCATGGTGCGCACAATCATGTCCACCGCGCCGGTATTGAGGGCATCGACGCGGTCGGAGGATTCCACGAAGCGGAAGTCCACCTTATTGGGATCGCCAAAGATATCGCGGGCAATCTCGCGGGCGATATCCACCTCGAAGCCGCGCACGTCGCCGGAGGCGGCATCGCGGTAGCTCATCAAGTTATTGGAACGATCCACGCCCACGATGAGGCGTCCGCGCTTGACGATGTCCGGCACCCGCTCCTTTGCCTTCTTATCATCCGGGCGGTAGCTGCCCTTGATTTCCTCATCAGAGGCGCGGTGAGCTGCGGTAGATCCGGCCTTTTCAATTTCCGCTCCTTCCGGCAGCGGCGGGCCTGGCCGGGAATCGAGGGCGTGCTCGGCGGGCGCCTCCAGCGGAGGGGCGGTGCGAACGTCGCAGGAGGTCAGTGGAAGCGCGGCGCAGACGCAGGCAAGCGTGGCGAGGGTAAGGCGTGTGCGGCGCATTAGAGGTACTCCTGCAGTCGCGGACGGATGCCCAGCCACACGGCAATAATGGCGCACAAGGTCAATAGGAACACGGCCGAGGACACCGCAGTCATAGCGGTCAGGCCGCGCTCCAAGTAGCTGCGCATGGCGATGCGCGCCTGGCCGATGAGATCCGAAAGCTCCGCGTCGAGCTCATCATAGGAACGCGCCGCGGTCATCTCGCCATCCTTGGGCTCGGTGGCCGTGGCCTGGTAGATGGCCTCGTCATAGTCGCCGTCCTTGAGCGCACCCATGAGCTTGTCGTGGGTACCGCGCCACTGCTCGGCGGCCGCCCGGGCACTATGGATGAGTTCTGGGTCGGTGACCTCCACGTCCTCATCATTGAGCGCTTCCTCATAATCCTCCAGGGCCGTTTCGATGGAGTTGATGGAGCTGGAAAAACGCACCATCGAATCCTCCTCGGAGGAGCGCAGCACCAGCGCCAGTGTCTCGGAGGTGCGCGCCTGCTGCGCCTCAATCCGCGAGGCCGTCAGCGAATCCCACGGGCGCGAGGCGGTTTCAAACCCCTGGTGGCCGGTGGACCATGTAGCCAGGTTGGATAGCGCCACCCAGGAGATAGCCAAGAAAAGCAGCACGCTGGCAGTTAAGAAGCCGCGGTTAAAACGCCGCCGGGTCTGGCGCCACAGCCACCATTGGGCCACGGCGAGGAAGAAGAGCGCCGCCAAGAGGCCGGAAAGCGGTACCCACTGCGGCGAGGTGAGCTTTTGCTGCTGCTGATTCACCTTGGCGGTGGTCAGCTGGAATAGCTCGGAGGCAGCCGGCAGGATACGCTCGCGCATGAGCGCCGAGGCATTGGACATATAGGAATTGGCCACCGCATTGCCCGCCCGGTGATTGGCGCGGGCCTTTTCCACCATTGCGGTATAGACGGGCAGCTCGCGTTGGATAAAGGTCACCAGCTCGCGCACGCGGCCATCTTCTTGGGTGGTACCCAGTACGGATTCGGTGGCCGCTACGGAAGCGGCATCGATGGCCTCGTTATAGCTATCGCGGTTGCGCTCCGATTCCACGCCGGCCTGCACAAAGCCGGTGGTGGCCACGGTATCGGCCACCGAGAGCGAACTATAAAGGTGGTGCGCCGCATTCGACATCGGCTCGGTGGTGCTCAGTAGCTCGTCCAAGTCGGAGTGGCGGGCGGCGGAAGACTGGGACATCGATAAGCCGGCGGCGCCCAGGGCTACGGTGAGAATGAGCGTGACCGTAAAAAGCTTGCCTGGGGTGGTGGAGGCGAAGTAGTAAAAGCGGCGCAGCAGGCGCGCCGGGCCCGCGAACCATTCCATGGCGCGGCTACTGAGCCCGCTGAAGGCCGGGCCGGTGGGCGCGGTAACCTCATCGAGCCAGTGATCGCTCGGGTGAGCGTGCTCATCGTGCACGCTTTCTGCCCGGACTGCCTGCTCGGTCATTCACTTAGAATAGCGCCCGCAGTGTGCTGGGCGCCACCATATACCCGCGTGTGTGGCTAGGATAGGCAGCATGCATAACCCTCACAGTGGAGACGGCTGGGCGGCAGGCCCCGGCGGCATTCGCGTCTGGGGAAAATTTGGTGCCGCCGGCCTGTTCCTCGTCGCCGGGCGCAAGGTGCTCCTCCAGCACCGCGCCGCGTGGACCAATCACGGCGATACCTGGGGGATTCCGGGTGGCGCCCGCGATTTTACGGAGACGCCCACCCAGGCCGCTCTGCGTGAAACTCATGAAGAATGCGCGATTGCACCCCAGGACGTAGAGGTGCTCGACGCGCGGGTAACGGCCGGGCCCTATCCCGCGGCGGGGGATCTGCCGGGGGAGTGGACCTACACCACCGTCCTAGCACGCACGCGCACTGGCGCACCGCTTCCTACTACAGCTAATGAAGAGTCCTATGAGCTGCGCTGGGTGCCTTTTGAGGAGGTAGAAAGCCTCCCCCTTCTGGCCGCTTTCCGTCACGCCTTTCCCACCCTGCGGGAGAGCGTGGAGGCATTGAACAGGTAAAGTTGCCGGATTTATGGCACGCTAGTGCCATGATCGAAGTAGAAGGACTGACTAAACAATATAAGTCTGTCCGCGCCGTTGATGATCTCACCTTTCAGGTAAAACCCGGCATGGTCACCGGGTTCCTGGGTCCCAATGGCGCGGGCAAATCCACCACCATGCGCATGATCCTGGGCTTGGATACTCCCACGGCCGGCAGAGCGCGCATCAACGGCAAGCACTACCACGAGCTGAAGGATCCCCTGCGTGAGGTAGGCGCCTTGCTCGATGCCAAAGCGGTGCACCGCAACCGCAGCGCCGCCAACCACCTGAAATGGATCGCGCAGTCCAACGGCATTTCTACTTCCCGCGTTGACGAGGTCTTGGGGCTGGTAGGGCTTTCCGACGTCGCCGGTAAGAAGGTCGGCGGCTTCTCCCTCGGCATGGGCCAGCGCCTGGGCCTAGCCGGCGCGCTGCTCGGTGACCCCGGCATCCTCATCCTGGACGAGCCGGTCAACGGCCTCGACCCAGAGGGCATCCGCTGGGTCCGCCAGCTCGTGCGCGCCCTAGCCGATGAAGGCCGCACCATTTTGATTTCCTCCCACCTCCTCTCGGAGATGTCTCAGACCGCCGATCACCTGGTGGTCATTGGTAAGGGCCGCTTGGTGGCTGACCAGCCCACCTATGACTTTGTGAAGGACCACTCGCAGTCCTCTGTGCTGGTGCGCTCCGACCATCTCGATGCCTTTAGCTCCGCGCTGCGTGCCGAGGGCATCGCCTTTACCGAATCCACCGACGAGGAAGGCCGCCCCCGCCTGGTGATTTCCAACCAGACCACGGACTTCGTGGGCCAGCTGGCCTACTCCACCGGGGTGCCGCTAAATGAGCTCAGCCTCAAGCGCGCCTCCTTGGAGGACGCTTTTATGGAGCTTACTGGCGACGCCGTCCAGTACCACGGCTCCACCGGCGCGCCTACCCCCGGAACCGCTGGCGCCGCCACTCCGTTCGCTCGACCCACCCAGCAGGAGGTTTAATTCGCCATGCTGAATACCTTGAAGTCCGAATGGACCAAGCTGCACACCACCCGCTCCTTCTGGTGGACCACCTTCATCTTCCTTTTCTTTGCCTGGGGTTGGGCCATCCTCAACGCTCGTTTGACTAAGCCGGCAGAAACCCCTGAAGAGGCAGCGATGGGCATGGGGGTTATCACCTCGGATGGTGCGGTGTCCTTCCTGTTGTTCCTCGGCCTGCCCGTGCTCATGATTCAGACCATCATGATCGTGACCACCGAGTACCGCTTTGGCACGCAGACCATTACGTTTATGGCTACCCCGCGCCGTTGGTCGGTGGCTTTGGTCAAGCTGCTCATGTACGCGGTCATCGCGGCCGCGCTGACCTTTATCGCCGTGGCGGGCGCCTACCTGCTCACCGAGCTTTTTGCCCACGATGAAGTAGCCGCGGAATTCCACCCTTGGGATGACGAGATGGGCCAAAAGCAGCTGTGGAAGTACCCCCTAGCCGCCGCGCTCCTTGTCCTCTTCGCACAAGGCCTAGGACTGCTGCTGCGCTCGACGGCTGGTGCCGTGGCTATCGGTCTCATCCTCTTCCTTGGCGTGGACAATCTCGTAGCCACCATCCCCAAGGTCGGCAGCAAGCTGGTTAACTTCATGCCGTTTAAGTCTTTCCAGTCGTGGCTGCTGGAAATGGAACCGGTTGACGCTCCGTGGAAGGAAAACTGGGGATTCTGCCTGGTATTTATTGCCTGGGCCCTTATCCTGTGGGTCCTCGGTGTCATCGTGCTGCAAAAGCGCGACGCCTAAGCTCCTGTAACGCACAGCACCGCCTCGGACGGCAGCTCATTGGCTGCCCACCGGGGCGGTTCTTTGTCTCTGCAGTTATTTCCGCTGCAGCTGCTGCAGCCGGTGCCCTCTTTATTGCAGCGCGGAGGTTAGGCGCATGACATTATCCACGTAGCGGCGAATAAATCCGCGCTCATTCCACTCTTCTAGGGTCAGCTCGTGGCATACAGCCCGGTAGTTGGACACCAGTTGGTTGAACTGGTCAATAAGGTCGCCCTTGGCCACCAACATGGTGGATTCATAGTTCAGGCCGAACGAGCGCGGGTCCATATTGGACGAGCCGAACATGCACAGCGGATCGCGGCCCGGATCATCTGGGTCGGTGATGATGAACTTGGAGTGCAGTACAAAGGGGTAGGGGAATTGGTAGATGTGCACGCCCGCCTCTAGTAGGGCCTGGTAGTAGGAGGATTGGGCGTGGTTGACCATAAACTGGTCCGCCTTTGCCGATACATAAAGTTCCACGTCCACGCCGCGATAGCAAGCGGTGGTCACGGCCTCCAGCAGGGATTCATCCGGGACGAAGTAGGGCGAGCACAGCACCAGACGGTCCTTGGCGTGGTGTACCAAGGAGTTGAACATGCGCAGGTTTGGCTCAGTGGTGTAACCAGGGCCGGAAGGGATTATCTGCAGGTGGTTGGCGTCGGCCGTCTGGGCGTCGTCATATGGCAGCTCATCCAGCGGCAGGTTCTCGTCCGCCTCGAGGTACCAATCCACGGCGAAGACCGCGGACATGGAGGTCACAATCGGGCCGGAAAGCTCCACCATGTAGTCAATCCAGTAGCGGTCCTTGGTCTTGTACTGGCGCTTAATCATATTCAGCGAACCAATAAAGCCGACCTTGCCATCGATGATGACCAGCTTGCGGTGATTGCGCAGGTCCGGGCGGCGGAATCGGCCCTTGTGCAGCTGGATGGGCAGCATGAGATGCCAGTCGACGCCTATCTCCGTAAGCCGCTTGCCCAACTTGAAGTAGCCCTTGTACTTGAAGCTGCCGATCTGATCCAAGAGCAAGCGCACCTTCACGCCGCGGGCGGTAGCCCTGCGCAGCGATTCAAAGAAGACGTCCGTGGTCTCATCCCAAGACTGGATGTAGATCTCGATGGATACGTACTTCTCGGCGCGGTCAATAGCGGCGGCAATGGCGCGAATGGACTCGTCATAATCCGCGTGCAGGCCAAGATTGTGCCCCACTAACGCTGGGAACCCAGTGAGCTCGCGGTTAAGCCGAATAACCGACTCTACTTCCGCCGAAAGGAGGCCCTGCGGATGATCCGGGGTGCGGGCTGTGACGTTTTCAATCTTCTCATTGGCTTCTTGCTGGATGCGGTGGCGACGCCGGTTGATATACGGCGAGCCCATGAGCAAAAACAGCGGCAGGCCGATAAACGGCAGCACCAGAATAGCCAATAGCCACGCGGTGGAACTGGAAGGCCGACGGCCCTCGGGCACGAAACCAACGGCAATGATCTTGATGCCGTAATCAAGGATCAGGAATACGAGCTGCCAGAAGCTGAGATCAAGAGACCAAGACATTTAACGCACGGAATTGAAATCGGGCAGATTGTAATCTGCGAGAAGCGGACAGTGATCGGAGGTTTTATCGCCGGCGCGCTCGACCATGTCTACTTGCGCGCCGGTCACGTGCTGGGCAAGCGGGGCTGAAGCCAACTGGAAGTCGATGCGCATGCCCTCGTTCCTTTGGAAGCGCATGCCCTTGTAATCGAAGTAGGTATAGCGCTGGTCCTCCGTGAACCGGCGGGTAACCTCCTCGAGGCCTGCTTCTTCCAGCATCTGGAACGCGGCGCGCTCTGGCTCGGTGACATGCGTCTTGCCGCGGAATGCCTCAATATCCCACACGTCTTCATCGCGCGGGGCAATATTGAAATCACCGGTCATAAGCAGCTTGGACTGCGCATGATTTTCCGCATAGCGCGCCAAGTGATAGAGAAAGTCCAGCTTGTAGTCATAATGGCGATCCGTGATCTCGCGGCCGTTGGGCACGTAGAGAGACCAGATTTCTACGCCACGGATGCGGGCTCCCAGTGCTCGAGCCTCGCGGTCCTGCGGCTTCTCCGGATCCTTGGCAAATCCCGGCTGGCCCGGAAAGCCGACCACGACCTCCTCGGGCTCTTCCTTGGACACAATGGCCACGCCGTTCCACTGGTTGAGCCCGTGGCAGGTGACGTGCAGGCCCGCCTCTTCGAAGGCCTCGCGTGGAAACTTATCGTCTTTCACCTTAGTTTCTTGCAGGCACAAAACATCGATGTCGTGCTTGGAGATAAGGTCCAGCGCCCGCTGTGTGCGGGTACGAACGGAGTTAATATTCCACGTGGCGATGCGCATGCCACATAGGTTACCTGCCCGCTGCAGCGAGGTCAGCGGGCAGTCCCATAAGGCTCACTACCCAGCCCACAAGGAATCTGCGGGCAGCCCCATAAGGCTCACTACCCAGCCCACGACGAATCAGCGGGCAGTCCCATAAGGCTCACCTCCCAGACCGGAGGTCCACAACGCGGAGCCTAGTCGCGCAGGCGGGCGAAGATGCGGCGGTGCTGCTCGATGAAGCCGAGCTTCTCCGCCAGCCGCACGCCTGCGGTATTGGAAGCCGGGACGGTGAGGTAGGCGTGTTCGGCGCCGTTGTCGCGGCCCCAGTGCAGCAGGTGCTGGAGCGCGAGCGCTCCGTATCCGTGGCGGCGGAAGTCCTCGGCCACTTCGATGGAAGAAAGACCCAGCCACGTGGTGCCATCGCCGGATTCGCTCAGGGTGCCGCGGGCAATGGCGACGGTCTCGCCATCGAGGACTAGGCGGCCAAAGCCGCGTGTTCCCTCGAGGTGAGCGCCAAGGCTCTGCAACGCCTCGGCAGGAAGGGCATCGGTGCGGGATTGATACATCGCCAGCCACTCGTCGTCGGGCTGGGCGGTGAGGTGGAAGGTGGGGGAGGTAGAGGAGGCGTCGGTAAGCGTGGGCAGATCCCGCAGGACCATAGCGAGGCTCTCTGGTTCGGCCTCCCAGGCGGGGTCGGCGAGCAGGCGCTCAGCCGGCTTGCCAATGCGCTCCGGGACTAGCAGGCGCACCGGAAGGTCGTGGCGGGCGTAGAAGGCCTTAATCTCCTCCAGTGGCACTGGCGTAAAACCGGCCGAAGGCCCCACGGGCACGGCCGAGTTGGAGTGGCCGGAAACCCCGTCGCTCGCGCGCAACAGCCAAGAACCATCGCTGGTCCAGGCGTGGTCTGTGCCGGGGAAGGCCGAGGCCGCGGCAACCTCCACGGCGCGGATATCGGAATTGCGGACCATGCGCGGGGAAAGGCGCTTAATGATCTTCAGCTGCTCCGGCGGGATCTCCACCGCCTCTAGGTCGGAAGGGTAGCCGCCGACCTCTTGTGGGCGAATGACCAGCGGGTCGAGGCTGAGTACGTGACCGATGACATCGCTATGGACGCCGCCGAAGTCGCGCCGAGCCACCACGCGCTCGCCCACTTGGACGGCATCGGAGCGGAAAATGCGAGACATTAGTCGTCGTGGCCGAAGGGATCGGCGTCCTCACCCGGTACCCAGGAATAGCCCGGCTCAGTCCAACCATTGCGCTTGATGGCTTTTTTGGCCTGGCGCTTATAGCGGCCGATGAGGGTATCGGTGTAGAGGAAGCCATCGAGGTGGCCGGTCTCGTGCTGCAGGCAGCGGGCGAAAAAGCCATAGCCCTCGACGGCAATGTCATTACCGTTCTCGTCCTTGCCGGTCACGCGCGCCCAGTCGGCGCGGCCGGTGGGAAAGCCCTCGCCCGGCACGGAGAGGCAGCCCTCGTCATCGGAGCCGTCGTCGGCAGGCATGGTCTCTGGGATCTCGGAGGTCTCCAGCACGGGGTTAATAACGCAGCCCTTGCGCATGCCCGCCTCCTCGGACGGCAGCTCGGTGCCATTGGGGCCGTCCGTATCGGGGCAGTGGTAGACAAAGAGGCGCTTGCCGATTCCTACCTGGTTAGCGGCCAAACCTACGCCATGGGCGGCGTCCATGGTTTCATACATGTCTGCAATGAGCTGCTGCATTTCCGGGGTGGAAATCTCGGATTCTTCCACCGGCTGGGTGGGTTCATGAAGCACGGTCTCGCCGTGGATAACGATGGGGCGAATAGTCATGCCTTACAGTTTAGGCATGAACCCCTTGTCTGACCTAGACGCCGCCATTTTGGACTTCGAGGAAACCGCGCCGCGCAGCATCGGCCGCAAGGAAGAGGCTATCCGCGCGCAGCTGGACATCTCCCCGGTGCGCTACCACCAGCGTCTTAACCTGCTTCTCGACGCCCCCGCGGCCGCCCAATCCCATCCCCTCCTGGTTGCACGGCTGCGTCGGCTGCGCGAAGAACGGGAAAACACGCGGCGCGCCGCGCGGGGAAATCCCCCATCTAGTTAATGCTGGGTACTAGTGTTGCGTATGTGACTAATGTGAATCCGGAAAATTCAACCGACAAGGTATCCGACGAAACCCGCGCCGGCTCCGCTGCCGGTGCGTCCGCTTCCCGCGCAGCTAAGCGCCCCGCTGGTGGCGGCGCGCACGCTAAGAAGGGCGGGCTGCCGCTGCGTGGCCTGGCTATGGTCCTCATCGCCGTGGCCGTCATGCTTGGCCTTTGGGCTTTGTACTCCATGACTTCGGGAGACGATGATTCCACCGTTGCCTCCGAGAGCAAGCAGGAAAACTCCACCGGTTCCACCATCGGTGCCGCGCCCGAAGGTTCTGCTGGCCCCGACGCCGCAGGCTCCCGTGCCCCTGGCGCTTCCGAAGGTGCTAGCGCCCCTGCCCCCGCACCGGCGCCCGCACCAGGTGAAGGCGATGCTGCAGGCGACTCGGCCGCGTCCGGCGCTGCCGATGAGGGGGTCGCGGCTGAGGGAGATGCCTCCGCAGGTGAAGAAAACGCCCACTCCGCTGCGCGCGACCGCAACGATATTAAGGTCAGCGTTCTCAATAACTCCGGCGAGGTAGACAAGGCCAAGAAGGAAGCCGATTCCCTCAAGGGCGGAGGCTTCAAGGTTGGCTACGTGGGTAACCTGCCGGGCGATGTCCTCACCGTTCCAAAGACCACCGTCTTCTTCCCAGAAGGTGATACCTCCGCTGAAGCGCTGGCTAAGGAAGTAGCCGCTCGCTACCAGGCTGATGTCGCCCCGATGAATCGCGACCTGCCTAAGGAAGCAACCGATGACGGTGCCGTCGTCGTCGCTCTGGCGGTACCGCAGGCCTAAGCAAGCTGCGCACCTGATTTAGAGTCCAAGGCCATCCGGCCGAAGAGCAAGCACCATAGTTCTTCGGCCGAACGCCTTGGACTTTTGTGATCTGAACGTTTCCGCGCCCGCACGTTCGCCGGTGTGAACAGGTTAAATAAAATTCACGCTTTAATACCTGTCACCCGTTAAGCTGAATGGGTGAAGATCCCGGCAGAACAATTCGCCCGCTCTCCCGAACCAACGCTCGGCGTGGAATGGGAGGTGGCGCTCGTGGACCGCGATACGCGCGACCTTGTCCCGCGCGGCGCAGAACTCATTGACCTCGCCACTGCAGCCCACCCCGAGATTCATCTGGAAAAGGAATTCCTCCAGAACACGGTGGAGCTGGTCACCGGCATCTGCCATACCGTGCCGGAAGCCATCGCTGATCTGAACACTTCCCTGAAAGCAGTGGAAGAAGCAGCCGACAAGCTGGGCATAGACGTCTGGGCCTCTGGCGGCCACCCGTTTACGGACTTCCGGAAGAACCCGCTTTCGGATAAACCCAGCTATCAGGAAATCATCGCGCGCACCCAGTACTGGGGCAAGCAGATGCTGCTATGGGGTACGCACGTGCACGTGGGCGTTAGCCACGAGGACCGCGTATGGCCCATCATCAATGCGCTAATGACCAAGTACCCCCACCTGCTAGCCATTTCTGCGTGCTCGCCTGGGTGGGAGGGCCTTGATACCGGCTATGCCTCCAACCGCACCATGCTGTACCAACAGCTGCCCACCGCAGGCATGCCGTACCAATTCCGGGATTGGGCCGAGTGGCAGTCCTATATGCGCGACCAAGCCATTTCCGGAGTTATCAATCACACCGGTTCCATGCACTTTGATATTCGGCCGGCGTCCAAGTGGGGCACGGTGGAGGTGCGCGTCTCTGATGCGACGTCCAACCTGCGCGAGCTCTCCGCCATCGTGGCGCTTACTCACTGCTTGGTGGTCTATTACGACCGGCTTATCGACGCCGCGGAGCCCCTCCCCATCCTGCAGCCCTGGCACGTAGCAGAAAATAAATGGCGCGGTGCCCGCTACGGCATGGACGCACTGGTGATTACCTCCCGCGAGACCGATGAGGCCTGGGTCAAAGACGAGCTAGCAGAGATGGTGGACGAGCTTACTCCCATCGCGCGCGAGCTGGGATGCGTCAACGAGCTCAAACTCATCCACGAAATTATCGATGGCGGCGCCGGCTATGAGCGGCAGCGCCGCCTCTTCAAAGAATCCGGCAGCTGGCGCGAGGTGGTCGAGGAGACCTGCCGCGAGCTGCACACCTTCCGCCCGCTCTAAACCCGTGGCCTTAATCCTCGGGGCGCGAGTGGCGCCCGTAGGCCGGGGTATCGGGGATATCGGTGATGTCCTGGGTCGCGGGAAACGCGCGGGTTTCGAATTCTACCGCAGGCAATTCTGCAGTCACATGGCTGATAGCGCGCGCCGTTCTCGGATGCCCCTCACGGTTCGTGTCCTCGGCATTAAATGAGTGCGCTGGGCGTACCGCGGTTTCCGCAGTAGCGGGCTCGGGCTGTGCAGGCAGCTGATGGCGGCCCGGGGCGGGCGCTTCCTCGGCCGGCTGGGTGCCAGGAAAAAAGCCCCACACCGCATAGAAGGCGATATAGAGGACGCCGGCACCTGTAAATGTCAGCATGCCCCACGGCTGCAAATCCCAGTGGTTGAGTGAGCGGCTGGCCGCAGAAAGCCATACGGCTGCAGAAATAAACGGCGTCGTTACGGCGCACATTGCGAGCACAGAAACCAGCCCTGAAAACTGCGCGCCGAGGAATCCAGTCAGACGCTTGCCCAGCGCCTGGTTGACAGAGACCATCACCACGACGGCCAGCGGCACCGTCCACACCCAGTGGTGATACCAGGAAAAGGGCGAGACCAGGCAGGAACTGATCCCGGTGAGAGCGAGCGCGGCCGATTTATTGCGGTGCTTCATTGCGGTGCGCAGCCCCAGGCAGGTCAGCACGAAAACCACGGCCACCGCGGCAAGCCAGATCCAGCCGCCATCGATGCCCCAAGCGCGAACCATGACGGAGCGGATGGACTGCGCACCGGGATTGGTGTGCTCGCCCACGCGGGAGGAATTGAAGATGGCATCGGTCCAAAAATCGGCGGCATCCGGGATGGTCACGAAACCAATGGCCACGGTCACCGCGAAAGTAAGGATGGCGATGATTGCTTGCCACCAGCGCTTCTGGAAGAGCAAGACCAGACCCATATAGGCCGGGGTGAGCTTCATACCCGCGGCCAAACCAATACCGATGCCCGGCAAAGCGCGCTTGCGGGGGAGGATGTCCAAGGCCACCAGCAGCATCAAAAAGATGTTGATCTGGCCAAAGAATAAGGTGCCGTGTACCGGTTCATTGGCTGGGGTGCAGCACACCAGCAGGATGCCGAGCAACCAGATTGCCGGGGAGAGCTTGAGACCGCGCTCGCGCAGGACCAGCATAATAACCGTGAACAAGGCGAGGGCGGTGCCGCCCTGCCAGAGGAGGATCAAGGGGGCGTCGGCAAGCGAGGAAAGCCACGTGAAAAGCGTGCCGGAAAAGGGCGGATAGGTAAAAGGCAAGTCGCCAATATAGGCGTTATCGTACAAGTCCGCGCCCTCGGCTACCTCACCGCCGGCGAGCCAATAAATCTTCAGGTCCAAGGGCACACGCCACACAAAGGCACTATTGCCATCGTAGATACTAAAGCGGTAGACGATGACGCCGATAAGAGCGGCGAGCAAAGCCACCACAGTGGGAAGCCCATAAAGCTTTTTCACGGTGAAAAGCGTCTCCTACTTGCGGCGCAGCGACTTCGCAGCGGGTCGGTCGTTGCGGGACATGGTTTCTTCGGTGCCGTACAGACCCTCACGGCGTGCAATACGCGAGGTGCGCTGCGCGGTTACCGGGCTAGTGAACATGGCAAACAGTACCAGTAAAATGAGCATACCTAAATCCCCGCGCTCGGCAACGCTGAAGGATTCCGCGCCGGTGATGCGAATGATGGCGCCGAGGATAGTGATGATAAGCCCTGTGGTTTGTGGCTTGCTTACCGCGTGTACACGAGACATCGTGTCCTTGAACCGAGCGATGCCGATGGCTGCGGCCAAGGTGAGGAGGCTGCCGCCAATGATGAGGATGAGCGAGAGTACATCTGCGATGAAAGACCAGCTCATTGATTATCCCTCTTCCTAAACCTGGTGACGGACACGGTGGAGATGAATCCCAGCAGCGCAATGACCAGCATGGCCGAGACCACCGTGGTATTGAGCGACCAGCACATATAGGTAGCCAACGCGCACTGGAACATCGCGGTAAAGCCGTCCATGCCCACCAAGCGGTCCAGCGAATTGGGGCCGGTGACAATGCGCCAGACGGTGATGAGGAAGGAGACCACCAGCAGCGCGGCGGCCACCAGCAAAATCGCGTTATAGATCTGCGGATCCATTAGGGGTGGCTCCTTTCAAAGATGTCGATGAATGAGGCTTCAAGGTGGGCCACGGCACCGATTTCGCGCTGAATCTGGGCCTCATCGCGGGCGTCTAAGATATGGACGGTAATCATGCGGTTTGCAATGTCGATATCGGTCACCGTGCCGCCTGGCTGCAGGTTATACAGCGTTACGGCCAGGGAGAGTACGAACTCATTATCCAAGCGCATGGGCAGCTCCAAGATGGCGGTCTTGGGCACCGGCTGCGGGCGCACGGCCAGCCAGCCCACCTTGAGCGAGGCGTAGAACAGCTCCCAGAACCAGCGGATCATGAACGCAATGAGCTTGCCCCAAGAGACGTCGATGCCGGTAATGGGCATGGCCGGCAACGGCAGAGCAAAGACGATAACGGTGCCGATGAGGAGTCCGGCCACCACATTGCCCACGGTGATCTCTCCCATGAGCATGCACCACATGATGGTCAGCCAGACGATGAACCACGGGCGGAAGCGGTGGCGCAGGCCGGAAAAGCGTGCGTTAGTCATCGCTAATGTCCTTCCTCTTAGCGGCGTCTGGTGTCTTTACAGTGCCGGAGTGGGAATCGCGGCCGCCGGCTTCTGGGTCGGTGCGGGCATCTAGTCCTGGCTGGGCGGGCGGCTCCGCATCCTGGGAGGGATGCCGGCGATTTTTATAGGAATCCGCTCCGCCGGTGTAGCGCTCTTTCTGGTTGAGGTGGCGGGTGGGGTCATCCGCGCGGTCGCCCAAGACCGCGTATTGATAGATGGACGTGTCCTGCGCGGATTCGGCAGCGCGTGAGGTCACGCCGGACATTGGGCCGGCCAGGAAGGTAATAGAGGTAGACGCGGCCACCAGCAGAGTAGTAGAGGCGATCATGCCAAAGGGCACCCTGCCCACATCCTGGCGGGAGGAAAACTCGACCTCATCGGTGATATCGGAAAGCGGGGCCGGGCGGGCGAGCGCCACGTTACCTTCCGGGGCATCGGCGCGGTCGCGTTGGAAGCCTTTAGCCCATACCAGCATCATGACGTAGAGAGTCAGCAGCGAGGTGACCACGGCACCGACGATGAGCACCCACGCCATCCAGGAACCCTCATTCGCACCGGCTTGCAGCAAGATGATCTTGCCTAAGAAACCGGAGAACGGCGGGATGCCACCCAGATTAATGGCTGGAATGAAGTACAAAATTCCGATAAGCGGGGCCGAGTACATCAGCGAGCCCAAGCGGCGCAGCGACGAGGTGCCGGCTTGGCGCTCAACGAGTCCGACCACGAGGAATAGCGCAGTCTGGACCAGAATGTGGTGTACGGCGTAGAAGATGGCGCCGGAAAGCCCCTGGGCGGTACCGAGCGAGACGCCGAAGATCATGTAGCCAATGTGGCTGACCAGGGTAAAGGACAAAAGGCGTTTAATATCGGACTGCGCAATCGCGCCTAGGATGCCTACCAACATTGTGGCTAGGGCAACCCACATGAGCACGGTATCGAGCCCACCGGCAGTAAAGACGGAGGAGCGGGCGCGGATGATGGCGTAGACACCCACCTTGGTCAACAGGCCGGCGAAGACGGCCGTAACAAGCGATGGCGCCGTGGGATACGAGTCCGGCAGCCAGGCGTCTAGTGGGACCACTGCTGCCTTAATGCCAAAGGCTACGAGCAGCGTGGCAAAGATCGCGGTGCGGGTGCCTTCCGGAATGTCCTGCATCCTCTGGCCAACCTGCGCCATATTCACGGTGCCCACAGACGAATACACAAAGCCCAGCGCGAGCAAGAAAATCATGGACGAGGCCATCGACACCATCACGTAGCCCACACCGGCGCGCACGCGACCGGCCGAGGCACCGAGGGTCAACAGCACATAGGATGCCACGAGGAAGACCTCGAAGCCCACATAGAGGTTGAAGAGGTCGCCGGCCAAGAAGGAGATGTTTACGCCCATGGTCAGCAGCATGTAGGTGGGCAAGAAGACTGCCACCGGCTCGTCCTTGGTGCCATCGCGCACGCCCTGGGAGATGGCGTACCAAATGACAGAAAAGAGCACCACGGAAGAGGTAAAAAGCATCACCGCAGAGAGGCGATCCGCCACAAGCGTGATGCCCACTGGGGCGTCCCAGCCACCCACCTGCAGTGTTTGGATACCCTCAAAATCCGCAATGAGGATCAACATGGCGTTGACTACCGCCGTTATAAGCAGCGAGAAAAATACGATTTGGCGCTGCGCATTGGGCACGCGGGAAAAGATCAAGGCGAGCGCTGCGGCTACCGCCGGGATGATAATGGGCAGGGGAATGAGGTAGCCGATGTAGGGAAAGAGGGCATCGACAAGCGGTTGCATGGTCTCACTCATCGCGGGCCCCCTTTACAGGCTCCTCAAAGGACTCTGGACCGAAGTTATCGCCTTCCTTGGTTGCCCTGCCCGTAGTGGGATCGTTGGAGGCATCGTGATCCGGGCTTGCGGCCGCATTGCCGGGGCGTGCAGCCTTGGCGGCAATGGCGGTATCCTCCGCGTCATCCTCAATGACATCGTCCGTGCGGTAGCGGTACTGGCGGTAGGCCAAGGTCAGTATGAAGGCTGTTAGCGCCATGGAAATGACGATGGCGGTAAGGATCATTGCCTGGGCGAGGGGGTCTGCAATCTCGGCGCCATACGGTTCCGATTCGCGGCCATCGATGGGCGGGGAACCGGCCGAGCCGCCTGCCTGGAGCAAGAAAAGGTTGGCGCCATTGCCCAAAAGCAATAGGCCCAGCAGCATCTTGGTCATGGCGCGGTCTAGCAGCAGGTAGATGCCCGCGGCTACAAGCACGCCGGCGGCGAGCAGGAGGAAGAGGTTGGCTTCCATTTACTTCTCCTTTCCTGTCGTAGCGGCTGTGCTTGCCGTGGTGGCTTGTTTCTTTTCCTTGCGTTGCGCCCGTTGCGCCTTTTGCTTGGCGGTGCGTTGGCGTTGTTGTCGGGCCAGCGAGCGGGCGCGGTCGCGGGCGCGCTGCTTACGCATATCCTCTTCCTCATCTAGCTTCGCGCCCAAGGAACTGAGTATGTAGAGCGTAAGGCCGATGACAATGAGGTAGACGCCCGCATCAAAGACCAACGCTGAAGGCAGCGATACCGCGCCGATGAGCGGGATCTCTGGTGAGGTATACGCGCTGGTTAGCGGCGGGTGGCCAAAGAACATTGGGGCCACCACGGCCACCGCGGATAGGAAGAGTCCGGTACCCATGGTGCGGCCGGCGTCGATAGGCAGGGTTTCATCCAGCTCTGCACGCCCGCCAGCCAGGTAGCGCAGGATAAGAGCCAGCGCGGCGACGAGGCCACCGGCGAAGCCGCCGCCCGGCGCATTATGGCCCGCGAAGAAGAAATAGAAGGAAATCGCGACCATAGACGGGAAGAGCACGCGGGTAGAGACATCGATCATCAGCGAGCGGTTGAGCGCTTGCTCTGATTCCACGCCGGCCGCCAGCCAGCGCCGCCCAGTAACTTGCAGGGTGGGGCGGCGGCTCGCGCGGGCGAAGGACTGGGTGCGATAAATCAGAGAGGCCACGCCCAGCGCAGCGATGATAATGACGGTGATCTCGCCAAAGGTATCCCATGCGCGCAGGTCCACCAGCAAGACATTGACGGTATTGGCGCCGTGGCCAATCTCCTTGGCCAGATCCGGCATGAACTCAGAGATGGGCTTGGACTGGCGCGCGTTGATGGCAAACATCGCCACCACGGTTACCGTCAGGCCCGTGCCCACCGAAAGCCACGCGCGTAGGCGCCCCATTTTGGGATCCTGCTTCCACTCGGTGGAGGCCGGCATGCGGCGCAGCACCAGCATGAAAAGTACCATCACGATGGTCTCCGTCAGCAGCTGGGTAAGCGCCAGATCCGGAGCGCCATGCAGCGCAAAGATGAAGGAAAGCGTATAGCCGGTTACGCCAACGATAATGACGGCGGACAAGCGATTATCGGTTACCGTAGCGACCACAGCGGCCACCATGATGATGAAGGCGGCCACTACCTGCCAAGGATTTTCCGCCACGATCATGCGGATATCGGTGAGGTCACCTTTAATGAGCATGGCTAGCGGTAGCAGCATCAACGTGGCAAAGATGACCGTCAAGTTCAGCTGCAGGGAACCGCGTTGCGTGGTTGCCGTCGTGCGCAGCGAGAGCTTGCGCAGATGAGCGATGACCGAATCATAGGCATCATCCGCATTGCCCAGAGCGGGGTAGGAGAATTGCCATTTTTCTAGCACCTGCCGTTGCCAGTGCAGGATGATACCGGCAACGATGATGAGCGCCGAGAGGCCCAGTGCCACGTTAAAGCCATGCCACAATGCCAGTTCGCTATGTGGCTTGGGGTCGAAGGTGGAATTGAGGTGTTGGTCAAAGGCTGCCGAGAGTGGCTTGGGGAATACGCCGAGCGCCACGGTCAAGGCGGTGAGCACGGCGGGGGAGAGCCAAAGCCCGATGCTGACGGGATGCATCTTGGCGACGGCCTCTGCTGGCTCCGCGCCATTAATCTCCTTCTTTGTGGCGAAGGCGCCCCACAGAAAGCGCAGTGTATAGGCCATGGTGAGGATGGAACCGATGACGTAGGCCACCAGCATCATATTGCGCGGCATGCCTGCTAGAAGCTCCTCATGCATGGTGGCCTCCAGCACTGCCTCCTTGGCCACGAAGCCAAAAAGGGGCGGCACGCCGGCCATGGAAAAACCAGAGATGATTGCAATGCCGAAGAGGAACGGCTCCTTGCGGCCCAAGCCGGAAAGCTTGGTGATGTCCCTCGTGCCCGAGCAGTGGTCGATAGTGCCGACGACCATAAAGAGTGCCGCCTTAAATAGCGAGTGCGCAAAGGTCAGCGCGAGACCAGCCTGCATGGCCTCGCGCGAGCCCACGGCCGCGATGGAGGTGATAAAACCCAGCTGGGAGACGGTGCCATAGGCCAATACCAGTTTGAGGTCGCGCTGCTTGAGCGCCATCCATCCGCCCAGAAGCATGGTAAATACGCCAAGGGAAATGACCACCACATGCCAAGTGGCGACCTCATACATTGAGGGGGCCAAGCGCGCGACCAAGTATATTCCGGCCTTTACCATCGCTGCTGAGTGCAGGTAGGCCGAGACCGGCGTCGGTGCCGCCATGGCTCCGGGCAGCCAGAAGTGCGCTGGCACGATAGCGGACTTGGTGAGCGCGCCGACCAAGATGAGCACGATAGCTACCGTCACGTAGGGCGTATGCGCAAAGTCTTCGTAGGCCGCGATTTCGCTAAAAGTCCACGCCCCAGTCTGCCGTCCGAGCAAGATGATGCCCATGAGCATGGATAGTCCGCCTAGCGCGGTGACCATGAGCGCTTGCTGTGCGGCTCGGCGGGATGAGGCACGCTCCGCGTAGTAGCTGACCAAGAGATAGGACAGCACGGAGGTGATTTCCCAAAACACATACATCAGCAGGAAGCTATCCGCGGCCACCAGCCCAAACATGGCGGTGGCAAAGCCCACCATTTGTGCGGCGAACATCGCTAAGCGCCGCCGCGTGCCATCGAAATAGCCCCAGCAATACACCAGTACCAGTGCGCCCATGCCCAAGATGATCAGGCTAAAAAGGGCGCCCAAACCGTCCAGATGCAGGTCAAAACTTAGGTTCGCAGACGGCATCCAAGCCACGGTGTAGTCCACACCACCGCCGTCCTTGAACGTTCCGCGCAGAAAATGCGCGAGTGTCCATACGAACCCAGCGGCGGGAACCAGCGCCAGAATGCCAAAAGCCGGGCGCCCCATTCGCATGATGAGTAGCGGTGCGGCCACGGTTGCGGCGATGAGAGCACCCAGAAGTAATAGCACGTTGGTTTCTGCGCTCCTTATGGTTGTGTCAAGTTCTCTTGCCCCGCTGCCGCGAATACCACAAACGCCACAACTGCTGAGAGGCGAGAACATTCACATGCCGCGCGCCGCTGAGTACGCTGCGGCGGCACGATGCAAGCAACATGGCCGAGCGCGGGGCCAACTTTTTGCCACTTTACCGGTTTTTCTACGACTTCGAAAGGATTATTTTTATGGGCTGTATTATATGGTGCCATTTCGCGGCAGAAAGAAACCCCGCACCCAAGGTGCGGGGTAAGCCGCGCTAACCGCGGCGGCAGGCAGGTTCCGGGCTGGACCTGGGGTTTCAGTCTTAGGCGTAGCGCTGCAAGAAGAGCGCTTCTGCGGCAGCGATGTTTTCGATCTCGGTGGGATCGACGGACTCATTGGCCGAGTGGATGGTGCACTTTGGCTCCTCCACGCCGTAGAGAGCGATCTCCGCGTTGGGGTGAGCCTCTTGCAGCTCGGTGGTCAGCGGGATGGAACCGCCCATGCCCTGTGCGGCGGTGTCCATGCCATAGGACTCGGAAAGGCACTCGCCCAGTAGCGCAGCGGCGGGCTTTTCTGGATCGGTGGCAAAACCGGCATTGGCCTCAAGCACTTCGGCCTTAACGTGGGCGCCCCATGGGGTGTGGGCGCGGAGGTGATCACAGACGGCGTCGGCAATCGCAGCGGCATCGGCACCGGCCGGAACGCGCAGGTTGAGCTGCGCGGAAGCGGTGGCGGGCACGGCGTTGACGGCTTCTGCCACCGGGGTGGAGGTGAAGCCAGTCACGGTAATAGCCGGGCGGGACCAAACCATGTTGGCCACCGGGGTGGCACCGGCCGGGTCGTCTTCGCCCATGATCTTGGCACCCTCCAGCAGCTGCGCATCGGCGCGGAAGGCCTCGGCCGGGTACTCCTGGCCGGACCACTCGGCGGTGGTATCCACACCATCGATAACGGTGCGGCCGTACTCATCGGACAGGGAGTCGATGGCGCGCATCAGCGCCTTGGCGGCATCCGGTGCCGCGCCGCCAAACTGGCCGGAGTGGACGGCTGAGGCCAAGGTATCGACCTGCACGCCAATCTGCGCGCCACCGCGCAGGGACGTGGTCAAGGTCGGCTGGCCCACAGCGGCGTTGCCCGCATCGGCGATGAGAATGGCGTCGGCAGCAAAAAGCTCTGGGCGATCCTTGATGAGCTGGGATAGGCCCTCGCCGCCGCGCTCCTCGGAGCCCTCGATGAGGTACTTCAGGTTCACCTTGGTACCACCGTTATTGTCCACCGCGCGCAGGGCGGCCAAGTGCATGGCCACATTGCCCTTGCAGTCGGCGGCGCCGCGGCCGTACCAGCGGGTGGAGCCATCAGCGGCCTCACGCTCGGTAAGGGTGAACGGATCGGATTCCCAAGCCTCGCGGTTGCCGGCTGGCACCACGTCATAGTGGGAGTACAGCAGCACCGTCTTGGCGCCCTCATCGCCCTTGCGCTCACCCAAGATGGCAGTGGAGCCATCGGCCGTGGTGATGGTTTCCACGCTCACTCTAGCCTCTTCCAGTGCGGATTTAACCCACTGGCTTGCGCCCTTGGTCTGGTCCTCCAAACCTTCCTCGTCGTGGACGGAGTTAAAGGCCACGAGCTCGCTGAGCTGGCGGAAAATGGTCTCGCGATCGTTGCGAATGCTTTCATTAAGTGCAGTCATGGTCTCTACGGTACCCGCCCGCCCCAAGCTATAGAGCAACCGGAATAGGAAAACGCTGGGGTGATGAACTAAAATTTATTCATTCCACCCTGTGCGGATTCTGTCCGTTCGGATACAAACCGGGGTTAAAACCGGAGTGAAACGGGCGAAAACGGGCGTTGCTGGCTGTAGCCTGCTACGCGGGGTGAGACAAGAAACTTTCATAGCCGAGAATAGAAAGGACCTGGCATGGCGAACGCATCATCCGCCGCAGGTTCCAAGGCCTCCCTGCCCGAGCTGACTCTGCGCGGCATCATCATCGGTGGCCTGATTACCCTCATCTTCACCGCTGCCAATGTGTACTTGGGCCTGAAGGTGGGCTTGACCTTTGCTACCTCCATCCCGGCCGCCGTGATTTCCATGGCGGTGCTGCGCCGGTTCAAAGGCCACAACATTAAAGAAAACAACATCGTGCAGACCATTGCCTCTGCCGCGGGCACCTTGTCCGCCATCATCTTCGTCCTCCCAGGCCTGGTGATGGTGGGGTATTGGCAGGGCTTTGGCTTCGTACAGACGGCCGGCGTGTGCATCATCGGCGGCGTGCTGGGCGTGATGTATTCCATCCCGCTGCGCCGTGCTTTGGTCACCGGCTCCGACCTGCCCTACCCGGAGGGCGTGGCCGCGGCCGAGGTTCTCAAAGTGGGCGACGAGAACGCCGATGGCGCCAGCCATGAGGAAAATGCCAAGGGCCTGCGCGTCATCGTCGCGGGCGGCATTACCTCGGCCGTCATGGCGCTGCTGACTGCGATGAAGGCCGCCGCCTCCGAGGTCACCGCCTATTTCAAGCTCGGCGCCGGCGCGACCACCTTGGGCACCAGCCTGTCCACCGCGCTTATCGGCGTGGGTCACCTGGTGGGCCTGCCGGTAGGCATTGCCATGCTGGTAGGCGTGGTGATTTCCTACTTCATTTTGCTGCCTATCTTCACCACCGGCGATATTACGGGCGCCACCGCGCTTGCCGACGTCGTCGATACCACCTTCTCCGATGACATCCGGTTCATCGGCGTGGGGACCATGGCCATTGCCGCCATTTGGACCCTGCTGAAGATCGCCGCTCCCATTGCTGTGGGCATCCGCCAGTCCCTAGCCTCCTCGCGCGCCCGCAAGTCCGGCTCCGCCGTAGATGTCACCGAGCGCGATATTCCCTTCCCCTATGTCGCCACCACCATCGTGGCGTTCATGGTGCCTATCGCGTTGCTGTTGTGGGACTTTGTGCGCGGTACCGATATTCACGACCACATGGCCGTGCTCATTACCGTCTCCGTACTCTTTACCCTGCTGGTAGGCCTGATTATCGCCTCCGTGTGCGGCTACATGGCCGGCCTGATCGGTGCGTCTAACTCGCCAATTTCCTCCATTGGCATCATCGCCGTGCTCGCTGCCTCGCTGCTCATCGCGGCTGTCACCCGCGGCACCACTGCGGATCCTTTGTCTTTGGTGGCCTACACGCTCTTTACCGCGGCCATCGTCTTTGGCATTGCCACCATTTCCAATGACAACTTGCAGGACCTCAAGACCGGTCAGCTCGTCGGCGCTACTCCGTGGAAGCAGCAGGTAGCGCTCATTATCGGCGTGGTCTTCGGCTCCCTCGTTATCCCGCCGATTCTGCAGGTCATGCTCAATGGCTTCGGCTTCCAAGGCATGGAAGGTGCCGGCGAAGACGCCTTGGCCGCCCCGCAGGCCGCCCTGATGTCCTCCGTTGCCTCCGGCATCTTCGATAGCTCGTTGGATTGGAACCTCATCTTCATCGGTATGGCCATTGGCGCTGTCCTCATTATTATTGATGAGCTCCTGCGCAAGTTCACCGATAAGTACTCGCTGTCCCCGCTGGCCGCCGGCATGGGCATGTACCTACCGGCCGCCCTGACCATCGTCATCCCCATCGGTGCCATCTTGGGTACCTTCTATGACAAGTGGGCCGCGAAGCAATCCCACCCGGAGTTTGCCAAGCGTATGGGTACCCTCCTGGCCACCGGCCTCATCGTGGGCGAGTCCCTCTTTGGTGTGGTCAACGCCGGCATCATTGCCGCTGCCGGCGGCGAGAGCCCGTTGGAAATCTTTGAGGGTGGTGCCTCCGCCACCGTGGTGGGCGTGATCCTCTTTATTATCGCGCTGACGTTCATCTACCGCTGGACCAAGCGCACGGTGAAGGGCTCCTAGTTCCTGATCCATTCCTTATATAACGGCGTCCCTTCGCGGGGGCGCCATTTTTCTTGCAGTCGCGGTGGGAGAGTGCCAGAATGGTCGTTAGCACTCGCACAGTATGAGTGCTAGATAAATCTACATCGTTGTGGTTGAGGTTGGTTCACACTCACCAGCCATGCCGTCGCGGGCGTCCGCAGCGAGAAAGACGTGAGTGTCGTCCTCAATAAACCAAGGAGCACAAACACAATGGCAAAGATTATCGCTTTTGATGAAGAGGCCCGCCGCGGCCTTGAGCGCGGCCTAAACACGCTTGCCGACGCCGTCAAGGTCACCCTCGGCCCCAAGGGCCGCAACGTCGTCCTAGAAAAGTCCTGGGGCGCTCCGACCATTACCAATGACGGTGTTTCCATCGCTCGCGAAATTGAGCTCGAGGATGCTTACGAGAAGATCGGCGCCGAGCTGGTCAAGGAAGTTGCCAAGAAGACTGACGACGTCGCTGGCGACGGCACCACCACCGCAACTGTGCTGGCACAGGCTCTGGTACGCGAGGGTCTGCGCAACGTAGCCGCAGGTTCCAACCCAATGGGCATCAAGCGCGGCATCGAGACCGCTACGAAGAAGGTTGTGGACTCCCTGCTGTCTTCCGCTAAGGAAGTAGAAACCCAGGAGCAGATTGCCACCACCGCTGGCATCTCCGCTGCTGACCCGGCCATCGGCGAGAAGATCGCTGAGGCTATGTACACCGTGGGCAACGGTTCCGTAAACAAGGACTCCGTTATCACTGTGGAAGAGTCCAATACCTTCGGTGTTGACCTCGAGGTAACTGAGGGTATGCGCTTTGATAAGGGCTACATCTCCGGCTACTTCGCTACCGATATGGAGCGCCAGGAGGCGGTCCTGGAGGATCCGTACATCCTGCTGGTCTCCTCCAAGATCTCCAACATCAAGGACCTGGTTCCGCTGCTGGAGAAGGTCATGCAGTCCGGCAAGCCGCTGCTGATCATCGCTGAGGATGTTGAGGGCGAGGCCCTGTCCACCCTCGTTGTGAACAAGATCCGCGGCACCTTCAAGTCCGTTGCGGTCAAGGCACCGGGCTTCGGCGACCGCCGCAAGGCCACCTTGCAGGACATGGCCATCCTCACCGGTGGCCAGGTCATCTCCGAGGAGGTTGGCCTCTCTCTTGAGACCGCCGAGCTCGAGTACCTGGGCCAGGCGCGCAAGGTCGTTGTCACCAAGGACGAGACCACCATCGTTCAGGGGGCTGGCTCCCAGGAGCAGATCGACGGCCGCATCAAGCAGATCCGCGCGGAGATCGAAAGCTCCGATTCCGATTACGACCGTGAGAAGCTGCAGGAGCGCCTGGCTAAGCTCTCCGGCGGCGTTGCTGTCCTCAAGGTCGGTGCCGCTACCGAGGTTGAGCTCAAGGAGCGCAAGCACCGCATCGAGGACGCAGTCCGCAACGCAAAGGCTGCCGTGGAAGAAGGCATCGTTGCCGGTGGTGGCGTAGCGCTGCTGCAGGCTGCTTCCGTCCTGGATTCCCTGGATGACCTCAAGGGTGACGAGGCTACCGGCGTCAAGATCGTCCGCGAGGCCCTGTCTGCACCGCTGAAGCAGATTGCACACAACGCTGGCCTAGAGCCGGGCGTTGTTGCTGACAAGGTTTCCTCCCTGCCGGCAGGCGAGGGCCTGAACGCTGCTACCGGCGAGTACGTCAACCTCATGGAGGCTGGCATTAATGACCCGGTTAAGGTCACCCGCTCCGCTCTGCAGAACGCTGCATCCATTGCAGCTCTGTTCCTGACCACCGAAGCTGTCGTCGCCGACAAGCCTGAGCCGGCCGGCGCCAACAACGGTATGCCGGATGCTGACGCTATGGGCGGCATGGGCTTCTAAACGCCCAAGACGCCCATAGACTGGCGCCCGCAACAACGGGAAAATCTTGAGCGCCCCGCTTCTGTGCTTTAGAGTGCGTGAAACGGGGCGCTTCGGCGTGTCTGCAGCACTTTGCTTAATCAATGCGATATGGCTGCGGTGCGTTTTCACAGAAAGATTTCCGAAATTGTTCGTCATAGACGGTTTTGATTTGGGTCGTAGTCTAAAGAAAAACTCAGCATTTTATTGCGGATATAGGTCTTCAATCACCACAGCTTCTAACATGAGAATCATGCACCCCAATGCCTCATATTGGAGTAACTTGAAAGTTGGAATTTGAAAAGGTTTTCGCTTATAAAGGGTGAGTTTTGTAGCACCTATCGATTTTTGTGCCGGAAATCGTTACGGTCTTAAGTCTTATTTAACCTAGCTTCTCGAAACGTAATGCAAACGCCGAGGTCGGCAGATTATCAATTGAGGTACAAAGTTTTATTGACTGCCGGAAGCCATAAATTCACTCTTATCAAGTTGGCCGCCCGTTGGATCTCTACGCAAATTTGGGTTGATGTCGTTCAAGCTTGTGCTCGAATATCTCTTGTGATGCCCACTGAGGGTGTCTGCATGCCGAAAACCTCTACGCAGCAGATAGCTTCGGAATTATTTTAGGAGTTCAAACATGGACCTCTTCGCCGTTCAGATGCACTTGGACAACTTTGTAAATGCCTGGGAAGACAGGGGCAAGATCGTTGACGGACTAAAGGGGATCGCAAACGTGAAGGAAGTTTTTGAAGACTTCACGCCCTGATTGACTGTTCTTCCACCGCCGTTTTCCCGTCCAGCGAGTAATCTGTAGCACTTCGCTTCAGTTTCATTTTTCGGGAGATATAATATCCTCTGAGATTATCAACCTGCACTCCACTTTTGTTTTCGTTTTGATGCCGTCCATGAGTTTCTTGAAGTCATATCTGAGTATCGCGGAAGGCGGTTCCCGGCTAATCGAAATGTTCGTATAAGAAAATTCTTCAGTTTTGAGCTTGACGCTCAATGAAGCAAGAAGACCTTCCGTTTGGGTAGGCCTTCTTTTCGTTTTGTTTGCTGTCTTAGGGAAGGGTGACTTCGAAAGTTCAACGCGCTTGCTGTCTATGTTCGGGTTACACTAAATGCATGGCTGATATTAAAGACGACGACCTTCCCGAGATCGACCTGGCTAAAACTGACGGCTACGTCGTCGATGGAACCGACGAGGATGATCCTTCGCTAATTATGCCGGATGGTTCCCCGGTTCAGACTTGGCGTGAAAATTACCCCTATGATGAGCGTATGACTCGCGATGAGTACGAGTCCGTTAAGCGTGCACTGCAGATTGAGCTGCTGAAGTGGCAGAATTGGACCAAGGAGACTGGCCAACGCCACATCATCCTCTTTGAGGGGCGCGACGCGGCCGGCAAGGGTGGCACCATTAAGCGTTTTAACGAGCACCTGAATCCGCGTGGTGCTCGCACTGTGGCTCTGGAGAAGCCGTCGCCGCGCGAATCCACCTCGTGGTACTTCCAGCGCTATATCGAGCATTTCCCAGCCGGTGGCGAGATTGTTTTCTTCGACCGCTCTTGGTACAACCGTTCCGGTGTGGAGCGCGTTATGGGTTTTTGCACCGAAAGCCAGCACGCGGAGTTCCTCCGCGAGGTTCCGATGTTGGAGAACATGATTCTGGGCTCGGGTATCTCCCTGACCAAGTTGTGGTTCTCTGTTACCCGTAAGGAGCAGCGCACCCGCTTTGCTATCCGCCAGATCGACCCGGTGCGCCAGTGGAAGCTATCCCCGATGGATCTGGCTTCGCTGGATAAGTGGGATGACTACACCCGTGCGAAAGAAGAGCAGTTCCGTTATACAGATACGGAAGAATCGCCGTGGATTACCATTAAGTCCAACGACAAGAAGCGTGCTCGTATTAACGCTATGCGCTATGTGCTATCCAAGTTCGAGTACACGAACAAGGACCACGAGCTGGTGGGCGAGGTTGACGAGAACATTGTTAAGCGTGGTCGCGACCAGATTGGTGACTAAGCTTGAGCTGAATTAGCTACCAGGTGGGCGGGAAACTCGGAAACTCCGAGTTTCCCGCTTTTTGTATTGGGGGGGTAGCGGGGGTGGATTTGGGAAATACTTTCGGTAGAAATTGCTCTTCCTAAAAGTCTATTTTCGTGCGGTTATGTTACGGGACCGTAGGTGACATTATTGAAAGTTATTTGTGCTCTATGTCGTCGCGTATTTAGCATAACTGTAATCGCAATCTCATATGGAAAAGAATATGAACTACAACACCAGGAGGAGACGGTGATGATGAAGAAGCATATAACCGCTTGCTTGACGGCGGCTGCTGTCATGGCGGCACCAGTGACAGTATCTGGAATGTTTACAGTTGGCGCAGTTGCTCAAGGGGCACCGGCGCCAGCGGCAGATCAGAAACCAGATGTATTGGGACGCCCGACCGTCTCTGACAAGCAGGTTTCTGATGAGGATGGCTACTTCGATAGCCAGCGCGGTCAGGGAGTAAAGATTTACTACCGGAAGCAGAAGGTGGCAAACCCACGCGGTGCGGTGGTTTTGGCGCACGGTGTATCTGAGCACTCGGGGCGTTACGATTACGTCGCCAAGCGCTTGCTCGATGCAGGCTACAACGTCTACCGCGTAGATCACCGCGGCCACGGCAAATCCGCCGGCGGCAGTGTACCGATGGGGCATATTGATAATTTCCAGTACATCCTCGATGATTTCGACCGTGTCGTGGACATGGCGAAGGGAGAAAATCAGGGAGTAAAGACCTTCCTGCTGGGCCACTCGATGGGCGCGCTGGCCGTGGAGGCCTATGGGATTCGCGAGCCGGGCAAGGTAGATGGCATTATCACCAACGGTGGTGGTGCACCGCTGAACCTTTCGGGCAAGAATGTAGCCGGAAAGAATATCACCCCGGATGATATTTCTGAGACCCAGAAGAAGCTGGATCCCACTATCTTTGAGCGCCTACCGCTGGCCCAGCTGACTAGCTTCAATGCGCACTACGCGCAGAACCTGATTCCGCACCGCACCGAGATCGGTGCACAGTCGCCGGAGTGGAGCAAGGACATTCAGCTGTCTAATCCATTTACGGATGGTATCTCCACTAGCCAGGCGGTGAAGGACGAGTATGCCTCTAGCCCGCTCATCGCGCAGAAGACCAGCGCTGGAACCGCCCTGCAGTTGGCGGCGTTTGCAACCTATGACGCCGTCAATGCGGACCTCTTTAGCGCACCAACGCTTATTATGCACGGCACTAAGGATGGCATCGTTCCGCCGTACTTTTCCCAGGATTGGTACAACTCCATCTCTTCCGAAGACGTGGAGTATGTGACCTGGGAAGGCCAGAAGCACGAGGTCTTCAATGAACCGGCTGCCGATCAGGCCCTCGATACCGTCGTGGACTGGCTCGACCGCCACGCCTAAAATACGTGGAGCTCAAAGCGCGAACTCTTGGCAGGCATACAGTGCTTGCCAAGAGTTTACGTATATGTAACCGCCTCGTTGCCCAGGCCGGATAGAAATTGAATTATGAAAAATAAACTCTATGCTTTCTCTTCTGTCCTGGCGCTCACCGGAATGGTGGGCGCGCCCGTTGCGGCGGCGCAGTCCTCGCTTCCGGGTTCCTCTTTTGGTTCTTCTTTGGGGTCATCGTTGAGCTCTTCCTGGGGGTCTTCCCAGGGGGTGTCCGAGGGTTCCTCCGCGGGCGACGATGCGCAGCCGGGGGATGGCACAGAATCGCGGGTGCTGTGGCAGGAAAGCTTCGACGGGGTAGATACCCCGGCATGGTTTACCCACCGCGCGCCGGAGGGGTGGAGCGCGGACGTGCACGGCGTGGACTCGGGCGAGGCCCGCTGGAAGGGCTGGACCTTTGGCGATATGCGCCACTGGACCTGGGCATCTGGTACCGATATGCGCCACTATTTCACCCAGGCGCATGACACTTTCGCCATCATCGACAACAAGCAGCAGCGCTTGGCCGAGGGTGATTCCATGACCGCAGGCCTAAAGAGCCCGGCCATCCCGGTGGCGGGGCAGGAGCGGGTGAATGTGGAATTCGACCACCATTACCGCCAGGGTAAGGATGGGCAGAATGCCACGGTGACGGTCTCCTTCGATGGTGGAGAAGCCCAGGAAATCGCCGCCTTCGACAAAGACGTATTCTCTAAGCACGAGTCCATTGGCGTGGACGTGCCGGCCGGCGCGAAGAATATGCAGGTTAGCTTCAGCTACAACAACGGCAATGATGACTGGTGGTGGGCGGTGGACAACGTGGGCGTCGTCAAGCCGCTCGGTGAGCTTCAAGGCTCGCCGCAGGCTACCGTGGACGTGCTTTCCGACGTCCAAGGTGACCCCCAAGACTACAAAGACGCGGTCCGCCAGTTGAACGGCATGGAGGATAAGGCCGGGGCGTTGGTGCTCAACGGCGACCTGGTGGACGATGGCTCGCAGGAGCAGTGGGACGATTTCTTGGCCGCGCACAGCGAGGTACCGCACGATTCGGACAAGGAATTGTGGACCATTGGCAACCACGAAATGTATGGCAAGGAAGGCTCTGAGACCTACCTCGATCGCTTCCTGAAGTACTCCGGCCAGGATAAGCCGTGGAAGGAAGAGGTAGTTGATGGGGTGCCACTGATTTCTGTGAATACCGAGTTCTATTCCGATATCCTGCGCCACGGCAAGGAGCCCTTCCAGCGCATCAGCAAGGAGCAGCTCGATTGGCTAGATGAGCGCCTGGCTTATTGGGATGCTAAGGGCACTCCGGCGCTGGTCTTTAGCCATCCGCTGCTGCCGCAGACGGTATCGATGTCTCATTCGGCGTGGTACCAGAATGACTTTGAGGACCTCGAGGCGCTTTCCGATGTGGTCAATAAGTACAACAACATCGTGTGGTTTAGCAGCCACAGCCACTCCTCGCTGCACCAAAATAACTGGTGGGGAACCCGCCGCTACGACGGCACCGGCGAGGCCGGCCGCACCGGCTTCCCGGTGGTCAACACCGGCGCAATCCTCAATGAGTATCTGCCGGATGGCGATAATGACGAGACAATCGTCAAGGAAAAGGAAGAGGCCTCCACCGGACTGCGGGTCAAGGTCTTTGCTGACCGCGTCCGGGTGGAGGCCTGGGACTTCAAGTCCGGCGAGATGATTAAATACCAGGACTTCGCGAGGTAGGGCGCAGGTTACTGCCGTCGGCCTAGCGCTTCCACGGCTCGATGGGGTTGCCTTGCCATACGGCGTTGGTGGGCACGCGGTCACCGCGCATCACCAGCGAGCCGGGGCCTACGGTAGAAGCCGTGCCGATGAGCGAGGCCGGCAGTGCCACCGAGTGGGCGGCCAGCGTGGAGCCGTCCTGGATGGTGACAGTATCGAGGCTCATCACGCGGTCCTGGAAAAGGTGGGTTTGCACCACAGTGCCAGGGCCCACGGTGGCGGCCTTACCGATGCGGATGAGGTCCGTTTCCGGGAACCAGTAGGAATCGATCCACGCACCACGGCCGATTTCCACGCCGAGGGCGCGCAGCCCCAGGTTGATCTCGCCGGAGCCGTAGGTGTGCTGGAAGAACCACGGCGCGGCGACGACCTCCACGAAGGTATCCTGTAGCTCATTGAGCCAAACAAAGGCGGACCACAGCGGATGGTCGGCGGCGCGGTGTTTGCCCACGCAGATCCACTTCACCGCGACGGTGACGGCTATGGCCACCGCACCCATGCCCATGAGCACGAGGCCGGAGAGGAGCCAGGTGAGGGGGAAACCGAGGGCGTCGAGAAGCGAGTCGTAGACGCTGAGGGTTGCCGCGAGCAGCATGGCAGAAAACATCGGTGCCAAAAGGCGCATGGTTTCCACCACGCCGCGGGCAGCCTTGACGGCAAAGCCCGGGTTATAGGTCAGCGCCTCGCCCGAGTTGGCGGGGGAGTCCACCTCTACGGTCACGCGGCGCATGCGCTCTGGCGGTGCACCCCACCAGTTGGCGCCGGCCTTTGTCTTCTTGGGGGTAGAAGAAAGAACGGCAACCAGCGAGTTCTTGGATAGCTTGCGGCCGGGTGCGGTAATGCCGGAGTTGCCCACGAAGGAGCGCTTGCCCACCTTGGTCTCGCCGGTGCGCATCCAGCCGCCGCCGAGCTCGTAGCCGCCGATCATGGTGTCATCGGCCAGGAAGGCGCCCTCTTTGACCTCGGTGAGCTTGGGGATCATGACCGCGGTGGAGATTTCCACGTTGGCGCCAATCTCCGCGCCGAGCGAGCGCAGCCACGCTGGGGTCAGCTGCGAGGCATAGAGCGGGAAGAGCTTGGTGCGGGCCTCGTCCATGAGGCGCTCGATGGCCCACAGGCGCCAGCCCTTGACCGACCGCACTGGTGCCACGCCCGGGCTAATTCCCAGGGAGAGAATGCGCACGCCCAGCCAAGTCTGCAGCATATAGGTGGCAAAGGCTGCCAGCGCGCCGACGGGCGCGAAGAAGACCGCACCGACGAAGCTATCGCCACCCGTGGAATGCACGAGGGCGAGGACGATGGCCGCGCCTACCGCCAGCGCCACAACCGGCTGGATGGCGAGAAGGACGGAAGTGGCGTCATAGATAGCCACCCACCACGGCCGGCGCTTCGGGGGATGGGACGGGAAGCGGTGCTTGGAGCGGCCCACCTTCTTGGCAGGTGAGCCGGACCAGCGCTGTCCGTCCTTGATCTTCTTGCGGCCGGTAACGGTGGAACCGGCCTCCACGTGGGCATACTTGCCCACCACGGTGCCAGGCAGCAGCGTGGAGCGCGCGCCCACGCGAGCGCCTTCCTTGACGTCGATGGCGCCCACATGCAGGATATCGCCGTCCAGCCAGTAGCCGGAGAGGTCCACCTCAGGTTCGATGGCGGCGTGCTTGCCCAAGGTGAGCAGGCCGGTCACCGGCGGCAGGGAGTGCAGGTCCACGCCGCGCTTGACCTTGACACCAAGCGTGCGGGCGTAGTTATTCACGCGCGTAGCACCGGCCAGCGAGCTCGCGCCGGAGGTATTAGCCCAGCGCTCGGCCGCCCAGATGCGCAGGTGCGTCGAACCGCCGCGCGGGTAATCGCCCGGCTTAATGCCGGCCGTAATAAGACGCGCACCGTAGCCGCCAATGGGGATGCGGCCGACGGGGGTGACAAAGACGATGAGCATGACGATGACCAGCCACCACGGATAGGCCGCGGCCCACTCAAAGCCCAGCGATGCCGCCACGGTGGAACCCAGCATGAGCCAGGCCAGCCAGCTGGAGGCGGCCAGCGTCATGACGGGGATCTGGATCAGGGTCTGGGCGAGCCGGGTGCCGAAGCCGACCTTGGTGACCTCGCGCATGGGGACGTCGGCAGCCGCGGGGCGCGGTTCGGCTCCCGCAATGAGCTCGGCCAGCGAGCCCAAGCGCGGGTGGTCGTAGAGGTCGCGCACGGCCACGGTGGGGTAGCGCTCCCTGATATGGCCCACGAGGGTCGCGGCCGCCAGCGAGGTGCCGCCGAGCGAGAAAAAGTCGGCGTTCTCGTCTTCCACGGACACGCCGAGCGTTTCGACCCACAGTTCTGCGAGCCACTTCTCGGTCTCGGTCAGCGTGGTCGATTCCACGCCCACTCCCGGCAGCGGCCACGGAAGGGCCTTCTTATCTACCTTGCCGGAGGTACGCACTGGCAGCTCCTCCATTACGCAGATGCGCGGGACGAGTGCGGCCGGCATGGTTTCGGCCAAGCGGGCGTGCGCGGCCTCGTGATCGAAGCCCTTGGCCTCATCCTCGAGGGAAACATAGCCCACCAAGACGGACTCGCCGCCCGGGGTCTTCTGCACGGCCACGGCCGAGTTATAGACGTTATCCAGGGCCGCAACATTGGCTTCGACCTCACCGAGCTCAATGCGGCGCCCGCCAATTTTCACCTGGTCATCCACGCGGCCGACGAAGTACAGCCCGTCTTCTTCCAGGCGCACGTGGTCACCGGTGCGATACGCACGCTGCCAGCCCATCGACTCCAGCGGAGCGTACTTCTCCGCGTCCTTGGCCGGATCCAGGTAGGACGCCAGTCCCACGCCGCCGATCACCAGCTCGCCGACGCCGCCCATTTCCACAGGCATGCCCTGCTTATCGACGACCACCAGGTCCCAACCATTCAGCGGCAAGCCAATGGACACCGGCCGGCCTGGCAGCATCTGCTGCGCACAGGCGACGACGGTAGCTTCAGTAGGGCCGTAGGTATTCCACATCTCGCGGTCCTCGGTGGCCAGGCGGTCCACCAACTCCTGCGAGCAGGCTTCTCCGCCGACGATGAGCAGGCGGATATTATCCAGCGCCTCAGCCGGCCACAGGCCCGCCAAGGTAGGCACGGTGGACACGACGGTGATATCGCGGCGGATGAGCCATGGGCCCAAGTCCATGCCGGAGCGCACCAGGGATCGCGGCGCCGGGACCAAGCAGCCACCGTGGCCCCAGGCCAGCCACATTTCCTCGCAGGAGGCATCGAAGGCGACGGACAGCCCGGCGAGCACACGATCCTCTGGGCCGAGTGGCCCGTGTGGGTGATTGACCAAAAAGAGGCTTGCTTCGGCATCCACGAAGGCTGCCGCGGAACGGTGGCTTACGGCCACGCCCTTCGGCTTGCCGGTAGAACCGGAGGTGAAGATGATCCACGCGGTGTCTTCTGGGCGCGGGGTATTGGGGTTCTCGGCCGGCTCTTCGGCGGACCTGTCGGGGGCGTCCGGGCGCGCGGAATCGCGCAGGAAGCGGAAGCCTTCATCTGTAAAGACGCCATCGATATCGGCCTCGCCGAAGACCATCTCGGCGCGCTCGTCTGGGTCATCGGCGTCGACAGGCACGTAGGCCGCGCCCGCCGCCAGGGTCGCCAAAATGGCGAGGTAGAGCTCGCGCTTGCCGGAGGTCATCCGAATGCCGATCCGATCGCCCCGGCGCACGCCATTGGCGTGCAGCTCGGTGGCCCACAGCTCGACCTCGTGGATGAGCTCGGAGTAGGTGATGATTTCGCCGTCGTCCAGCGCGGCGGCGTCTGGGTGCATCTCCGCGGTGGTGGTGATGATGTCCCACAGCGTGCGCGGCCGCGGCGCCGCGCTACCTAGAAGGTACTGCTGCGGGACGAGCGATTCGGGGCCCGCCATTTATGCCTCGTCCTCGTCCGCGGCAATGATGGACTTGGCCAACTTTCGCAGGTGCTTGAGCTGCTTATTGGTGGACTCATCCAAGGCCTCGTCCTCGGCAGTGGCAACAAGCTCCGCCAGGTCCTTGTGAACCTTCGCGCCCTTCTTGGTGGACGCGACGATCTGGCGGCGGCGGTCCTTCGGATCACGCTCGCGCTTGGCCCAGCCGCGGTCCTCGAGGGCGTCGATAAGACGCACCATGTCAGAAGCATCAATGGCCAGGGTCTCGGAGAGATAGGACTGCGATGCGGCATCCGCGTCCACCAGGCAGGTAAGGACCCAGTACTCGCGCAGCGTCGTCTGCTTGGTCTGCAGGGCAGCCTCGACGCCATCGCGGGTGCGGCGGCGGAGGCGCTCCAGCTGGAATGACGGGGATTCGAGTAGGGCAGTTGGGATTACAGAATTATTCGTGGAAGCCATACCATCATAATAATCCCAAAAGATTGGTTAAGGCCAATTAATCCGTTTCGATGGGAAGTCCGGCAGCCTTCCAGTTATCCGTGCCGCCATCGACGTTAATGGTGTCCCAGCCCAGCGCATGCTCCAGATACTGGCAGACCTGCATGCTGCGACCGCCCGCGTGGCAGATGACGTAAATATCCTTGTCCGGGTCGATTTCCTGGATGCGACCCGTAATCTCACTCATCGGGATATGGGTCGCGCCCTTCGCGCGCTCCACCGCCCACTCATCATTCTCGCGGACATCAATGAGCTGAGCGCCTTCTGGTACTTCAGTTGGTTGAACGTTTTTCATGCCTCATACCCTAGTCACGCATAGGGCCTTGTGCTGCTCCGCGTGCCGCAGTGCTAGCGCTGGAACCGCCAGTAGTGGTGCCACTGCCACGGTGGCTGCACAATGTTGCCTTTACCGTGGACTATCGCGAGGACTTGGCCAACAGCTATGTCGAGGTGGTGCTCGATTGTGGCGGCGGTGAAGTGGAGGGGTTTGTAGCCTCTTTGGACGGCGTCGTTCAGCTTGTGGCGGTCAATTTCGAACCGCTGCCGGTTCTCGCCCTGGTGGTATGCGTAGCCGTCGACCTCGATGGCCAGCTTGTGCTCCTCCAAGAGTAAGTCCCAGCGGTAAGGGCCAATGTATCTGTTGTTGTGCACGGTGACATGGGGCCGAAGCGCGCGGGTGAGGTTGCGCTCGGGGACGCTATCAGCGCCGAGGATGGTGTTTTCCAGCACGCGCCGGGTGTGCTGCGGGAAGCGCTGGAAATCAAGCATGTGGCCCTCCATCTGGGAGGCGCCGTACTGGCCGGCAAAGCAGGCCTCGAGGAAGGCGACGGCGTCTTCTTCCGTCATGATTTCTGTGGCCTGCAGCGGATTGCATACGTTAATGCCACTGAGCTGGCCAAGCGCCTTGGGGCGGGCGCGGCGGCTGCGGAAGTACGGGCTGGAGGCCATCGTTCCCGCGCGCAGGAAGTGGAGTGGGAAACTTAAAGGGTGGCCGAGGTAGTGGTGGGCACACGAGTAGCCGTCGAGCGCCGAATCGGGCCAGCGATGGGAGACGATTTCCGCGAGTTCGCGCGGCGAGGGCTTTCCTTCGGTATAGAGGCCGTGGCAGATTTTCACGGCTTGGTTGTTGATTGCGCGGTGCGCGGCCCTGCGCGTGGTGAAGATTCTCATGCGCCCACCCCTAGGCGTTCATTTCGATCAATTAGGTCCCCCGAGGCCGGTGGTTTCGGCCTGCTATGTGATCGAATTGTACTGCGGGGGCGGGATGGTGTCGCGGGGAGGGCCTTGCGGATGCGAAGAAGGGCAAAAAGAGGCGAAAAGGGGACAAAAAGGGGCGTTTCGATCAAATACGGTCTTGGAGACCGCCGCTTTCGCAGCGCTATTTGATCGAAACGCCCTAAGGGGAGCCCAGAGGCCAATGGGCGGGCCCGAGAGGGGCCCACGGGGCCCGCGCCCATAAGTCTTACTTGAAGCGAGCCTTAGCCTCGTCGAGGATCTTCTCTGCCTCGGCCTTGTCGCCCCAGCCGGAGCCGGTGACTTCCTTGTTCGGCTCCAGGTCCTTGTAGTGGACGAAGAAGTGCTCGATTTCGTCCTTGATGTGCTGCTCCACATCGTTGATGTCCTGGTAGCGCTCCCAGCGCGGGTCGTCGATGACGGCGAGCAGCTTATCGTCGCCGCCGGCCTCGTCGGTCATCTTGAAGACGCCGACGATGCGGGCCTCAACGACTACGCCCGGGAAGACCGGCTCCGGCAGGATGACCAGGGCGTCGAGCGGGTCGCCGTCCTCGCCCAGGGTGTGGTCGATGAAGCCGTAGTCAGCCGGGTAAGCCATCGGGGTGAACAGGTAACGGTCGAGGTAGACCTTGCCGGACTCGTGGTCAACCTCGTACTTGTTGCGGGAGCCCTTCGGGATTTCAATGGTTACTTCAACGCTCACAGCGATGTCCTCCATGGGGGATTGGGTATCAATTACTGCCCATAGTCTAGCGCGTTGCGGATTCGCGCTAGGGTTAAAGGCAATGAAAGCAAAGCATGTTTGGTGGTCAGCGACCGCGCTCGTGGTAGCGGCAGCGGTCGGAGGTACGGCTGCGCTGGGCGTTACCCTCCAGCGCGAATACGGCGATCTCTCGCACGGAGAGGCGCAGGCGGTCGAGGCACCTGAGGAGCCGTTGAGTGCAGCAGAGCCAGGCGAGGCGAACCTGGATGCGCTGAGCGCGAAGCTGGATGAGCTCGCGAAGAATAAGGACCTCGCCACTTTTGGCGGCGAGGTGATCGATACCGAAACCGGTGACGTGGTGTGGCAGCGCGACGCGGATAAGCGGCTTACCCCGGCCTCGTCCACGAAGGTCCTCACCACTGCGGCGGCGACGTTGGCGCTGGATGAGAATGAGAAAATCACCACCAAGGTCTACCGTGGGTCGAACGAAAAGAACGTGGTCATTAAAGCCGCGGGCGATGTGTGGATGACGCACGAACAGCTCGATGATTTGGCCGAGCAGATTTCGAAAAACGTCGAGCAGGTCGATGGCGTCTACATCGATACCTCCGTGTGGTCCGGCGAGGCGCAGGCCCCGGGGTGGGATCCGGAAAACGTGGACGGCGGCTTCGTCGCGCCGATGGAACCGGCCATGCTCTACGGTGGTCGCCTGGGCGCGACGACGGGGGACGTGCCGAGGAGTCATGAGCCGGCTTTGGACGTCGCTAAGCAGCTAGGCGATCGCCTCGGCGCGGGCAAGGTAGGCATGGGCTCTGTGGCGGAGAACGCGCAGGAGGTGGCGAGCGTGGATTCGCCGCCGCTCGCGGACCGCGCCCGAGAAATGGTGCGCCATTCCGATAATGTCATGGCCGAGGCCATTGCGCGTGAGCTGGCGGTTTCCCGTGGTAAGGAAGCCAGCTTTGAAGGCGATACGCAGGCCACGCTGGATGTCCTGCGGGAAGAGGGCTTCGACGTCGAGGGCGTCGACATAAAGGATAATTCCGGGCTCTCGGTGGACAATCGGCTCACGGCCGGGCTGTTGACGCAGCTCATAAATGACGCGGTCAAGGATCCGCGCCTGCGCCCGCTGGTGTCCTACCTGCCTGTGGCCGGCGGCGATGGCACGCTGTACGAGCGCTACGGCGATTCCGCGGCCAAGGGCTACGTTCGCGCCAAGACGGGCACGCTGACTGGGGTCTCGGCTTTGGCCGGCACCGCGCAGGGCAATTCCGGGCGTGTGTATGCCTTTGCGTTCATTGTGAATGACGGCGATATTTTGTCCGCCCGCAAGGCCCAGGACGCATTGGCTTCGGCGTTGCATGAGTTCTAATAAGCCCTTTTGGCCGCGGGTTTCGCCGCACTTTCTAGCGTGTCGGCGCGGCGTGCGCGCCGCTGGCCTTGACCACGCAGTGGCGGTGGGGCTGTCCGGGGGCGCGGATTCGCTGGCTCTCATGGCGGCGCTCGTGGCGGAAGGGCACGAGGCGCTCGCGCTGTGCGTGGACCACGGGTTGCAGGGCGGATCGCGGGCGCAGGCCGAGCGCGCGGCCGAACAGGCGCGAACGCTGGGCGCGCGGGCGCAGGTGCTTAGCGTTGAGGCCGGTGCGGGCGCTGCAGCGGGGGCGGAGTCGATGGAGGCGGCCGCGCGGGCGGCGCGGTATCGGGCACTGGCCGCCGCGTGCGCAGACGAAGGCTTAGAGGTTGCCGTGGCGCATACGGCCGATGACCAGGCGGAAACCCTGCTGCTTGGTGCGCTGCGTGGGCGGGTGACCGGCATGAGCGAGCGCAGCGAGGTCGAAGGCGCCCGCGTGGTGCGGCCTCTGTTGGGCGTGCGCCGGGCCGATACCGAGGGCGCCTGCGCGGAGCTGGGCCTTTCGGCGTGGCAGGACCCACAGAACGCGGACACGAATTTCCGCCGCGTGGCGCTGCGCCGCGAGGTCATTCCGCAGTTGAGCCGCATCATCGGCGGGGACGCGGTGCCAGCGCTGGCGCAAGCAGCGGGCGATGCGGCGCTTGACGACGCCACCCTGCGCACCCCACCCACCACCGACTGCGCCGAACTGGCGGCGATGGCGGAACCGCGGCGCCGGCGGGCGATCGCTGCGTGGCTGGTCAGCGAGGGGGTAGAGGTAACAAGGAGGGGAGTGGGGGACGTCGGCAAGCTGTGCACCCACTGGCACGGGCAAGGCCCGGTGGCCGTGCGATCGGCGCGGCAGGTGGGGCAGAGGTTGGAAGTAGCCCGTATAGGTGGCAAACTGGCACTATTGTCCGGTCATTAAAGGAGCGCACACGTGCACGACAAGAAAGACTTCGCCGTTCCCGCAAACCGCTACGGTGACGATGTAGAAGCAATCCTCATTGGAGAAGAGGAACTGCAAAGCCGCGTCCAAGAACTCGCGGATATGGTCTCGCAAAAGTATGCCGACTCTGAGCAAGACCTCCTGTTGGTCTGCGTGCTCAAGGGCGCCGCATTCTTCCTCACGGACTTTGCGCGCAAGCTATCCATCCCCTCCGAGCTGGAGTTTATGGCCGTATCCTCCTACGGCGCCTCCACCTCCTCTTCCGGCGTGGTGCGCATTTTGAAGGATTTGGACCGCGATATTGCCGGGCGCAACGTGCTCATCGTGGAAGACATCATCGATTCCGGCCTCACCCTGTCGTGGCTCATCCGCAACCTGGAAGGCCGCAACCCCGCCTCGCTGAACGTGGTCACCCTGCTGCGCAAGCCCGAAGTAGTCAAGGCCGATATTGACCTGCTGGATGTGGGCTTTGATATCCCGAATGAATTCGTCATCGGCTACGGGCTGGACTATGCGGAACGCTACCGCGATCTGCCTTACGTGGGCACCCTCCACCCCGATGTCTATACCACCAACTAAAATCGCGCAGTAATGAAAAACAACAAGATTCTTCGCTACGGCGGGATAGCGGCGCTTATCCTTATCGCGCTGTACGCCTTTACCTTCTTTAGCAACGATGCCCGCGGCTACGTGCAAGCGGATACCTCCGTTGCGCTGACCCAGCTCAAAGACAAAAACGTCGATGAGGTGGAAATCGATGACCGCGAGCAGCGCCTGCGCATCAAGCTCAAGGACGAAATCACGGTAGACGAGCGCGACGGCGTGCAGGAGATCGTGGCCAAGTACCCGGCCCGCGCCTCCGAGCAGGTCTTTAACGCCGTCAAGGATTCCGGTGCCGAGAAGTACCAGACCAATGTCACGCAGGAATCCTTCTTGGGCTCCATGCTCAGCATGCTGCTGCCGATGATCATCCTCTTCGGCGTGCTCTTCTGGCTCATGTCCCGCATGCAGCAGGGCGCTGGTGGCATGTTTGGCATCGGTGGTTCCAAGGCCAAGGAACTGACCAAGGATATGCCGACCAATACCTTCGAGGACGTGGCCGGCGCGGATGAGGCCGTGGACGAGCTACAGGAGATCAAAGACTTCCTGGAAGATCCCACCCGCTACCACGACCTAGGCGCCAAGATCCCGCGCGGCGTGCTGCTCTACGGCCCTCCGGGTACCGGTAAGACCTTGCTTGCCCGCGCCGTGGCCGGCGAGGCCGGAGTGCCGTTTTATTCCATCTCCGGTTCTGACTTTGTGGAGATGTTCGTCGGCGTGGGCGCCTCCCGCGTGCGCGACCTGTTCAAGCAGGCGAAGGAAAATAGCCCCTGCATTATCTTCGTGGACGAGATCGACGCCGTGGGCCGCCAGCGCGGTTCCGGTACCGGCGGCGGCCACGATGAGCGCGAACAGACCCTCAACCAGCTCCTGGTAGAAATGGACGGCTTTGGTGACCGCGAAGGCGTAATCCTCATCGCCGCTACCAACCGTCCGGATATCCTCGATCCGGCGCTGCTGCGCCCGGGCCGCTTCGACCGCCAGATTCCGGTCACCAACCCGGATCTTGCCGGCCGCGAGGAGATCCTGCGCGTGCATGCGAAGAATAAGCCGCTGGCAGAAGAGGTTGACGTAGCGCAGCTGGCCAAGCGCACCGCCGGCATGTCCGGCGCGGACCTGGCCAACGTACTCAACGAGGCCGCTTTGCTTACCGCCCGCATCGGCGGCAACGTCATTACTTATGACGCCCTGGAAGAGGCCACCGACCGCGTGGTGGGAGGCCCGCGCCGCCAGGGCAAGATCATCTCCGAGCACGAGAAGAAGGTCACCGCTTACCACGAGGGCGGCCACACCCTTTCCGCGTGGGCCCTGAAGGATATTGAGCGCGTGTACAAGGTCACCATCCTGGCCCGCGGCCGCACCGGCGGCCACGCCATGACCTCCCAGGAAGATGACAAGGGCATGTACACCCGCGACGAGCTCTTCTCCCGGCTGGTCTTTGCCATGGGCGGCCGCGCGGCCGAGGAACTGGTCTTCGGTGCGCCGACCACTGGTGCGTCTTCCGATATTGAAAACGCCACCAAGATCGCTCGTTCTATGCTCACCGAGTACGGCTTCTCCCCGGATCTGGGCACCGTGAAGTACGGCAAGGAACAGGGCGATCCCTTCAGCCAGATGGGTGGCGGTGGCTCCATCGATTACTCCGATGAGGTTGCCTCCAAGATTGATGAGCAGATGCGCTACTTGCTCGAGCGCGCGCACGAGCAGGCCTATGACATCCTGCGCAATAACCGCCACTACCTGGATAAGCTGGCCGAGGCCCTGCTGGAGAAGGAAACCCTGCGCCGCCCCGACCTGGAGCGCATCTTCGATGGCATCGAGCCACGCGAAGCTTTCGACGTCTTCCCAGGCGAGGACGATCGCTTCCCCCGCCAGATTGGTTATGCGCCGGTCAAGACCCCGGTCGAGCTGGCCAAGGAGCGCGGCGAGGAGCTGCCTAAGCGCATGACGCTTCTCGATGCCTCCCGGGCCGCCCGCGAGCGTCGCCTCGCCGGCGAAGAGCCGAAGGGTGAGGTGGGCTTCAACTTTGGTCAGCACGCCGGCGATTACGTCGACCCGGACACTGCCCGCGAGCTGGGCAGCGGTCCCGCGAAGGACTCCGCGGACTCCTCGCCGGCCCAGTCTGATCAGCAGGCTCGCGACGCCCAGTCTGCTCCGGCTTCCGAGCCCACCGCCCGGCCGGCTGCACGCCCCGCTACCGGTGGTGGAAAGCACCACAAGCCAGATGCCGGCGCGGATGCTGAGGCTGAGACCCGCCAGTGGTTTACCCCTGGCTGGGACGAGAAGGATCGCCGCAAGAACCCCTATGCGCGCGAGGACGACAAGCAAGAAGATAACTAATGCCTGATAATCACATTCCCGCTCGCGCTGCCTTTGACCAAGACCGAGCGGAGGCAGCGGTGCGTGAGCTGCTCCTTGCGGTAGGGGAGGACCCTGACCGCGAGGGCTTGCGCGAAACCCCGGCCCGTGTGGCCCGCGCCTACCGCGAGGTCTTCGCTGGACTGCACGAGGATCCGACCGAGGTCCTGCACAAGACCTTCGCTGAGGACCACCAAGAATTGGTTTTGGTGCGCGATATCCCCATTTATTCCACCTGCGAGCACCACTTGGTGCCGTTCTACGGCGTGGCGCATATTGGCTACATCCCGGGCAAAGACGGCCACGTCACCGGTTTGAGCAAGCTCGCCCGCCTGGCGGATATGTACGCTAAGCGCCCCCAGGTCCAGGAGCGCCTCACCCAGCAGGTTGCAGACGCCTTGGTGGAGGTCCTCGGTGCGCAGTCCGTCATCGTGGTCATTGAGTGCGAGCACTTGTGCATGGCCATGCGCGGCATCCGCAAGCCGGGTGCGACGACGACCACCTCCGCGGTGCGCGGCGGCTTCAAGAACAATGCCGCCTCCCGCGCCGAGGTGCTCAGCCTGATTCGCAGCTAAGTCCCCCCCGGTTACCACGAAAGCGAGAAGGAGCACGCCATGCAGCAGGCAACCTCGGTATCGGATCTGAGCATCGCCAACCGCACGCTGGTGATGGGCATTGTCAACGTCACGGAGGATTCCTTCTCCGATGGCGGTAAGTGGTTGGACGTCGATGCCGCCATCAACCACGCCCGCGAACTCGTGGCGCAGGGCGCGGACATGATTGACGTCGGCGGCGAATCCACCCGGCCGGGTGCGGTGCGGGTAGAAGCGGACGTCGAAAAGCGCCGCGTGGTTCCCGTCATTAAGGCGCTGACCGAGCTGGGCATCCGCACCGCCGTGGATACGATGCGCGCCTCGGTGGCCCGCGCGGCGGCAGCGGCCGGGGTGGACATGATCAATGACGTTTCCGGTGGCCTAGCCGATCCGGAGATGTATCGCGCGATGGCCGAGGCCGGCGTGCCCGTCTGTTTGATGCACTGGCGCACGCTGCAGGAAGGCGCCTTTGGCTCCGCGGCCGGTAGCGCCGACCACGGCGGCGATGTGGTGCGCGATGTGCATGAGACCCTCGAGCGCCTGGCGAATAACGCGCTGGAGGCCGGCGTGCGCCGCGATAATATCGTGCTCGATCCGGGCTTAGGCTTCGCCAAAACCCCGCAGGATAATTGGGCGCTGCTCAAGGCTCTGCCGGAGTTCCTCGACGCCGAATTCCCGGTGCTGGTGGGAGCCTCGCGCAAGCGCTTCCTCGCCGCCATCCGGGAGGACCGTGGCGTGGAGTCCAGCCCACTGCTGGCCGATCCCGCGACTGCGGCCGTGACCGCCATTTCCGCCCAGATGGGCGCGTGGGGTGTGCGAGTGCACGAGGTCGCCGTCTCCCGCGATGCCGTCGATGTTGCGGCCGCGTGGAACGCCGGTAACGGCTACGCGGGCGGGGCCAATGCTAGCGGCAGCTATAGCAATGGCGCCGATGGCAACGGCACCATGAAATCCACCGCTCTACCGCGCAACCCTGAGGAGTAAAACATGGCAGACCGCATCGAGCTCACCGGCCTGGAGTGCTTTGGCTACCACGGCGTCTTCGAGGAAGAAAAGCGTACGGGCCAGCCTTTCATCGTGGACATCACCTGCTGGTCCGAGTTCGCAGAGGCCGCCGCCACCGATGATCTGACCAAGACCATCAATTACGCCGAGCTTGCCGACGTCGCCGCGAATATCATCGAGGGCCCCGCCCGCGACCTCATCGAGACCGTCGCCAGTGAGGTGGCCGATACCATCATGGAGACCTTCGAGGGCCTGCATGCCGTGGAGGTCACCCTGCACAAGCCGAAGGCGCCGATTCCGCGCACTTTTGCCGACGTCGCCGTGGTCGCCCGTCGCTCCCGCAAGCACGCGAGGACCCTCTAATGCGTGCGGTGCTGTCTATCGGCTCCAATATGGATGACCGCGTGGAGCTTTTGCGCACGGTATTCGACGAGTTTGCTGGCGAGATCGTTGCCGCCTCGCCCGTCTATGCCACCCCTCCGTGGGGCGTGACGGACCAAGACGAATTCCTCAACGCGGTGCTCATCGTGGACGTCGACGAGACTCCGAAGGAACTCCTGCGCCGCGGGCAGAAGCTTGAAGAGGCCGCCGAGCGCGTCCGCGTGCGTCACTGGGGACCGCGCACGCTGGATGTAGACATCATTGATATCGAGGGCTATACCTCCGATGACCCAGAGCTTATTGTCCCGCATCCTTATGCCCACGAGCGTGCCTTCGTGCTGATTCCGTGGTTGGCGGCCGATGCTGGTGCTAGGTTGAGTGGGGAGGGCGTCGCCAAGCGGGTAGCAGCACTCGACCCGAGAGAGCGCGCCGAGATTCGCCGGCTGGGCATGATGGAGGAGCTATGACACGGACCTCGCTGGGTGCCCTCATCGGCACCGGGGTCTTTTTCGCCGCCGCGGCGGCCATCCTCACCACGCGCTTTTATGGCTCCATGCTGCAAATCCCGGTAACGGTCTCGGCCACGCTGTGGCTTATGGCCGTTGTCTGTGTGGCGCTGACCTGGAAGGTGGACCAAGCCACCGAGGACGAGCATGGCATTGGCCTGGATAATTCGCAGCTCAACCCCATGACCATCACGCAATTCATGCTGGTAGGCAAGGCCTCGGCATGGACGGGTTCCATCGTGGGTGGCATTTATGCCGGCATTGCCGTCTACGTCATCCCCAACGCCGGTACGCTCACCGCAGCGTCCGATGACCTCGTGGGTGTCATTGCCTCCGCACTTGGTGGCCTCGCGATGGCCGCCGCTGGCCTGCGGCTAGAGCGACACTGCGAGACCCCGCCCCCACCAGATGGGGTTCAAACGGTACATTAGTGAGCATGACTGAGCCGCGCTCTTCTTCTAGCAATACTTCCGCCAAGACGACCAAGCCGGACTTGGGCCAGATCGGCCTTATCGTCCTCGTGGTGCTGGCCGTTGTAGCCAGCATCGTCATGCTGATTTCCGGCTCTGCCGCCGCGCTCAAGATCGCCCTCATTGCAGCACTGTGGGCTGCCGTGCTTGGCTTCTTCCTGGTCATGCGCTACCGCCGTCAGGCCGAGGAATCCGTGACCAAGCTGGAGCTGCAGGAGCGCGCTCACCGCGCCGAGCTTAAGCAGGCCCGCACAGCCGATGGCCAGCCGCTGCCAGACCAGGAGCTGCTGGATGAGATCCGCACCGAGCTGGCTGCCATCCGCAAGCAGATTGAGGATCTTTCCGGCCAGGACTTTACCTATGAGCCGGCCGCCCTGCACGCCGAGGCGCGCCGCATCATGCAGCTCGAGGCTCAGACCGCGGCTGCTACTCGCCCTGGCTCTGAGGAAGGCAATGTGGACTTCACCCAGTCCTCTTCTGGCGCTCCGTCCGCCGATGCCATCGCTGGCCGCCTGGGCAACCAGCCGTCCGCGGCGCACGCCGAGTCCAACCCGCTTAATGACATTATCAGCGAAAAGACCCGTGCGCAGCGCACCTCCGGCAAGACTTCTGGTGCCTCCACCTTCAATACTGGTGGCTTCCAGGCCGTGCGCTGGGATACCGGCGGCGATGATTCCCTGAAGAACACCCGCACGTCCGCGGCCAGTGAGCACCACGGCAGCCACCGCAAGCCAGAGGCTGCCACCAAGGCCAATGATGAAACCCAGGACATTCCGCAGCAGGCGGCTCCGCAGCGCGACGAGCGCGCGGAGTATCCAGGCTCGGGTCAACATGTGGCTCCGGAATCGGCCGAACCAGTACGCCAGAAAGCAGCCCGCCCGCATCACCGTGCGGCTGAACCTCAGCCAGAGGAGCAGACACGCGGGCGCCGTCGCAGCGACGATAAGCGCGAAGGCGCGGTCTCCGTGGCCGAGCTTCTGGCGCAGGCGAAAAATAAGAAGGATAAATAAATGCGCCCGCCACGCATGCGGGTAGCCCTTTTTGGCCGGAGCCTGGCCGGTTTTACCTTGGCCAATGCCATGGAACGCGCCGGCCATGAGGTGCAGATGCTCTCGGACCCGTCCGAACTTGCCTCTTTTGAGGCCCTCATCATCGCCGTGGGCGATGCCCGTTTAGAAGCCACCGTGGAACTTCTTGAACCCCACGTCCACCACGGGCTTATCGTGTTCCACACTTGCCTCTCGCGCGGTGTCCAAGTGCTAGATCCGCTAGAAACGCGCGGGTGTGTCGTTGCGGCACTCGCCCCATTTGCACATATGCGCTGGGCCGTGACCACCCTGGACGAGTTGGGCGAGACCGTAGTGGAGCTCAATATCACCGAGTTCCGCGGCGAAGCCGTCGCGCTTTCCGATGCCGAACGTCCTTCCTTTGCCGCCCGTGCCTACTACGCCGAGATGCTGCGTCGCTTGCACATCTCTGCGTCGGTCGATGCTCGTTTCCTCCCCTCTGCAGAGGAAAAGCCCATGGTGGGTGAGGACATGGACACCGAAGAAATCATCGCCGCCTATCGCGGTGTTACCGACCCCGGCCTGCGCCGCAGCTACGTGGAGGTTGCCCGCCGCCTAGGTGAGGTTGACGGCCGCGAGGAGCTGGAAATGTGGGCCCTACAAGAGGAGAGCCGATGAGCCTAGAGCTGGGAAACGCCACCGTCATCAGTGAGATTGAGCGCATCCGCATGGTTGGCAGCGCCTTTCATAAGACTGGCCGTCCGGTAGCCTTCGTACCGCTGACCAACGGCGTGCACGCCGGTCATATCGCGTTGGTGCGCGCGGCCAAGCACATTCGCGGCGCGGTTACCGTCGTGGCCCTGCAGTCCCCGCACGAGGAGGATCTTGAGCTCCTGCGCGCCGAGGGCGTGGACATCGTGTGGGATTACTCGCCAGAAACCTTGTGGCCGCATGGCCGCCGCATCGCCGTGGCTCCGGCCGACGCCGCGACCGCCCTCGAGCCGGACCTCAACGAGGATCTCTCGCTGTACCTTGCGCTCATTCTGACGCTTTCGCCTACCGACGTCCTCCTGGGCGAAAAGGACTACGAGCTCCTTCTCGCCATTCACCACGCGGTTCAGGACTTCCACCTGGGTGTCCGCGTGCAGGGCGTGCCCGCTGTACGCATGCCCGATGGTGTGGTGATGAGCCTGCGCAATACCAACGTTCCGGCCGAATCCCGTGACCAAGCCGCGGCCCTATCCGCCGCGCTGACCGCCGGCGCGCATGCCGCCGAAGCCGGTGCGGAGAAGGTCCGCGGGGTTGCTGCGGAAGTCCTGCGCGCCGCCGGCGTTGAGCCCGACTACCTCGAGGTGCGCGGCCGCGACCTCGGCATGCCTCCCGAGGAGGGGGATGCCCGCTTGCTCGTCGCCGCGACAATCGGCGGCGTCCGGCTCATCGATAATGTGGGCCTGCCGCTGGGCATCGGCTTTAATAATATTGAAGAGCACGAAGCCAAGGCCGAGCTCGAGCGTGAGCAACAACGCGCACAGGGTACCGCTTCCCAGCAGCCATCGGAGGACTAATGACCGATATTCAGATCCGCGACCTCGACCCGCGCGATGAGCCCCAAGCGATTTCCTTCGCTATCGAGGGCATGCACCTGCACTGGTTTGTGAAGAACCCGCGCTTTGAGCGCGCCTATGGCCGCTACTTTTGGGATTTAGAGCGCGCCAAAGCCACCGATATCCTGGCCGCCTACGATGGCGACCGCTTCCTCGGCGTGCTTTTAGCCTCCATGAAGGGCAAGCCCGCGTTGCCGTATCCGTGGTGGCGCAAGGCCTATGTCCGCGCGGTGGAAATCTTTAATAACCTGCGCCCGGGCGGGCACCGCGATGATTACGATGCCGCCAATCAGGACATGCTGCTCAAGTACTTGGGTAAGCACCCTATTGATGGCGAAATCGGCTTCCTCGTCGCGGACCCCAATTCCGGCGTGAGCGGCGTGGGTACGGCGCTGCTCGAGGCCTTCGAAGCCCGTCACGAGGGAAAGAATGTCTACTTGTTTACCGATGACGGCTGCACTTATCAGTTCTATGACAGCCGCGGTTTCACTCAGGTGGGCGAGCGCACTATCGCGGTCAATGAGGACCGCGACTTGGAGTGCATGCTCTATGTGCGCCGCCTTGGCACGCCGCAGGCTTAGCGTGCCGCAGGCTTAACGCGCCAATGCTCCCATCGGGTCCCATGCCGGCAGGGTAGTCACGGAATCGGACTTGAGAGCCGCCTGGTATTGCTCCGGCAGGCGGGAGGGGTGCACGGCGATTTCGAAGACGAACTCGTCGAACCAGTCATCGGCCATGGTCCAAAAGCCCTTATCGGCCTTCTTCGGGCCCCAGGAATTCTCCACGCGCCAGCGATTGACGGTGCCGTCGTCTGCGATATCAGCGCCGGTAAAGACCATCGCGTGGGTCATGAGGGACTCGTGCAGGCGCAAACGCTGCGCCTTGTCCAGATCCATCTCCACGCCGTAGAAGGCCTCATAATCGTGCAGGTGCTTGGCCCACACGCCGTGCTCATCATCGGATTGCTGGTCGGTATCGCAGCCGAACCAGACCGGCTGGCCGTCCTCGATGGAGGCACGCGCGGCATCGCGCAGCACCTCCACAGGCGCGTTCAAATAGGTCACGCGCTTTCCAGCCACATTGCCCAGATACTCCACGGTGTAGAGCTCGCCGTAGGCGTTGCGCGGGTCATTGACCACGCACACGTACTCGCTTAGGTCCGCCGGCAGGTATTCCTTGGCAAACTCCTGCGGGGTATAGGTACCAGCGCGGTGGAACTCATCGTCCTTATCGCGGTACTGCCACACAAAGTCCTCGGGTGGCAGGCCAAGGTTGGCGGTGAGAATACGGTAGACGTCGGCAAGCGCCTGCTCATGCGCGCCCTCTTCGCCGCGGCGGATGCGGTGGGCGGCGCGGCGCAGCACGGTTTGCAGATTGCGGTTAAGCATCGCCGTGGCCTCGGAAGACGCGGTCTCCGGCATCGCGTACTGCGGCACCACGCCGTACTTTTCCACCAGGGCGACGAACATGGACCACTGGCCGCCGTCATCGATGGGATCATCCATGAGCTTGGCAACGGTGCGGTCCGTAATCTCGCGGTCCTTGAGCTCAGCCATGGCGGTGAGGAACCAATTGGCCTTCTCCAGCTTGTCAAAGAAATAAATATAGGTCTGGGAAAGCTCAAAATCCTTGAGCTTGGCCTTGTCCATCAGGCCGCCGCGCAGGGAATTGAGGCCGGCAAAAATCCAACAGCGGCCAGAGGCCTTCTGGTCGGCCACGCCCCAGGAATCAAGCTTATGGCTGGTTACCGGTGTGAGGCTGCGTAATTGCTCGTGGTCGAGGCTGAGCTTGTCGACGCCCTCCTGGGCCACCCCATTGCGTACCAGGCGCAGCGTGGCATCGTTGGTGAGCTCGGCATTATCGGCATGAACCTCGTTCGGTTTAATCTCTGTCATTTCTCGATTCTCCTTAGTTCATCCGGTCCCAGAGGGGAAGCTCAATTGGTTCGGTGGCAAGAGCCTGGGCCAGCTCGTCGCTCAGGTGCTCCTTGCGGACGGCGATGTGGAAGACGTTTTGGTCAAACCAGGCAGCGGCCATCGTGGCAAAGCCCTTACCGGGCACATCCTCGCCATCGTCCTTGCGTGGCGGCTTAGAGCCCCAGGAGTTCTCCACGCGCCAGGCGCGGTCACCATCGACTCCGGTGAGCACCATCGCGTGGGTGGGCGCGGTCTCGCCGGAGGTAAAACGCTCCTCCTTGCTCATGGAGGAATCGATGCCGTAGAGGCCATCGGTATCCACCAATCCCTCGTCCCATACGCCGTTGAGGAAGGAGAACTGGCGGTTGACATCGCAGCTAAACCACACCGGCTCGCCGGCAGCCAGGCTGCGCTTGGCAGTTTCCTTCAGCTCGGCCGCGCTGACGTTGAGGTACTCCTGCGGTGCGCCGCCCAGAACATTGGTCTCCTCGGCGCTGCTGAAGACTCGATGCTTGGGGTTGGTGGAGCGGGGGTCATCGGCCAGTACCACGTACTCGTCCAAGTTCGGCAGGTACTTATCGGCAAACTCGCGCGGGGTGGAGTGCAGCCGCACGAATTGCTCGTCCTTGGTGCGATACGCCCAGGTAAATTCCTTCGGCGGGGTGCCCAGGTGGATGGCCAGGATGCGGTGGATATCCTTGCGCGCCTGGGCGAGGATTTCTTCGCGCGGGCCGTCCTGTGCGGCGGCGCGGCGCACCACGGTGGCCAGGTCGCGGTTCATCTCCGCGGTATTTCCAGACGAGCGCACCTCCGGCATGACCTCGGCAGGGACGACGCCGTATTTGGCTACGAGGTTGCTAAAGAAGCACCACCAGCCGCCATCGGCCCCCGCGTGGTCGAGCACCGCGGCGACGGTGCGCTCGTCCCAGCCTGCGTCCTTCTTATCCAGCAGCTGGTTGAGCACCAAGTTGGCGCGTTCCAGCTTGTCAAAGTACTGCAGGTAGGTGAAAGAGAACTCAAAGTTATCTACATTGAGTTCCTTGGCCGCGCGGTGACGGAAGACGTTCAGCGCCGCGAACATCCAGCAGCGGCCGGAGCGCTTTTGGTCCGATACGCCCAAGCTATCCAGCTTGACCTCGGTGGTGGGGTAGAGCGCCGTAATACGGTCGCGGTCTAGGGCCGCCTTGGCCGCCCCGACGTTGGTGATGGCGTTGCGCGCGATGCGCAGCCGGGAATCGGCCGCGGCCTCCTCGCGCAAGTGGGATAGGTATTCGTTGGTGAGCAAAGTCATAGTTTCGGTTTTAGCAGACCCGAGCCCACAGCGGCGTGGGCGGGTGGAGCTAGAGATGGGCCGCCAGCTTGCCGACGGCCCCCGGAGTCCCCACTTCCTCCGGCAGCCACGGAACCTCGCGCACCGGGGTATCAGGCAGCTGGGTGCGCAGGAGCGCGAGTGCCTTATCCTCGGCGGCGTGCCGGGCGGCCAAGAACTCGCCTTGGTCGGCCGGGGTGCGCCGGTTAACCAGCATGGATCCCACCCGCACACCGTTGCTCGTGAGGTCCGCATGAAACTCGGCAGATTCCAGCACGGGCAGGCGCTCGGCGGTGAGCACGATGTGGAACACGGTGCGCGGGGAGGCAAGCGCGGTGCGCAGCTGGGCAAAGCGCTCGCGGCGCTGGAAAAGCGTGGCGCGAATTTCCTGATTGCGCCTGTCCACCGGGTCATTATCCGCGCCGCTTCCTTGCGACATTCCGCGCACCAGTGAGCCGAATTTATCGGATTTCTCGCGCCGGGAGAGCAATCCATCGGTATAGGCGGCCATGATCTCCGGCAAGGCCATCAGCCGCGAGGTATGCCCAGAGGGGGCAGTATCGAAGATGAGGTAGTCGAAGTCGGACTCCTCCACGACCAGCGCCGCTATGCGTTCCAATAGTGCCGCCTCTTGTGCGCCGGGCGATTGCCGGGCTAGGTCGAGGTGCTTCTTCACCTCGCCATGGAGGTGTTCGGGCATAAAGCGGCGCATCGAGTTCCCTACCTGCGCTAGGTGCTGCTCGGTCGCGCGCGCAGGGTTGATCTCGATGGCAGACAGGGTAGGGGTGAGGCTGACGGGGGCGTCGCCAAGCGAGGCACCAAAAATATGTCCCAGGTTATGCGCCGGGTCCGTGGACACCAGGCAGACGCGGTGATTGCGGGACAGGCGCAGCGCGGTGGCGGTGGCCAGGGTGGTTTTACCCACCCCGCCCTTGCCGCCGAAGAACATGATAGGTGCGGTCTCTAGCAACATTGAATATTCTCCAGCGGGGATCTATCCATTCCCATGCGCGTATGCCAGGCGTGGAAATCCTCATAGACCAGCGGCAAAAGCTCCAGGGTGTAGTAGCTGGCCGGGTTGGGGATACCCAGGGCCTCCGAGGCAACCAACATCAGGAAGAGATCGTCTTCTTGCTGCTGGGCCTTGGCAAAGCTGGCGCGGTATGGGGCCTGGTAGTACTCAGTGAGCCCGGCCGCAAGTGCCTTAAGCTTGTCGAGCATGCTCGGGCAGCGGGGCGTCAAGGTCATCATCGGTCCACTCCAGCGGGGTCTCCTTGCGGGCACGGGAAATGGCGCCGACGGCCTCCACGATGACCCAGATGGCGGCCACCACGATGATGACGTCCATGCAGAATAGCAGCCAGTTCTGGCTGGTAAAGAGGGACTTCAGCTGGAGCAGTGCGGCCCACAGTGACATGGCGGTAACGAAGATGAGCGGGAAGACCACCGGCCACGTCGGCCGGCGCAGGTGGGTCAGGATGACCACCACGATGGCCAAGGAAAGGCCCGCCATGAGCTGGTTGGTGGTGCCGAATAGCGGCCAGATGGTCATGCCGCCGGAACCATCCGCACCGGCGGAGAAGGTCAGGCCGAAGGCCAAGCCCACCGCGATCACGGTGGCGGCCAAGGCCTTGATGCGCACGCCCATGATCTCGCCGATTTCTTGCACCACTAGGCGCTGCAGGCGCACGCCCGAGTCCATGGTGGTGGCGGCGAAGAGGACGGCCATGGTGGCCAAGATGGTGCCGGAGAGCGAGGTGGGAATCCCCATGCCCTCATTCATGAGCGCGCCGCCACCTTGCACGAAGGCCTCCACGCCGCCGGCATTCCACTCGGAGTAGATCTCTTCCCACTGCTGCAGGGACTTAAAGCCTGCGGTGGTGGCGATGATGGTGCCCAGCGCGAGCAAGCCCTCGCCTACGGCGCCGAAGTACCCCACAAAGCGCACGTCAGTTTCCTTATCCACCTGCTTGGACGAGGTGCCGGAGGCCACGACACCGTGGAAGCCGGAGATAGCGCCGCAGGCGATGGTGACAAAGAGGAGTGGGAAGATGCCTGGGGTACCGTCCGGTACGTTGTCGCGCAACGCCGGTGCGGCAAGCGAAGGGCGGGTTATGAGGAAGGAGCCGTACAAGATGGCCAGGCCCACAAAGAGCTGGAGGCCGTTGATGTAGTCGCGCGGCTGCAGAAGTACCCACACCGGCAGCATCGAAGCGATGAAGGCGTAGATGAATAGCAAGATGATCCACACGCCGTTGGCGGGGATGCCCAGGACCGTATCTGGCAGGACCACAGGCACGCGGTCACCGATGATCATCAACGCGTAGAGCGCAACAACACCCACGATGGAGACCAGCGGCAGGTTCCACTTCAGGCGGTAGATGGCCTGACCGATAAGCAGCGCGACGACGATGGCGCCCCACGTGGGGATAACGGCCGTAGGGGTGGAGACCAGCAGGTTCGAAATGACCACGGCGAAGGCCGCATTCACCATCAACAGCAGCAGGAAGATGACGATGAGGAAGAGATTGCGCCCGCGCTTGCCAATGTAGCGCCCAGATAAAGTGCCGATGGACTGGCCCTTGTGGCGCTGCGACGCCCACAGCGCACCTAAATCGTGCATGCCGGCAAAGAAGACGGTGCCGAGGGTGACCCAGAGAAACGCCGGGACCCAGCCCCAGATGACGGCTACGGCCGGACCAATGATGGGCGCGGCGCCCGCCACGGAAGTGAAGTGGTGGCCCCACAGAACGTATTTATTGGTGGGCACGTAGTCCACGCCGTCTTCCATGGTGTGGGCCGGGGTGGAGTAGTTCGGGGATAGCCGGAAAATACTCTTTCCTAGGAGCTTGGAATAGAGCAGATAGCCGGCGCCCATCATCGCGATGCCGATGATGGCGAGGACAAGAGAGTTCATGGTGTGCGTCTCCTCATGGGCGGGCAGGTGGCGTGTCTCACACGTGCGGTTAGTATGCCACAACTCACATAGGTAGTAGCCCGTGGGGGAGACTGGTGGGTGGATTTATATTTGGAAGGCGCAGGCGGCGCAGTTCCTCATGCTGCCAGTAGGGAAAACGACTGCGCGGCCCGAGTTCCAGTGGAGGAACGTGGGCCGCGCGGTGGGTGCTTAAACCAGGTGGTGGTTACTTCTTATCGACGCCGATGTTGCCGTCCTTCTTCCACACCACAACCACTGCCGGGCGAGGAGTGGACTTGCCGCCCTCTGGCCAGTGGGAGGTCTGTTTTTCGAAGGTGGCGTCATCGGTCTCGCCTGGGTGCTGAACGTTGACCATCACGCGCTCATCGGTGACGATGGGGCCGCAGGTCTCAGCGCCTGCCGGGACCGTCAGGAAGCACTTGAGCTCACCGCGGGTATCGCCCTCAGTGGTCACGGCGTAGAGGCCATCGTTGGACTCAAGGGCGTTGCCGTCGGTGGAGATCCACAGGTTGCCGTGGCTATCGAAGGCCAGGTTATCCGGGCAGGAAATTGGGGAGACCTTCTCCTTGTCAAAGCCACCAAAGTAGGTATTTGCTTCCTTCGGGTCACCACAGACTAGGAAGAGGTTCCAGGTGAACTTCTCGCCAGCGTGGTCATCTTCAATCTCCATGACCAGGCCGTTCTTGTTTTCCTTGATAGGAGCCCACTCCATCGGCTCTTCCTTGTTCTTCTTGGCATTCTCGCCGGTAGCGCCGCGGTAGGAGTTATTGGTCAGGGCCACGTAGACCTTCTCGGAGTCTGGGTGAACCTGCATATCCTCCGGGCGGTCCATCTTGGTGGCGCCCACCTTATCGGCGGCCTCACGGGTGTAGACGGCAACCTCTTCGGCAGACATGCCATCAACGTGGGACTCGAACTTGTTGTTCTCCGTATCGGAGGTCAGCAGCTTGATCCATTCGCCCTTGCCATCAAAGGCGCCATCCTCTGGCAGCACGCCGGAGCCGTCAATCTCGTCCTCTGGGGAGTTGCCCTCTACCTTGGCCACGTACAGGGTGCCGTGGTCCAAGATGGTGAGGTTGTGCTCGATGTCGCCTTCTTTGTACTTCTTGGTAGAGATGAACTTGTAGATGTACTCGAAGCGGGAGTCATCGCCGGAGTAGCACACGACGGTGCCATCGGATGCGATGTGGATGTTGCCTGCCTCATGCTTGAAGCGTCCCAGCGCGGTGTGCTTGATCGGGGTGGACTTCGGGTCCAGTGGGTTGATTTCTACGATCCAGCCGAAGCGGTTGGGCTCGTTCGGCTCCTTGGAGACGTCGAAGCGCTTATCAAAGCGCTCCCACTTGCGCTGGGATTCGCCATCTTCCATGCCGAAGCGCTCGAGGGATTCCTGCGCCTTCTTGTCATCCAGGTTGGCGTGAGCGAAGTACTGGTCAAAGTTCTCCTCGCCGGAGAGCATGGTGTTCCACGGGGTGATGCCGCCGGAGCAGTTATTCAGGGTGCCCTTGACCTTCTTGCCGGTCTTATCGGCGGAGGTCTTGACGTAATCGGAGCCGGCCGCTGGGCCAACCAGGGTGAACTCGGTCGTGGCGGTGATGCGGCGGTTGAGCGGGCCGAACTCGCGCTTGAGTTCACCGGTATCGCCTACCTTGGACACCTCCACGATGGAGTGGCCGTGGCCAGCCCAGCCGATCTTGGCCTGCTCCTCGGTGGGGTTATCCGCATCGTAGTTGGGGAACATCTGCGGCTCGGTGGTGTACTCGTGGGAGCAGACGTAGATAAGGCGGTTGTCATCGTCCGGGTGCTCGATAAGGCCAGCGAAGTCATTGTTGAAGCCGAATTGCTTCTCGGCTGCCTCGGCGGTCTGGTTCTTGTCATCGAATTCCGGCGCGTCCTCAAACAGTGGGTCGCCCCAGGCAATGAGGACGGACTGCTCGTAGCCATCCGGGATGACCACTTCGTCCTTCTCGTTTGGCTGTACTGGGTCGAACTTCATGCCCTCTGCGGAGGTGAGCTCAACGTTCGCCTCAGAGGTCTTGCCACCCTTGCCCTCGGAGGAAGAAGCCTCGTTGGACGCATCATCCGGGTTGGAGCAGGCCGCCAAAGCAGCGCCGCCGCCAACGGTTACGACAGACAGGCTGCCCGCACGCAGCGCGGTACGGCGGGAGAACTGGTCAGCAAAGTACGGGTTATTGGACTTGTTCTCGCACTCGCCAAAGCACGCATTACCGCACTTGTAGGTGCAGGTCAGGCTGGAACGAGAGGATGCAAAGAGGCTAGAGAGAAGGTTGCGGCCTTTAAGCGCCATTATTACTGCTCCAAAAGGGTCGAAAATATTGTTTAGGCACGGGGACAGCCATTTATATAAGGGGATCTCAGTAACTGTGCGTTGGCGCTGAGGTGACGGTGAAGTGAATTATGCGTAAATCTTTTCCGGGGTGAAGGTGGCGTGGGCTAAATCGCGTGCTGCGGTGGGGATCGACTACCCTAGGCTAACGTGAGCGAGCAGAAGAATAATGAAGTAAACGATGTCCCTGAGCAGCTGCGCATCCGCCGCGAGAAGCGCGATCGCCTGCTGGAATCCGGCGTAGAGGCCTACCCGGTCACCGTTGAGCGCACCATCTCTTTGAATGATTTGCGCCACGATTTTCGCGTAGTGGCCGAGGGCGAAGAGCCGGGCACGGAAGAAGGCGTGACCTACCTGGCCCCAGGCGAGGAAACCGAGGTAACCCACGCCATTGCCGGCCGCCTTATCTTTATGCGCAATACCGGCAAGTTGTGCTTTGCCACCCTGCAAGATGGCGACGGCACCCAGGTGCAGGCCATGCTTTCTTTGGCTGAGGTAGGCAAGGAGCGTCTCGACGCTTGGAAGTCCGATGTTGACTTGGGCGATTTCATCTCCGTGCGCGGCCGCGTAATTTCCTCCCGCCGCGGCGAGCTGTCCATCATGGTCTCCGAGTGGACCATGGCCGCTAAGTCCCTGCGCCCGCTGCCGGTGTCCTTCGCCGATATGGCAGAAGATACCCGTGTGCGCCAGCGCTATAACGACCTCATTATCCGCGAAGAGGCCCGCAAGAACGCCATGATCCGCGTGAAGGTCATGCGCGCGCTGCGCAACTACCTGGAAAGCCAGGACTTTGTTGAAATCGAGACCCCGATGCTGCAGACCCTGCACGGTGGCGCGGCCGCTCGCCCGTTTATCACCCACTCCAATGCGCTGGATATTGACCTCTATCTGCGCATTGCGCCGGAGCTGTACTTGAAGCGTGCCGTCGTCGGCGGCATTGACCGCGTCTTCGAAATCAACCGAAACTTCCGCAACGAGGGCGTGGACCGTTCTCACTCGCCGGAGTTCGCCATGCTCGAGACCTACGCTGCATGGGGCGACTACGACGATTGCGCCCGCATGACGCGCGAGTCCATCCAGGCCGTAGCGCGCGACGTCTTTGGCTCTACCACCGTCACCCTGGCGGATGGCACCGAGTTCGACTTCGGCGGCGAAGAGTGGCCCGAAATCGAGATGTACCCTTCCCTCAATGAGGCCCTGCAGCGCAAGTTCCCGGGCCAGCCGGAGGTCACCATCGATACCGACGTCGAGACGCTCAAGGGCATTGCAGACGTCATCGGCCTTGACGTCCCCAAGGATGGCGGCTGGGGACACGGCAAGCTAGTGGAGGAAATCTGGGAGGTCCTGTGCGAGGACCAGCTAGAAGGCCCCATATTTGTCAAGAACTTCCCGGTTGAGACCTCCCCACTGACCCGTCAGCACCGGTCCAAGCCGGGCGTGACCGAGAAGTGGGATCTCTACGTCCGCGGCTTTGAGCTGGCAACTGGCTACTCCGAGCTGGTGGACCCGGTTATTCAGCGCGAGCGCTTTGAGGACCAGGCCCGCCTGGCCGCCGGTGGCGATGACGAGGCCATGGTGCTGGACGAGGACTTCCTCGCTGCAATGGAGCAGGGCATGCCGCCTACGGCCGGCACCGGCATGGGCATGGACCGCCTGCTGATGGCCCTGACCGGCCTGGGCATCCGTGAAACCGTGCTCTTCCCACTGGTTAAACCAGAGCAGAAGTAGCCGCTCAGCGGCCAATCGCTAGCCGTCAGCCCATGAGGCTGGCGGCTTTTGCCGTGCCTGGGCTAGTGCGAAAGCGGCCCGGCGGATTTATCGCCGCGCAGGCGCTTAATTATGTTCTCGGCCGAAATCAGACACATCGGCACGCCCACGCCCGGCACGGTGGTGGCACCCGCGTAGTAGAGGCCGCCGACCTTGCGCGAGGCGTTGCGCCCGCGCAAGAACGCCGATTGCCGCAGCGTGTGCGCGGGCCCGATAGAACCGGCCGACCAGGCGTGGTAGCGCTCGGCAAAATCGGCCGGGCCCAGCGTGCGCTTGACGACGACCCTGTCTACCAAATCCGGCACCCCGGCCGTGGCTGCGATGTGGTCGAGGGCGGCGTCGGCAATCGCGGCAACGCGCTCGGATTCCTCTGCGTGGTAGGCATTGCCGAACCCGGGCGCCTCCGCGGCCGGCACTGGCACCAGAATGAAGAGGTTTTCGTAGCCCGCGGGCGCTACGTTCGGGTCGGTGGCCGAGGTCTTGGACACGTAGATGGACTGCGAGGCACCCAACGGCCGGGAAGGCTCCGGACCGGAATAGACGGCGCGGAAATCCGGATCCCAATCCTGGCTAAAAAGCAGCGTATGGTGCGCTAGTTCTGGCAGCTCGCCCTTTACCCCGGCCAAAATGAGCACGGTGCCCAGACCTGGATTGCGCCGGCCCCAGTAGCGCTCCGGGTAGGTGCGCAGCTGTGGTGGCAATAATTGGGTCTCGGTGTGGTGCACGTCCGCCGCCGAGACCACGATATCGGCATGGATGGCGCCCTTATTCGTGCGCACGCCCGTGACCTGACGGTTGGCGACCTTGATGGAGGTCACCTCCTCGCCCAAGCGGAAGGTGGCGCCGAATTTCTGTGCCTGCCGGTAGATGGCCTGGACCACGGCCGCGAACCCACCCTGCGGGTAGCGAACGCCCTCCACCAGGTCGGTGTGGCTCATCAGGGAATACAGTGCCGGTGCGGCCGCCGGTTCGGAGGACAAAAAGACCGCCGGGTAACTCAAGATTTGGCGCAGGCGGGCATCAGAAAACGTCCGGCCCACATGTTGCTTTAGGTTCGCCGTAAGCAACGCCACCAACTGGGAAAGCCGGCTGCGGATATCGCGGTGCACCAGGTTCAGCGGCGCGGAGAAGGTGGTGTAAAGGAAGTGCTTAAGCGCCATCTCGTAGGTATCGCTGGCCTGCGCCAAGTACTCGCGAACTTTTTCCCCCGCGCCGGGCTCGAGTGACTCGAAAAGCGCGGTGACTTCCTCGATGCCGGAGCGCACATCCACCGGCGCATCGCCATGAAAGACGCGGTAGGCGGGGGAGAGGTCGACCAAGTCCAGCTCCGCCTCGGTGGAGGTGCCGCACAGCGCAAAGAAGTGATCGAATGCCTCGGGCATGAGGTACCACGACGGGCCGGTATCCCAGCGGAAGCCAGCCTCCGCAAAGCTGCCGGCGCGCCCGCCTACCTCATCCAGCGAGTCCACAACGGTGACCTCGTAGCCCTCGCGGCCGAGCAAAGCGGCGGTGGCGAGTCCGGCGATGCCGGCTCCAATGACGACGGCGTGCATGACGTCTCCTTAATCTCCGGCTGGGTGTGGGGTATGGCTGCTGTGGCCGCGACGGCGCACCGCGCGGGCCGCGAGCCAAGCCTTGGTGTGGTTCGGCACGGATACCCGCGTAGTGGCAAGCGCCGTAGCCGGAGTGGCGGCAAGGCGATTGGTGAGCTCAGCAAAGATATCCGCCGCCGCGCTCACCCCCACCCGTGCAGAGGCCGGCAGCAAGTCGATGGTGAGCGCGGCGGTGGCGAGCTCCCGGCGGATCTCTGCGATGAGCGCGGACTTGGTGGCCTCATCTATGCGCCCGGATGGAGCCTGCTGAAAATAGGTGCGGCCCAAAGTGGAGCTATCCTCGCGCAGGTCACGAAGGAAATTAATCTTCTGAAAGGCTGACCCTAGCGCGCGGGCGCCGCGCTCCATGGCGGCGCGGTCGGCAGGGGAGACGTCCTCCTCGGCCAAGAAAATTTGCAGGCACAATAGCCCAATGGCTTCCGCTGAGCCGTAGATATAGTCCTGTAGCTCCGACGGGGAATATTCGCGATGGGTCAGGTCCGTGCGCATGGAGCTAAAGAAGGCCGCAAGATGTTCCTCGTGGAAGCCGCAGCGGCGAGCGGTAATGGCATAAGCGTGCACAACCGGGTCGGTGTGCAGTCGCTGCTGCGGCGCGGCCAAGATGGTCTGTTCGTAGGCATCCAGCGCGGCGGCGGGGTCGGTGTGGGCTTGGGCTGCGGCGCCGTCGACAAGCTCATCTGCAATGCGCACCACCGCGTACAGGTGACGGATATCGGCGCGCACTCGCCCGCGCAAAAGCCGCGTGGCCAGGGAGAAACTGGTGGAGTACTGCCCCATAACCTGCGCGGCCGCGCGGGAGGCCGCTTGGTCATAGCGAGTCAACATATCTGTCAACGTAGCATGCAGCCTGTTAGCGGTTCGTGGCGCGTGGCTGCCCCTCGGCAAAGCCGGCGGCGGATTGCACGCCTACGGTGGCGCGCTCGCGGAAGGCGGCCAAGGAATCGGCGCCGGCGTAGGTGCACGAGGAACGCACGCCAGAGACAATCCGGTCCACCAGGTGCTCCACGCCACCGTGCTCGGGGTCGAGGTAGATGCGAGAGGTAGAAATGCCCTCTTCGAACATCTCGCGGCGGGCGCGTTCAAAGGCCTCGGTATCGGAATTGCGGCCGCGCACCGCCCGGCGCGAAGCCATACCGAAGGACTCCTTATAGAAGGCACCGTCGGCATCCTTGTGCAGGTCACCTGGGGACTCGAAGGTGCCGGCGAACCAAGAGCCAATCATCACATTGGAGGCGCCCGCGGCAAGTGCGAGGGCGACATCGCGCGGGTCGCGTACACCGCCGTCGGCCCAAACATGGGCGCCAACCTCGCGGGCGGCCGCGGCGCACTCTAGGACGGCCGAGAACTGCGGGCGGCCCACGCCAGTCTGCATGCGGGTGGTGCACATCGCGCCCGGGCCCACACCGACCTTGATAATGTCCGCGCCTGCCGCGGCCAGCTCGCGTACACCCTCGCCTGTGACGATATTGCCGGCAGCAATGGGAAGTCCCAGATCCAGCGCCTTAACCTTGCGCAGCGCGGTGAGCATGCTTTCCTGGTGGCCGTGTGCAGTATCGATGACGAGGACGTCAGCACCGGCCTCCGCTAGAGCACGGGCGCGACCTTCCACGTCACCGTTGATGCCCACCGCAGCACCGATGTGTAAGCGGCCTTGCTTGTCGACGCCCGGCCTATACATCTTCGCCCTCACCGCACCCTTCCTAGTGAGGATTCCGGCCAAGGTGCCATCCGGGTTGACCACTGGCGCCAGCTTGCGGGAGGTTTTGCGCAGCTTGGTAAAGGCCTCCTGTGGGTCAATGCCCACCGGCAGCGTGACCAAGTCGGTGGTCATCAATTGGCCAACGGCGGTGAAGTTATCCTGTCCGCGCAGGTCCTTCGGCGTGATGATACCGATGGGCATGTCCCCCTCGACCACAATGGCGGCACCATGGGCGCGCTTGTGCAAAAGGTTGCTGGTATAGCCCACGGTGTGGTGCGGTTTGACGGTAATTGGGGTGTCATAGACCAAGTCCGCCGCCTTCACAGAGGCGATGGTTTCTGCGGCCGCGTCTAAGGAGAGATCCTGTGGCAGGATGGTCAGCCCGCCGCGCCGAGCGATGGTCTCGGCCATGCGGCGCCCGGCCACGGCGGTCATATTGGCCACGATGAGCGGGATGGTATTTCCGGTGCCGTCCTCAGTAGTGAGGTCTACCGACTGGCGCGAGCCCACCTCGGAGTGGCTCGGGACCATAAATACGTCGGAGTAGGTCAATTCGTACGGCGGATGGGAATCGTTGAGAAAACGCACTGGGGTGTACCTCGCTTTAGGCTCGGGTGGCGCGGTCTCACCGCGCGGATGAAGACACTAAAACTATACTCCTCGACTTTCCCCGCACCCGCGGCCTCAGTATCCTGTCTGGGTGTCTCAGAAACCAGATCCCCACATTTCCGCAGAGGTAAAAATCAACCTCACCATCCTCGTCCTTGGCGCGATGGTGATGATCCTGAACGAGACCGCCTTGTCGGTAGCACTGCCCACCATCATGGCGGACTTTGACATCCCCGCTACCTCCGCCCAGTGGCTGCTTACCGGTTTCCTCCTCACCATGGGCGTGGTCATCCCAACCACCGGCTTTCTTATGGATAAGTTCACCACCCGGCAGATCTTCTTGGCCTCGTCGGGCGTTTTTCTTGCCGGTACGGTGTTGGCGGCGCTCGCCCCGGCCTTCGGCGTGCTGCTGGTGGGCCGCGTATTCCAGGCGGCCGGCACCGCCTTGATGATCCCCACCCTGATGACAGTGGCGATGACCCTCGTCCCGCCGCAGCGCCGCGGCAGCGTCATGGGCATTATCTCCGTGGTCATTTCCGTGGCCCCAGCGCTCGGCCCCACCGTAGGTGGCTTCGTGTTGAGCATGTCTAGCTGGCACGTCATTTTCTGGACCATGGTGCCGCTGCTTGGCCTCATCTGCGCCGCCGGCTATTTCCGCCTGGTCAACGTGGGAGATAAGCGCGATACCCCGCTGGATTTCCCGTCCGTCGTCCTGTCCGTGATCGCCTTTGGCGGATTGGTCTACGCCGTATCGTCCCTGGAAAACATGCTGGAGGGCGATGGCCTCGTAGACATCGTCGTTCTCATCGTCGGCCTCGTGGCCTTGGCGCTTTTCACCCGCCGTCAGCTGCGCCTGGCCAAGGACAATCGCGCTCTTTTGGACATGCGCCCGTTTACGGTTCCCAACTTCACTGTGGCGGTACTAGGCATGCTGCTCATGTTTGGGCTATTGCTCGGCGTGGTCAATATCCTGCCCATCTACCTGCAGACCTCTCTGGCGGTAAGCTCGCTGGTCACCGGGCTCGTTGTCATGCCTGGCGGCTTGCTCCAAGGCGGCATCTCGCCGATGGTCGGCCGCCTCTATGACATCCACGGGCCCCGCCCACTCATGATCCCCGGCGCCCTGCTCCTAGCCGCGGGCACGTGGCTGATGACCCTGCTCAACGAGGACAGTGCGGTATGGATGGTCATTGGCATGCATATCCTTTTTGCCCTGGGCATTGCGCTCATGATGACGCCGCTGATGACGACGTCCCTGGCCTCCCTGCCAGACGAGCTCTACTCGCACGGCTCCGCCATCCTCAATACCCTGCAGCAGCTGGCGGGTGCGGCAGGCACTGCCTTCCTGATGACCTTCCTGACCCGTGGCACCAAGTCCGGTGCGGCCCAAGGCATGAACGAGGCAGCCGCGACGGCTCACGGCGCGCACTGGGCCTTCCTTTTTGCCGGCGTGCTTTCGCTGGTGGTCGTTGTGCTGGCCCCGTTCCTCAAGCGCGTGCCCTCCGGGGAATAGGCACGAGGACAAATTAAGAGGCGCACAGCGGTAGGTTCAGCCGCTCCTCTTCAGCCTTATCGCCCCACACCAGGAATGCGGACTGGGTGCCTTCCACGGCCATCACGTAGGTCGGAACATCCGCGGTGGTCTCAAAGCTTTGGATGGTGCATTGGTCATTGGAAAGCTCGACCGGTTCGGCGTCGGGAAGCATGGCATCGCGCTCCTCCACGCTGGGGTAGTAGGTCACGATGTAGTTGAACCCATCGCCCACGCAGGAAATCTTGGCCTCCTGGCCAGGCTCCGGCTCGCGCGAGGAGCACTTAGCCCCATCGAAGCCGTCCTGGCCGCTGCGGGAGCCCACCAAGTCCGGATACGCATCCGCGAGGTTTTGCTCCTTATCATTCCAGCTGGGGTAGTACAGGAAGAACCACAGCGCGGCCGCAGCAGCAATCGCGGCCACCGCCAGCACCGTGATGAGCGCAATGAGCCCGCCCTTGCCCTTCTTCTTCGGCGCGGATGCCAGCGGTTGCTGCGGCTGCGCCATGGGCTGGGCCATTGGTTGCGGCTGCGGCTGTTGCGGCGGAGCAAACTGCTGCTGAGGGCGTGGCTCCGGCTCCTGCACGCGGGGAATCTGCGCGGTATCAAACTCGCGCTGCGGGCGCAGGTGCTCCACCACATCCTTGGCGCTCTCTGCCGTGCCAGTGGGCTTATACTTCGGGCACTTGCGGGCCACAAGCTCTTCAAACGCCGCTACCGCATCGCCGGGCTCTTCGCCGGACGGACCGGCCGCAGCCAGCACCGAAACCTGGCGTTGCTTATCGACGCCCACCCGGGCCTCCCTTAGCCCATGCACCGCAAAGTCTGCCCGGCCGCGGGAAATTAGGAAGTCCACTGCACCCGCCAGTGGACCAAAGACGTCGGCGGCCTCTTCGCGGCTGAGATTATTGGGCAGCTCAGAAAGCTGGGTTCCGGAAGTCCCTTCGCGCACGATGAATTCCTGCCCGTCCGCGGTGGTGCCCGTGCCCACCAGCGGCGCGATGGCTGGGTGGCGCAACCCATGCAGTGCCGTGGACTTGTCCACCACTCCGGTAATTTCCGGCGCGAAGATTTCCACGCTCAGCTGCTGGTGCGTGCTTCCATCTTCGACCACAAAGAGGGTAGACGATGGCGCCTCATCCAACACGGCCAATTCGTGCAGGTTGTGCTGGGTGGCAAAGAACTCAGGAAGCTGGGGCACGGTCGCGACGTCCTTAAATAGTGGGGAGGGCAGGGAACAAAAACGATTCTAGATTACATGCCCATGCCCCTGTTCGCTACCGGCGTACACCCGTGTGAGCTGCGAATATGGTGGATTCTGGCGGTGTTGCGGGCATCTGGGAACAAAACCGGAAATTATCGGCGGACTGCCGCGTTAGAGTGGGTATCACATTAGAAGCGAAAGTATAGGGGAATCATGTTCGAGAGGTTTACCGATCGTGCTCGCCGCGTCATCGTTTTGGCGCAGGAAGAAGCACGCATGCTTAACCACAATTACATCGGCACCGAGCACATCCTGCTCGGCCTTATCCATGAGGGCGAAGGCGTAGCCGCCAAGGCGCTGGAATCCATGGGTATCTCCCTGGAGGATGTCCGCCGCGAGGTCGAGGAAATCATCGGCCAGGGCAGCCAGCCACATACCGGCCACATCCCCTTTACCCCACGCGCCAAGAAGGTCTTGGAGCTTTCCCTGCGCGAAGGCCTGCAGATGGGACACAAGTACATCGGTACTGAGTTCTTGCTATTGGGCCTCATCCGCGAGGGCGACGGCGTCGCCGCCCAGGTGCTGACCAAGCTCGGCGCCGACCTGCCGCGCGTGCGCCAGCAGGTTATCCAGCTGCTGTCCGGTTATGAGGGCGGCCAGCAGGAGGGTGGTTCCTCCAACGGCCAGGGCTCCGGTCCGGTCGGCGCGGGTGCTGGTGCAGGTGCCGGCGCGGGCGGCCGTGGTGGCTCCGGCGGTTCCGGCGAGCGTTCCAATTCCCTGGTGCTCGACCAGTTCGGCCGCAACCTCACCCAGGCCGCGAAGGACGGCAGGCTCGATCCGGTCGTTGGCCGTGAGTCCGAGGTAGAGCGCATCATGCAGGTGCTGTCTCGCCGTACGAAGAATAACCCGGTGCTCATCGGTGAGCCGGGCGTTGGTAAGACCGCCGTCGTCGAGGGCTTGGCGCTCGACATCGTCAACGGCAAGGTTCCGGAGACCCTCAAGGATAAGCAGCTTTACTCGCTCGACTTGGGCTCCCTGGTTGCCGGCTCCCGTTACCGCGGTGACTTTGAGGAACGCCTGAAGAAGGTGCTCAAGGAGATTAACCAGCGCGGCGACATCATCTTGTTCATCGATGAGATCCACACCCTGGTTGGTGCTGGTGCTGCTGAAGGCGCCATCGATGCAGCCTCGCTGCTCAAGCCGAAGCTAGCTCGTGGCGAGCTGCAGACCATCGGTGCTACGACCCTTGAGGAATACCGCAAGCACATCGAAAAGGATGCCGCCTTGGAGCGCCGCTTCCAGCCGGTCAAGGTGGAGGAGCCTTCCCTGGATGACACCTTCTTGATCCTGAAGGGCCTGCGCGATAAGTACGAGGCGCACCACCGCGTGTCCTACACCGATGAGGCGCTGCATGCTGCAGCTTCCCTCTCGGATCGCTACATCAATGACCGTTTCTTGCCGGATAAGGCCGTTGACCTCCTCGATGAGGCTGGCGCCCGCATGCGTATCAAGCGCATGACCGCGCCGAAGGGCCTGCGCGAGGTCGATGACCGCATCGCTGAGGTCCGCAAGGAAAAGGAAGCGGCCATTGACGCCCAGGACTTTGAGAAGGCAGCCGGCCTGCGCGATAAGGAGCGCAAGCTGGGCGAGGAGCGCGCGGAGAAGGAAAAGCAGTGGCGCTCTGGCGACCTTGAGGAAATCGCCGAGGTAGGCGAGGACCAGATCGCCGAGGTTCTGGCGCACTGGACCGGCATCCCTGTACTGAAGCTGACGGAGAAGGAATCCAACCGCCTGCTCAACATGGAAGAGGAGCTGCACAAGCGCATTATTGGCCAGGACGAGGCGGTCAAGTCCGTCTCCCGCGCCATCCGCCGCACCCGTGCAGGCCTCAAGGATCCGCGCCGCCCGTCCGGTTCCTTCATCTTCGCCGGCCCGTCCGGTGTGGGTAAGACCGAGCTGTCGAAGTCCCTGGCTAACTTCCTTTTCGGTTCGGATGATGACCTCATCCAGATCGACATGGGTGAGTTCCACGATCGCTTCACCGCTTCCCGCCTCTTCGGTGCCCCTCCGGGATACGTTGGCTACGAGGAGGGTGGCCAGCTGACCGAGAAGGTTCGCCGCAAGCCGTTCTCCGTTGTGCTTTTCGATGAGATCGAGAAGGCCCACAAGGAGATTTACAACACCCTCCTGCAGGTGCTGGAAGATGGCCGCCTTACTGACGGCCAGGGTCGCGTCGTCGACTTCAAGAACACTGTTCTCATCTTCACCTCGAACCTGGGCACCCAGGACATCTCGAAGCCGGTGGGCTTGGGCTTTACTGGTTCCTCCGAAAACGATGCGGATGCCCAGTACGACCGGATGAAGCAGAAGGTCAACGACGAGCTGAAGAAGCACTTCCGCCCAGAGTTCTTGAACCGTATCGATGACATCGTCGTCTTCCACCAGCTCACCCAGGAGCAGATTGTGGAGATGGTCGAGCTGCTCATCGGCCGCGTGGCCAAGCAACTGGATGAGCGCGATATGGGCATCGAGCTCACGCAGAAGGCCAAGGACCTGCTGGCTAAGCGCGGCTTCGACCCGGTATTGGGTGCTCGTCCGCTGCGCCGCACCATCCAGCGCGAGATCGAGGATCAGCTCTCTGAGAAGATCCTCTTCGGCGAAATCGGCGCCGGCGAGATCATCACCGTCGACGTCGAAGGTTGGGACGGCGAGTCCAAGGACAACACGGGTGCGAAGTTCACCTTCAGCCCGCGCCCGAAGCCTCTGCCGGAGGATACCGAGGAGCCGCAGCTTGACGACGCCGAGGTGCGCGAGAACGATGCCGATTCCACCGATGCCGGCGAGCCCGACACCATCACTCCGGACGTTCTGGGCGATGGCGGCTCCACCGCCGCCGGAACCGACCTAGAGTCCGGCTCTGGTTCCGACTCCGATGACGACGGCCACAACCCGCCGCCAGCAGGCGCCGGCCAGCCGATGTAACTCTGGGCAACGATTAAAGCCACCCAGCACTTCGCTTCCTGCGAGGCTGGGTGGCTTTTTGTGTGCAGTTCCGCGGGCTCGGACCCCATTTAGCCAGCACAATTAGATGGCGCCGGTTTTCCGTTGAAGCGGTCAAAGAGGTACTTCAAGCCCACCGGGATATTGACGTAGAGCGGCAGCGCGTGGTCGGCGCCAGCGCCCGGGATGGTCGCGGTGCCGGGCGCGGCCATGAAGTCTACGGTTCCGCCCATCTGGCAGTAGGCTCCTGCGGCGGCGCGGACCTGCTCGTGCGGGATGAGGTCATCGTGCGGCGAGCTGGCGATCATTGCCGGGCCCTTGAGCGGGTGCTTGCCCTGATTCTGCCGTAGCAAGGTTTCCTTGATGGCGGGCTTGCGTTCTACGAGCTCGGATAGCGATTCTCCGGTGCGGGTGAGTTGGCGGGTGTTGGTAAAGCCCCACATGAGGATGGAATCGCCGGTACAGGTGGTAGCCGCGGAGCGCAGAAAGTCGATGCCGCGGGGATTTAATTCTTCAAGGACCGCATCGCGGAATTTGGGGTCACGCTCAGCAAAGCCATTGATGGCGTAGCCCAGCACGTGGACGATGGAAGAGCCGTCGATGGCCTTCATGACCTTGGGTAGGTCAGCCGGCGGGGCACCGGAGTAGGTTCCGGCCACGTTCAATTCGGGGACATAAGAGTCGGCGAATTCCGCAGCGGCCAGTGAAGCGCCGCCGCCTTGCGAGTAGCCCGCAAACCCAATAGGGGAGTCCTGCGGAGCGTGCGCCAGTTCCAGGCCGGAGCGGGCGGCATCAAGCATGGCGTGTGCTTCTTCAATGTGATTAACGTAGGTGTGGTGCCCTGGCATACCGAGTCCGATAAGGTCCGCGACGATGACGCGAGCGCCATGCTGGAGTGCGCCCATATAGAAGCCGTATTCGTAGTTCGCATTGATGGTAGGGGAGCCGACCTTGCTTAGTTCCACGGAGCCTAGGCCCATGCCGGCGCGCGATGGTGCACACTGGTCTCCTGTGCCGCGAGTGCCGGGCGCAAAGATGATGGTGGGCCGCTCGCCCTTGCCGCGCCACGGCGCATTTGGCTCGTACAAGGTGGCTGAGGCCTGAATTGGCTTGCCGCCATCCGTGGTGGTGTCGTAGGTGAACGCCTGGCCGCGGCCGATGCCATCGAGTACGTGCGGCGAAGGCCGAGTCGAGGTTACCGCCGCATTTGCGGCCGGCGGCAGCAGGAGGGAGCCGAGGATTAGTGAACAAACTGTGAGGAGTCTCATACAAATCTTTTCCATGCCCAAAACCTACTGCGCAGTAGGAACGGTGGAAGTGGAATTGCTAAAATAAATGCTCATGGGACTTCAGTATCGTTCAAGAAAGAAGACCGGCAAGAATAGCTGGATCAACGTCTCCGGATCCGGCGCGTCGATGTCTACCAAGGTAGGACCGGTCACCTTCAATTCCCGCGGCGGCATGTGGGTGAACCTGCCGGGCGGATTCAATTTCCGCGGCCGCTGGCGTTAACCAGATTACACCCTCCGGATCGCGACCTGCGATTATAGCCGGCCATTATTAACCTCCTAAATAGGGAGGTGGAACAGGCCGGCGTCGTTTTGCTCGGCGAGGCCGTCGGCAAGCAGCGAAGCCAACGCCCGGGAGCGCTGGGCCGCATCGGGCCAGACCACGTCAATCTCGGACTGCGGCACCGGCCGCTCCGCCGCGCGCAGCACGTCCAAAATCTTGCCGCGCACCTGTCGGTCCGTGCCGACGAATTTTTGCACGCGCTTTTTCGCCTGTGCCTGCTCTTCCGCACTCGGCTGCGGCCGGCCCGCCAACTGCCATGCACAGCTCGCGCGCAGCGGGCATTGCTCGCAGAAAGGATTCTTCGCCGTGCACACCAGCGCTCCCAATTCCATGAGCGCGGCCGAAAAACGCGGCCCATTCTCGGCCGGCAACAGCTCCGCCACGGCCGCCAACTCCCGCTTCGACGGCTGCGGCGCCAAGAACCTACCGTCCTCCGCGCGCGCATATACCCGGCGCACATTGGTATCGACCACCGGCACATTTACCCCATAGTGGAAGCAGGCCACGGCGCGCGCGGTGTAGTCACCGATGCCCGGCAGGCGCAGCAGCTTATCGACGTCCGCCGGTACCTCGCCCTCGCCAATGGCCGCCGCGCACTCCCACAGGCGCAGCGCGCGCCGCGGATAGCCCAGCTTGCCCCAGGCGCGCAGTACCTCCGCCCGGGTGGCCTGAGCAAAGTCCGCCGGGGTGGGCCAGCGCCGCATCCATTCCTCCCACACCGGAGCCACGCGCGCGACCGGCGTCTGCTGGCTCATGACCTCGCTGAGCAGCACACCCCACGCGCTCGTGCCAGGCCGGCGCCACGGCAGGTCGCGTTCATTGGCATTGAACCAGGAAAGAAGAGCTTGCGAATCCATCGTGGGAGATAGTCTAGGGCATTAGAATGTGGCCTATGCCTTTACGTAATGTTGCCCACGAACCGCAGGCCGTATGGGAGGCCCTCCAAGCGGGAAATCAACGCGTGCTGGACGGCGAGACCGTCGACGTGCGCGAGATTTATAACCGCGAGGGCCTAACTCACGGCCAGGATCCCCGCGTGGTGGTCATTTCCTGTTCCGATTCCCGCGCCCCCATCGAGCACGTTTTCAACATCGGCTTCGGCGATGCCTTTGTCATCCGCACCGCGGGCCACATTCTTGACGACGCCGTCCTGGCCTCCCTCGACTACGCCCTCGCCGCCCTCAAACCCAACCTGCTGGTGGTCCTCGGCCATCAATCTTGCGGCGCGGTGGGCGCGGCTACCGGTTTCGTGGCCGGCGGCGAGCTACCCACCGGCCTGCAGCGACCCATTATCGAGAAGGTCGCCGCCTCCGCGCTGGTGGCGGGACCGAATGCCACGACTGACGACGTCGAGCGGGAACACACCCGCCAGACCGTCGCCCAGCTGGTTGCCAGCGTGCCCAACGTGCGTCGCCTATTAGACGAGCGCGTTTTGGGCGTTATCGGCGCGCGCTACCTGCTGGAAGACTCCAGCGTGGAAACCCTGCAGACCTTCGGGGTGGAATAACCCAACCTGACACGCGGCGCGGGCTTAGCGCACCGGCCCGCACCCACCGCTTAAAATTGACAGCGTGACGCAGAAAAAGCCCCTACCTGAAGAGATCTACAAGCGCCGCCGCGTGGCGGCGCTCATCATCGTGCTCGTGCTGGCCGTGGTGCTGATCTGGGCGGCCGTGGCCGCCTTCGGGGGTAGCAGCGATGAGCCGGCCGATACCGCCGCCCCCGCACCCACGCCGGAGCAGACCTCGTCTTCTGCTGCCCCGGAGACCTCCGAGGCCGCCCCGGAGACCTCCGAGGCCGCCTCGGAGACGGCTGCGGAGGCTTCGGCCGAGGGGGCGTCGGAAAGCAAGGCGGCCGAAAGCGAGCCGTCGAGCGCTGCGCCTGCAAGCTCCGAAGCAGCAAAGAAGACCTGCGATCTCGCGGACCTCGACGTGCGCACCTCCATGCTGAATTACTCCGTTCCGGAAGGCGAGCTGCCGAAGTTCTTCATGACGGTCACCAACCCCACGGCCGCGGACTGCAAAATCGACCTGGACAAGAACCTGCTGCGCTTCGAGGTCTACAAGATGGCCGATAACCAGCGCGTGTGGTCCGATACGGATTGCTACGCCTCCGTGCAGACCGGCTCGCAAACCTTCCCGGCCGGCAAGGACGTGAAATTCGAGGCCGAATGGTCCCGCCAGGCCTCCAAGCCGGGCGAGTGCACCGATCGCCCCGCGGCCGAACCTGGGGCCTACTTCGCCCACACCGTCATCGGCGATAACTCCTCCCCGCCGCAGGACTTCACGCTGCGCTAGGCGCTATTCCGACACCGCGGCGATGGCCTGCCCCAGCGTCCCAGCCTGGTGCACGCGCATGCCCTCTACCGGCTCGATATCCCCGCGTGGGACAATCGCGTGCTTGTAGCCCAACCGCGCGGCCTCCATCAAGCGCCGCTCCACATTGGGCACCGGCCGCAACTCGCCGGCCAGGCCCACCTCGCCGATGACCACGGTCTTGGCCGGCAGCGGCTGCTCGTGTAGCGAGGACCACGTTGCCAGCGCCACCGCCAGATCCGTGGCGGTTTCCGTAATTCGCATGCCACCCACCGTGGCGACATAAGCATCCTTATCGTTGGTGCGTTGGCCGGCGCGCGCCTGTAGCACCGCAAGCACCATCGGTACGCGGTTGGAGTCCAGCCCGGTCACCACGCGCCGCGGGTTCTTTGCTACCGGGTCCACCGTCAGCGCCTGCACTTCCGCGAGGATCGGCCGCACGCCGTCCATCGCGACCGTCACGGCCGATCCATCCGGCGTCGTGCCGCGGTGCGAGAGAAACAGCCCTGAGGGGTCCGCGACTTCCCGAATGCCGCCGGCCGTCTGCTCAAAACACCCCACCTCGTCGGTGGCGCCAAAGCGATTCTTGATGCCGCGCAGCATACGCAGGCTGGATTGGCGGTCGCCCTCGAAGTTTAAGACGACGTCGACAAGATGTTCCAACACGCGCGGGCCGGCCACGTTGCCGTCCTTGGTCACGTGGCCCACCAGCAGCACCGGAATGCCGGTGGACTTCGCCAGCGAAGTCAGCGCGGCCGTCACCGCGCGCGATTGCGCCACGCCGCCCGATACGCCCTCCACGCCCACGGCGTGCATGGTCTGCACCGAATCGACGATGATGAGGCTCGGCTTGAGCTTATCCACGTGCCCAAAGACCGCATCCAAGTTGGACTCGGCCGCCAAGTACAGCGATTCCTGCAGCGCCCCGGTGCGTTCGGCGCGGGAGCGGACCTGGCCGGCGGATTCCTCGGCCGTCGCATAGAGCACGGTGCGGCCGAGCTGGGCCCACCGCGAGGCTACTTCCAGCAGCAGCGTGGATTTGCCCACGCCGGGCTCGCCGGCCATGAGCACCACTGAGCCGGGCACAATGCCGGTTCCTAGCACGCGGTCGAGCTCGCCGATGCCGGTGCGCACCGTCTTAGTCGCCTGCGCCCCAATCTTGGTAATCGGCTGTGCCGGGCTCGACGGCGCTACGCCCTTGCTTGCCGACGTCCCCGCTGTCCCAGGCCCTGCCACCACCGGCGCCCGTTCCTCCAACGTGCCCCAGGACCCGCAGTCTGGGCAGCGCCCGAGCCACTTCGGCGAGACGTAGCCGCATTCGGAACATGTGTGGATAGGGCGAGATTTCTTGGCCATGGCTTCTAGCCTAAAACACATAAACGCCCCCGGCCCGAAACGGGCTGGAGGCGAGACTTTTGGGCGGTGGGGCTTAGTTCTTTGGAGCCTCGGAGGAGTAGCCCTCGGACGACTCGACGTCGCGGTCGAACTCGCCGGACTGCATCTGGGTGGCGGCGATAGTGGCATCCACGTCGATGGAACCGTTGGAGAACTCGAAGGTGACTGGGCGGTCGCCGGCGTAGCCGAAGTCATCGTTCTTCAGCCTGGTGGCGATGTACTGGACGGTCTCGGAATCCTGCTGGGTGGTGGCGTCCAGGTTCTTTTGGGAATCCGCGATGATGGACTGGTCGCGGTGCAGTGGCTGAGCCTTGTCCATCTCGACGCGCTGGCCGTCGACCTTGACGGACTCCAGGGAGATGACATCGGTGTCGTAGCCCTGGTTTACGGCGGTGAACTTCAGGGCAGCGGAGCCGTCCGGTTCTACCAGGATGGTGACATCGCGAACCGCAACCTTGTTGTCTTCCGTGCTTGCAGAAGCGCCATCGACCGCAGCCACCTTGTCAGCGGTCTGGGTGACGTGACCCGCCGAGCAAGAAGCCAGCGCCAGAGCGGAGACGGCGGTAACGGAAATAATGGCACCGCGGCGGGCGGCGGACTTCAGGGACTGCACGTTGAGCATCCTCCATCAATTGCGATCACAGGGCTTATCAACGCTTTAGCCTAGTCCCTTTCGCATTAAAGTACACAGTTTGTCCCAAACCGGGCGGGTAGACCGTGGGGGTATACGGGGGTATCCGCAGGCGGGGCGGCCGTGCGTGATAAAATAGCGGCCTTAGTCAACCGGGATAAATCGGGAACACAAGGAGTGGCAATGGAGTATAAGGTCGGCGAGGTCGTCGTCTACCCGCACCACGGTGCGGCCGTCATCGAGGATATCGAGACCCGCGAGATGGGCGGCGAGACGCTGGAATACCTGGTGCTGCACATCAACCAGTCCGACCTAGTCGTCCGCGTGCCCATCAAGAATGCCGATAACGTCGGCGTGCGCGACGTTGTGGGCAAGGAAGGTCTGGAAAAGGTCTTTTCCGTGCTGCGTGACGAGGACGTTGAAGAGGCCGGCAACTGGTCCCGCCGTTATAAGGCTAACCAGGAGCGCTTGGCCTCCGGCGATATCAATAAGGTTGCCGAGGTCGTTCGCGACCTATGGCGTCGCGACCAGGACCGTGGCCTTTCGGCCGGCGAGAAGCGCATGCTGGGCAAGGCCCGCACCATCCTGGTGGGCGAGCTCGCGCTGGCCAAGCCGGTTGATGAGAAGAAGGCCGACACCATGATGGAAGAGATCGATGCCACCATCGAGCGCCACCGCGCGGCCGGATTGGTAGACGATAAGTCCATCACCACCGATATCGACAACGACATCGATCTCGATGACCTCTCCTTCGACGACGAAGACTAAACCGCGCGTCATCGCGCTCATCGCGGCCGCCGGCCAGGGCACCCGTCTCGGGGCGGAGGTGCCGAAGGCGTATGTCGAGCTGCGCGGACGCACCCTCCTGGAGCGCTCCGTGCGCGCGCTGCTGGCCTCCGGCGTGGTCGATGAGGTCATTGTTCTGGTCAGCCCAGACATGGAGCCTGAGGCCGCCCGCATCATCGGCCGCATCGGCACCGCAGGCGCTCAAGACACCAGCAACGCCACGCCCATCCGCCTCGTGCACGGCGGCAGCGAGCGTGCCGATTCCGTGTGGGCCGGCCTGCAAGCAATTCCCGACGATGACGCCGTGGTGCTCATTCACGATGCAGCCCGGGCGCTGACTCCGGCGGCGATGGTGCGGGGCGTCGCCAAGCGTGTGCTCGAAGGCGCCCCCGCGGCCGTGCCGGTTGTTCCCGTGGCCGATACCATCAAGGAAGTCGCGGCCGACGCCGTGGTGAGCACGCCCGACCGCTCCCGCCTGCGCGCCGTGCAAACCCCGCAGGCATTTCGCCTTTCTGCGCTGCGCCAAGCCAACCTGGATTATTGGGCCCAGCGGCCGGAGTTTACCGCCACGGATGACGCCAGCCTCATGGAATGGCACGGCGAGCGCGTGGCAACCGTGCCGGGCGATACCCTGGCGTTCAAAATCACCACGCCTATCGATCTCACCCTGGCCCACGCCCTGACTGAGGAGACCCATGACTAACCCGATTATCCCGCGCGTTGGCATCGCCACCGACGCCCACCAGATCGAGGCCGGCAAGGACTGCTGGATCGCCGGCCTGCTCTTCGAGGGCGTGGATGGCTGCGAGGGCCACTCCGACGGGGACGTGGTAGCGCACGCGCTTGTCGACGCCCTCTTATCCGCCTCCCACCTCGGCGACCTCGGCTCCTTCGTGGGCGTCGGCAGGCCCGAATACGACGGCGTATCCGGGGCGAAACTGCTGCGCGAATGCCGCGAACTGCTCGAATCCGAAGGTTTTATCATCGGCAACGCCGCGGCCCAGCTCATCGGCCAGACCCCCAAGATGGGCCCGCGCCGCGAAGAGGCCGAAGCGGTACTGAGCGAAATACTTGGTGCCCCCGTGTCCGTCTCTGCCACGACGACGGACCACTTAGGCTTCACCGGCCGGAAGGAGGGCCGCGCGGCGGTTGCCACGGCCGTCGTCTGGCGCGCCTAGCCCACCACACTAACCCCGCGCACGCGTCAATTAGACTGGGTGGCGTGAGTACTTTGCGCATTTATGACACAGCCACCCGCAGCCAACGCGATTTCGAGCCGATTCGCCCCGGCCACGCCTCGATTTATCTGTGCGGCGCCACCCCGCAGGCCCAGCCGCACATCGGGCATCTGCGCTCCGGCGTCGCCTTCGACATCCTGCGCCGCTGGCTGCTCGCCCAAGGCTATGACGTAGCCCTGGTGCGCAACGTCACCGATATTGATGACAAGATCCTCACCAAGGCGGCCGAGAATAATCGCCCCTGGTGGGAGTGGGTGTCCACCTATGAGCGCGAGTTCACTAAGGCCTATAACACCTTGGGCGTCATCCCGCCTTCGGTAGAGCCGCGCGCGACCGGCTTTGTCACCCAGATGGTCGACTATATGCAGCGGCTTATCGACGCCGGCTTTGCCTACCCCGCCGACGGCTCCGTCTACTTCGACGTCGCCGCCTGGACCAAGGCCGAAGGCTCCGATTATGGTTCGCTGTCCGGCAACAAGGTAGAGGAAATGGAGCAGGGCGAAGGCGAGGATTCCGCCAAGCGCGGCGCACAGGACTTTGCCCTGTGGAAGGCCGCGAAGCCGGGCGAGCCCAGCTGGCCTACCCCGTGGGGCGATGGCCGCCCTGGCTGGCACCTGGAGTGCTCGGCCATGTCCACCTATTACCTGGGCTCTAATTTCGATATCCACTGCGGCGGTCTAGACCTGCAGTTCCCGCACCACGAGAACGAAATCGCGCAGTCGCACGCGGCCGGCGATAAGTTCGCCAACTACTGGATGCACAACCACTGGGTGACGATGTCGGGCGAGAAAATGTCGAAGTCGTTGGGCAACGTGCTGTCCATCCCGAATATGCTGGAGCTGGTGCGCCCGGTGGAGCTGCGCTACTACCTGGGCTCGGCACACTACCGCTCCGTGCTGGAGTATTCCGAGGCCGCGCTGACCGAGGCCGCCGCCGGCTACCGCCGCATCGAGGACTTCCTCGGCCACTTCGACGATCTGGAGCTTGGCGAGTGGACGCAGGGCTTTGAAGACGCGATGAATGATGACATCGCGGTGCCCAAGGCTTTGGCGGAAATCCACACCACCGTCCGCGCCGGCAATAAGGCGCTCGCGGCCGGCGATGAGGCCGAGGCGCGCACGCTGGCCAGCCAGGTCCGCGCGATGGCGCACGTACTTGGCTTTGACCCGCTGGAGTGGGAAGATGGAGCGCAAGCTAGCGGGGCGGATGCCGCGCTGGATGCGCTGGTACAAGCTGAGCTGGAGCGGCGCACCCAGGCGCGCGCGGACAAGGACTTCGCTACTGCCGACGCCGTCCGAGACCGCCTCGCGGCCGCCGGCATCACCATCACCGATACCCCAGACGGCCCGACTTGGTCGCTGGCGCAGCGTTAAGCACTCCGAAAGGACATAAATTATGGCACGTACCCACGGCCGCGGTGGCGCGGGAATCCGCAAGACCAATAAGAAGGGCGCAACCAAGGGCTCCGGCGGCCAGCGCCGCAAGGGCCTAGCCGGCAAGGGCCCGACGCCCAAGGCGGAGGACCGCATCTACCACGCCAAGCACAAGGCCAAGCTGGAGCGCGAGCGCCGCAACTCCGGCCGCCACCAGAAAGAGACCGCAGAGATGGTCGTGGGCCGCAACCCGGTCATCGAGTGCCTGCACGCCAAGGTGCCGGCCACCACGCTCTACATCGTGGCCGGTACCCGCAACGACAAGCGACTGTCCGAGGCCGTGGCCATGTGCAATACCCGCAATATCCCCATCATCGAGGTGCAACGCCACGAGATGGACCGCATGACCGGTAACGGCATGCACCAAGGTATCGGGCTGCAGATTCCGCCGTATAAGTACGCCGACGTCGACGAGCTCATCGCCCGTGCAGCAGAGAACGCACGCCCAGGCATGTTCGTCATCCTGGATAACATCACCGACCCGCGCAACCTCGGCGCGGTCATCCGCTCCGTGGCGGCCTTCGGCGGCGACGGCGTCATCATCCCTGAGCGCCGTTCTGCGTCCGTAACCGCCGTGGCGTGGCGTACCTCGGCCGGCACGGCGGCGCGCCTGCCGGTTGCCCGCGCGACGAATATCACCCGCACCGTGCAGCAATTCCAAAAGAGCGGTTACCAGGTCGTCGGCCTGGACGCCGGCGGCGAGCACACGCTGGATACCTATAACGGGGCGACGGATCCCGTGGTCATCGTCATCGGCTCCGAGGGCAAGGGTATCTCCCGCCTCGTGCGCGAGAACTGCGACGTCATCATGTCCATTCCGATGACGGACTGGGTCGAGTCCCTCAATGCTTCCGTCGCGGCCGGCTCCGTGCTTTCCGAATTCGCACGTCAGCGCCGCGCGGCCAAGTAACCTCCAGCGAGGTTTTTAGCCGCTTTCCGCCCAGGGTGGAAGCCACTTAATGGTTCCATTCACCCTGGCCAGGCGGCCGCGCAGCGGCGGGGCGTTGGGGTCATCGTCGTTGACGCCGTTGTGATACGGGCAGGCGATGGTGAGATTCTCGGGGTTCGTTTCACCGCCGTGGCGCCACGCGGTGAGGTGGTGGACTTGGCATTCATCGGCGGGGTAATTGCACTGCGGCCACGGGCAGGTGGGATTTTCCGCGGCGGCCATGGTGCGTTGCTTCGGTGAGGCGAGCCGCTCTGTGCGATAGAGGTTTACCGGGCCTTTAACGGGGTGGATAAGGGTGACATAGCCGTGCGCGGTAAATGCGCGGCGCACTAGATCCGCGCCGGTCATCCGGGCACCATTGGTCAGTTGCAGGGTGATGTCATCGCCTGCGGTGTCGACGACGCGGTCGAGTTCGTCCAGGCGCAGCACCACATTGGTGGTCACGGCCGGGCGGGAAGCGGCGGCGGTGCCTTGAAAAATCTTGCGCACCGAATCGAGCGGGGCGTCCTTATCAAGCGCGGCGTGCATATCCGCGATGTCAGCAGACTTGCCGGTAATGGTCATGGTCCACGGCCCATCGGCGCGGCGGTAGAGCTTGACTCCAGGCTTGCGCTGCGGCGGACCTTTAATCTCGCGCACGCGCTTGCGCCCCTGCTTATCGACGTCCGACACGTCCCCCTTCATCCCACATAGCTCCCGCCGCAGCGCCCAAGCCTGGCGCTTATTCTTCAGCTTGGTGGCGTGGCGCTCGATAGCCAGCAGCGCGGTGAGGCTGTGTTCGTTGGTGCGCGCCGCTGCGATGGATTCGCGCTGGAGCCGGCGAAAGGCGGTGGGGCCGAAGTAGGTATCGGCGAGGGTGAGAAGGCGGGCGGCGGTGGTGTCGGGACAGCCGGCGTCGATAAGCGCGCGCTTAGTAAGGCCATGGCAGTCGGCGACGATGTCCATGCCGGCGGCCAAGCCTGTCAAGAATGTTTGTAGCGCGTTCACGGCTCCACACGTTAAGTGCGGGTGCACGCCGGCGCGCGGTGCGCTGGGTGCGGGTGTGGATAACTAGGCCTCGGCGTCGTCGAGGCCGAAGAACTCGCGGGCCTTATCCACAGCGCGGAAGGAATCCGTATTTGGGCCTATGCGTGGGTCGGTTTTCATGCTAGAGGGAATCACGTGGCCGAGGCCCTCCATGGTCCACAGCTCGACGGGGAAATCGCCGTCGTATGCGGTGGCGGTGACATCCGCGGTGGGGTGGTAGTCGCGGGGTGGCTGACAGCCATTGGCCAGCGCGAAGTGCTCGGCGGTGGCCGGCGCGGAAAGCACACGGCCGCGGGTGCGCTCGGCATCCAGCCCGGCGACCCCGCCCTCATAAGGCGCGTACGGGTCGGCGGTGCCGTGGAAAAACAGCAGTGGCGTGGGCCTGTAGCCTGCCGGGTTGCTGGGCGCGTGGTTGTCGCCCTCGCCCAGGGTGGAGGCGAAAATGCAGGCGCGGGTGAGGCTAAAGGGGGCGTCGAAAAGCAGGCGGAGCACCATCTGCCCGCCGTTGGAGTAGCCGCAGGCAAAGGTGCGGTCGGTGCCGAATTCGCGCCGCATCTCTTCGACGAGGAAGGCAGTAAAGGCAACGTCGTCCACGTTCTCCGCGCGGGCGGTAACCGGCAGGATGCTGCGGCAATCGTTGAAATGGCGGTCGATGCCGTCGGGGTAGACGAGGACGGTGTTGGTGGCGTCGGCAAGCTCGTCGAAGGTGCCGTTGGTAAAGCGGCGCATCACGCTGCCGGACTGCAGCGAGCCGTGGAAGAAGAGCAAGAGGTCCGGGCGCGGGCCGGGGTTATCCGGCGCGATGACGAGGAAGCGGCGGGTGCGGCCATCCACATCCGCGGTGCGGCGGTGTACGTGCATAGCCGCCCAGTCTAGTCGGCGTGGTGCTCCTCGGCGGTGCTGTGGCAGTCGGCGTGGAAGCGCCTAGCGGCGACCTCGTCACGCACCGCCTTTTTATTGCGCTGCCAGCCAATGAGGCGGCACACCAAGTAAATGACAAAAGAAATGGTGGTAACAAAAACCGAGACTGGAAGGCCGGGCGCGAGCGACAAGACAAAGCCGCCGACGGCCGAAACCTCGGCGAAAATGGTGGCCCACATGACCGCGCGCAGAGGCGAGGAGGTAATCTGCACGGCCGCAGCACCCGGGGTGATGAGCAGTGCCATGACGAGCAGCGAGCCGACGATTTGTACCGACTGCGCGGCCGCCAAGCCTACGAGTACGGCGAAGGCGACGGAAATGAAGCGGGTGGGTACGCCGGCTGCCTGGGCCATGACCGGGTCGGCCGAGGCGAAGAGCATGGGCCGCCATAGGATGGCCACGGCGGCGAGGATGATCACGGTGGTCGCGGCCAAGAGCCATACCGAGGCCGAAGAGACGCCGACGATCTGGCCGGTCAGCAACGTCATCGCGGTATTCGCGTTGCCGGGGTAGAGGTGTAAAAACAGCACCGAGAGGCCGAGGCCAAAGCTCATGACCACGCCAATGGCGCTGTCTTGTTGGCCTTTGAAGCCCAGCACGGCGAGGATGATGGCGGCCACGATGGCGCCGGCCACCGCGCCAAAGCCGAGGTTGAGGCCGAAGAGCAGTGCGGCCGAGGCACCCATGAGCGCGAGCTCGGAGGTGGCGTGGACGGAAAAGGACATCTGGCGCAGCACGATGAGCGAGGTCATCACGCCGGAGAGAATGCCCAGCAACGCGGAGGCGATGAGCGAGGACTGCACAAAGTCCACGCTGAGCAGGTACTGGGTGTCTTCTACAAAGCTAGACAACGATAAGCCTCCCATCGACGTTTAAGACGTTGACCTTGGAACCGTAGAGCTCGGAAAGGGCATCGGAGCGCATGACCTCATCCACGGTGCCGAAGGTATGGCCGCCAGGGGCGAGGTAGAGCACCTTATCGGTCACGCCGAGCACCGGGTTGATTCCGTGGGTGACAAACATGATGGAGGTACCGCGCTCGCGGCGCAGCGCATCCAGCTTGTCCACGGTGGCCTGCTGGCGCGCCGGGTCGAGTGAGAGCAGCGGCTCGTCGGCGAGGATGAGCTCGGGGTCGTTGGCCAGCGCTTGGGCTTGGCGGATGAGCTGCTGCTGGCCGCCGGAAAGCTGGCCGACGCGGCGGTCGCGCAGGCCGGTGGCACCGACCTCGGCGAGGAGCTCATCGACGCGATGGCGGGGTGGGCGGCGGCGTCGGAAAGCGCCGTGGGCGAGCGAGAGCGAGACTAAATCGCGGGCGCGCAGCGGCAGGTCGGCCGGGAACATGCGTTGCTGCGGGATGAAGCCGACGCGGCAGTTAACGTCGACGGTGCCGGCCGTGAGCTTGCGGGTTCCCAAGATGGTGCCGAGCAGGGTGGATTTGCCCACGCCATTGGGGCCCAAAACGGCGATAAACTCGCCGCGGTCAACGGCGAGGTTAAGGCTGGACCACAGCGGGGCAACCGCCGCGTCATGAAACTGGATGAGCACTAGAGATTCCCCAGGGAATCGGTGACCTCGTCATAGTAGGTCCAGAATTCTTTGCCATCCGGTGGGGTCTCGCCGATTTCGACGATAGAGACGTCCGCATCCTCCGCGGCGGACTTAATGCGGCCGGCGGTATCGGTTTCGGTCTGCGGGTTAAAGATGAGCAGGTCTACCTTGTCCTCTTTAATCGCCTTGGTGAAGGCGGCGAGGTCGGCGGCGGTGGGCTCGCCCTCAGAAATAGTGGCCTTGCGGTAGCCCTCTGGGGTGACATCCTTGCCGGAGGTGTACTTCATGATGTAGTCCGCAATCGGCTCGGTCTGTGCGTAGGAGAGGTCGCCCGGCAGTTCCTTGAGCTTGTCGCGCAGGCGGTCGACGTGGGAGTCCACGCGCTCAGTGCTGGCGTTGGCATCGGTATTGAGCTCGTTAATCTGGTCAGCGATATTTCCTGCGACCTCGTCAAGCGCGGCCGGGTCGTACCAAATGTGCTCGTTGCCCTCAATATTGGTGACCTTCTCCGGGTCCTTCTTGGCGGTGGCCTTAGCAGCGTCGATGGTCATGACATTGGGGTCATCGGCCAGCTTGCCGTGATCGGTCAGCGGCAGGGCGGAGACGATATTGTCCTGGTCGGAGACGGCCTGGTAAATCCAGGAATCGTAGCCGCCGCCGTTGACTACGAGCAGGTCAGCATCCTCGGCCTTGGCGATATCGGCCGCGGAAGGCTCGAAGTGGTGGGGGTCGACGCCGTTGCCCTCGACGATGGGCTTGACCTCGATGTCCACGCCGGAGGCGGTATCGGCCACGGCTTGGGCGACGTCGGCCCAGATGGAGGTGGCCGCGACGATGGAGATTTTCTTCTGGGCGCCCGGCTCGGCGGCCGAGTCCTCGGTGTCGGAGGAGCAGGCGGTGGCGGTCAGCAGGAGGCCACCGGCTGCGAGGAGGGCTGCGGATGCGCGAAGTGAGGTATGCATAGCTTCCAGTGTGCGTTTGATGGGAACCATTGTCAATTGAATATGTATTGAAAATACGGCCGCGGAGTATGCTTGCGGTCATGGTGAAACGCAGCCCCACCCGCAAGACGCTAGCCTCGCTGGCCGCCGAACTGGGTGTTTCGCGCACGACGGTATCCAATGCTTATAGTCGGCCGGACCAGCTTTCGGCCGCAACACGCGAGCGCATCCTGGCGGCGGCGAAGGCGCGGGGGTATCCCGGGCCGGACCCTACGGCCCGCAGCTTGCGTACTCGCCGCGCGGGCTCTGTGGGCGTGCTGCTGACCGAGCACCTGTCCTATGCCTTTGAGGACATGGCCTCGGTGGATTTCCTGGCTGGCATGGCAGAAGCCTCGGCCGGCGCGCAGACCACACTCACCCTCATCCCGGCCGGCCCAGAGGGTGAAGCGGAGGCCGCCAGCTTGGTGGGCGCGGCCGCGGTGGATGGCTTTGTGGTCTATTCCGTGGCGGCCGGGGATGCCTACCTCGAGGCGGCGCGCGGCCGTGGGCTGCCGGTGGTGGTCTGCGATCAGCCGACGGACTCGGGCCTGCCGTTCGTGGGTATCGATGATCGCGCGGCGATTGCCCCAGCCGCCCGTGCGCTGGTGGAGGCCGGCCACCGCAAGATTGGTGTGTTGGCGATTCGTCTCAAGCGCGAGCGCCACGACGGCCCCATTTCGTGGGGTGAGCTGCAGGGTGCCGATATGCACGTGCAGCGCGCCCGAGTCATGGGTGCCATGGACGTCTTTGCCCAGGCGGGCATCGCGCCGGAGACCGTGCCCGTGGTTACCCAGCACATCAACGATGCGCAGACCACGCGGGCGGCCGCGCAGTTGCTTCTCGACGCCCACCCCGACCTCACCGCCGTCCTGTGCACCACCGACTCCATGGCGCTGGGCGTGATGACCTATGCACGTGAGCGGGGCATCGACATTCCCGGCGAGCTTTCCGTTACCGGCTTCGACGGCATTGATACGGCGCAGCGCCTTGGCTTGACGACGATCGTCCAACCCAATAAGGCCAAGGGCGCGGCCGCCGGCCACATGCTCGCCAAGCTCATCGCGGGCACAGAGGACTCGAGCGTGGGCGAAACTACGGTGCTACGGCGCGTGCTGCAGACCAGCTTCGCGGCCGGGCGGACGGTGGCTCTGCCGCGCTCGGTGCCGCTTCGTTAGTCTGCGGCGTGTTAAGCCGCGCCGCCGTTGTTGGGGCGGCCGACATGGTCCGCGCGGGCGGCGGCGAGTTCGGTGAGGAAGTGGGCGACGGCGTCGACGTCGGCAAGCTGCACTACGGCCGCCGTATCGCCCTCGCCGACCTTGACGCCGACGTCTGGCGGCTGGTGCAGGGCGCGGAAACCGTCCTCATCGGTGACGTCATCGCCCAAGAAGACCACGGCGGTGGCTCCGGTGCGCTCGCGCAAGTTCTCAATCCACGTGCCCTTGGTGGCCTGGGTGGCGGAGAATTCCACCACGGACTTGCCGGCCGTGCGCGGGAAGTCGCCCGGATCGAGCGCGAGGGCGGCTTCGTAGGCTTGTGCGGCAGCTTCTGGGTCGGAATCCTCGAGCGCGCGCAGGTGCAATACGCGCTGGAAGGGCTTGACCTCGATATCCGCGCCGGGGAAGCGCTCCATGATCGTGCGGATCTCAGCTTCCTTGGTGGCGAGGTGCTCGCGCATCGCGGGGGTTAGATCCGTGTCCTCCCACGAGGATTCGGCGCCGTGGGAGCCGCCGAAGAGCACGGGCTCGCGCAGCGGGCACACGTGCTGCAGGCCTTCTAGGTGGCGGCCGGAGAGCACGGCCGCAGTGGTGCGCGGCAGGTGGGCCAGTTTATCCAGGGCACGCAGTGATTCCTGGTTCATCTCGACCTCATAGATAGCCGTGGCGAAGGGGGAGAGCGTGCCGTCGAAATCCGAGACCACCGCGAGGTGTTCGGCGGCGGCAAGGGCCTTGATGGTGGTTGAAAGCGTCATGGCTTCCAGCCTACGTAATTAACCGCCGAGGGAAACCAACTTGATAGACGGCGAGTCCACTTCATCGGTGACCAGTTCCAAGACCAGTTGGTTATTGGAATTGACGGTGTAGTGGAAATCGTGGTCCGCGGAAATCAGGTTGCGCAGCAGGTTATCGGCCCACACGGATGCGCCGTGGCAATCCTCGGTGGTCTCGTCATACTCCACCTCATCAAAGTGGAGACGGTTGCCTTCGCGGATGTTTTGGCGCTCATCATCGGCGGAATAGGTCACCTTGCCCACCATTTGGGCGCACCCGGTGGTGCCCACCATTGTGGACTGGCCAAAGCTCAACGTGGGCGCTTGCGGGATGGATTCCGGGATGGTGGAGGCGGCGTCCGGGGTGGTGTTGATGGAGACTACCTGCCACTGCTTATCCAGGATCTGCTCATCGCCGGGGGCTTGGGGCTCCTCGTCGCCGGAACCACAGCCGGCCAGTAATGCGGCGGCACAGGTCGCGGCAATGGGCGCTGCGGCCAGGCGGGGAAAGCGAGATATCATGCGCCCGCCTCCTGTTCTTCGGCCTGGCGCAGGCAGCCCAGGAAGGACTGGGACCATAGCTGCACGTCGTGCTCGGTGACCTGCTGGTGCATGGTGAGCATGCGCTGGGTCATGGTGGAGGGGGCGTCGTCAAGCGCCTTGAGCGCATTGAGCAAGGCGGCCTTGACGGACTCGATATCGAAGGGATTGCACAGGTAGGCCTGGCTGAGCTCATCGGCCGCGCCGGCGAACTCGGAAAGTACCAGCGCGCCCGAGCCATCGTCGTGGCAGGCGACGTATTCCTTGGCCACCAGGTTCATGCCGTCCTTGAAGGGGGTGACCAGTATGACATCGGCCATGCGGTAGTAGCAGCGCAGGAGGCTCTTGGCCACGCCCCGGTGCTGGTAGTGCACCACCGGGTGGCCAACGCGGGCAAAGCGCCCGTTGATGCGGCCAACGGCTTCTTCCACCTTGGAGCGAGTGGCCTTGTAATGGTCGAGGCGCTCGCGCGACGGCGTGGCTAGCTGCACCAGCGTTACCTCTTCCGGATCGAGTACGCCGGTGTCCAGCAGCTCCTCGAAGGCGGTCAGCCGCTGCAGGATGCCTTTGGTGTAATCGAGCCGGTCCACGCCCAAAATGATGCGCTGGGGTGAGCCCAGCTCTTCGCGCAGCTTGGCGACGTCCCCCTTCTCCTCCCCAGTGAATGCGGCAAAGTCCTTCGCGGCGATGGAAATGGGGAAGGCGCCTACGCCAATGGTGCGCCCCTGTGGCAGGCGAATATGCGCGGTGACCTCGCGGGTACTAGCCTCGCCTTCCACGTCGAGGCCCTGACGGCGGGCAAGCTCCAAGAAGTTGCGGGCATTGGCCTCCAAGTGGAAGCCGATGAGATCCGCGCCAAGTAGCCCGCGCACGAGCTCCTCGCGCCAGGGCAGCTGGCGGAAGAGATCGGCAGAAGGGAAGGGGATGTGCAGGAAGAATCCGATGGTGAGATCCGGGCGCTTCTGGCGCAGGATGCCAGGCAAAAGCTGCAGCTGGTAGTCCTGTACCCATACGGTGGCGCCCTCGGCGGCGACCTCGTCTACCTCATCTGCAAAACGCAGGTTGACCTCCCGATAGGCGTGCCACCAATCGCGGTCATAGGTAGGGGTGACGATGAGATCGTGGTAGAGCGGCCACAGGGTGGCATTAGAAAAACCTTCGTAAAAGCCCTCGAAATCGGACTCGGTGAGCTTGACTGGGTGCAGCAGCACGCCGGTATCGGTGCGGAAGGGCTCTGGTGCGGCATCGGCCACACCGGGCCAGCCCACCCAGCAGCCCTGGTGAGATTCGAGGACTGGAGACAAAGCGGTGACCAGACCGCCCGGTGAGGGAGTCCAGGTATGGCTGCCATCGGGCCGGGTTTCTAGATCTACCGGCAGGCGGTTGGCCACCACCACGAAGTCATTGCCATGCTCACTCATGGTGCAAGAATAACTTAAGACTTCTTCGTGGACTTCTTCGTTGCCTTCTTGGAGGCCTTCTTCGTCGCCTTTTTGGTGGCCTTCTTTGTAGCCTTCTTGGTCGACTTCTTCGTCGATTTCTTGGTGGACTTCTTAGTCGACTTCTTCGTGGACTTCTTGCTGGATTTCTTGGTCGATTTCTTTGGAGCGGCATCGGCCTGCTCCGCCAGCACCTTCTTGTGCACTAGGCCCTTTGGCTCCACGCCCAGCATGGACATCAGGGTCACGCCGTCGAGGAAGTCCTGCGCATAGGTGGCCACGATGCGGCGGGCTGCGCGGGAGGTCTCCTCCTCAAGGGCGTGATTCTGGTCAGCCTGTGGGTGGGTGTCTTGGACCTTGGGTGGCACGACGTGTCCTCCTGAACGTTGTGGAAACTACTTAAGCGCTTGCAAGAAAAGCTATCAGAGCAAATATTGTACGCTACCGGCGGCGTTTAGGGTCGCTCGGGTCCGGATTCGGTGCCTGGCTGCTCCGGTTTCTGGGATTGAAACGTTTCGGTGCCGGGCACGGTATAGGTGGTCTTCTCGCGCTGCTGCGGCTGCGCCGGCCACTGGGAATCCTCCGGCCACAGGTCCGCGGCCGAGCGGGTGTGTGGCGCATGGCTTTGGGCCTCGTGGCGCGGGTGCTGCTGCGGTGGCTTCGGTCCGAGCTTCGGTGGTAGCTCCGGGCGATTGACGCGCGGGGCAAACGGGGACATCGGCACGCGCGGGATGCGCGGGGCCTTGCGGGCCAAGTGCGTGGCCTTATGGAAGGAGAAGCGGCCGATGCGCTTAAAGGCGGAGTAAGGGCGGAAATACTGCGGGCGACGCAGGCGGCGGGCCACGCGCTCGCCCAGCACCACGCCGGCGGCCAGTGCACCGGAAATAGCCAGCGCCGTTGCGATATTGGTAAAGCCGGTAATCATCTGCTCATTGAGCGAGGCGTACATGCCGCGGTAGAGCATGAGGCCGGGCAGCATCGGCGTATAGCCCACGATCATGGTGATAAGCGGCGGGATTCCCCAGCGGCGCGACATCAAACCGCCGGCCAGGCCGACGACCACGGCGGAAAGACCAGAGGCAATCACCGGGCCGACGCCGAAGGGCACCACCACGAAGTAATAGAAAATCATGCCGGCCGCGGCCGTAAGGCCAGACATGGTGACCTCAATCCAGGCCGCACCGCAGGCCAGCGCAAAGGCAGCAGAACCGGTACCGCCAAGCAGCACTAGCAGTGGAATTTCGTGGTAGACCGGCGGGGCCAGCGTGGCCAGCGGCGGCAGGTTAAAGCCCAGCGAATCGGCCAGCTGGATGCCCACGCCCACGCCGGCGATGATGGCGCCGGTGGACAGCAGGGCTTCGAAGAATCTGGCGGAGGAGGTGACGGGGGCGCGCGTGATGCCGTCGACAAGCGATTGCACCAACGTCAGCCCCGCCACCAGCACGATGATGCCGGAGGCAATGATCTGCGCGGGCGAGAAATTAATGCCGAAGGAGGCCGCGACGTTGTACAAAATGGCGGCCGGGAAAACGGCGAAAAAGCCGCCGACCACATTCTGATAAAAGGGCGGCAGGCGGTAATTAGCCAACCAGGCGTTTAAGCCCATGATGAATGCGGAGACCACAAACGCCACCACGCCGACGAGCAGGTCGCCGCCAAGCATCATGGAAATCAGGCCACCCATCGCGCCCCAGCCGAGCATCACCGTGGACGGCTTATAGGGCGCTGGCATGCGGTCGATCTCGTCTAGGCGCTGCTCCGCCATGGCCGGCGGCATCTGGCCGGAATGGATGGAGCGAATGAGCTTATCGACGGCCGCGAGCTTGGAAAAATCCACGCCAATGCTCGGCACCACGCGGAAGACGTGCAGGTTCTTGCGCTGCTCGCCGGTGCCAATGGTGGTGTGGATGGTGATGGTATTCATCAAGATGTCCACGTGGCAGTAGTGCAAACCATACGACGACGCTGCCAGGTGCACCTGGGCGCGCGCATCCGAGTTGGCGGTGCCGGCTCCGATGAGGATTTCACCAATGCGCGCGGCGATCTCCATAACGCCGGTGACCTGGGCGGCGTCGGTCAGATCGACCGGCGCGAGTGGTGATGGCGGCGGTGCGGCTTTAGCCGCGTCGATGATGGCTACCTGGCCTGAGGAAGCGCGCAGGCGCTCCCGCATAGCGGACAAAAATGACACGGAAATAACCCTCGAAAAAGCGCTGTGAATGTGGGAAAGATTCTGCCTGAACTTTAGCCCCTGCACCCTGCCAATGCATAGATGGGGGACCGGCTTTCCCCTCGGCGGCGGTGCTCGGGTACTATGCAACGAGCGGGATTTCTCCCGCGGTGCTGGAGTGGCGCAATTGGTAGCGCAACGCACTTGTAATGCGTAGGTTGCGAGTTCAAGTCTCGTCTCCAGCTCAAAAGGAGGCTGGGCCCCGGTGTGGGCCTAGCCTTCGGTGGTTTTTGAGGGGGCATCAATAAGCCGAAAAAGCCGGTCGACCATGCGCTGGCGATTAGCGGGGGATAGCTTGCGCTGGTTGAGGTGATCGTGCACCCACAGGCCGGTACTAAGGAGCATGACTAACAGATCATCCTCGTCCGTCTCGGCGGCGGAAGGATCGACCATCCAGCGCGCATCCACCTCGGCCCACTGGGCGGAAAAATCCGGGTGGGTCTGGGAATGTACGCACATCAAAAGTTGGATGAGCGGGTCGTTCTTGCCCATCGACAATACGAGCGCTCGGGAGCGCTCGGCCCAGCTGAGCTTGCTTGCCGGGTGGCCGCCGGCCAGCTTCTCGAGTTCTGCCTCCCAGCGTGCGGCGCAAAATCCATGGCAGTCTACGAGCAGATCGTGGCGGGTAGGGAAGTGATAAATGAGTCCGGACTTGGACATGCCGGTCGCCTGCGCCAGGGAGTCGTAGGTAAGGCCAGAGACGTCCTCAGCGGCGATGATGTCGAGCGCAGCTTCAAGGGCTGCCGTCTTTTTGTTGAGTCGCGGCATAGGGATCTCCTGATTTGGGGTTATCGCGGAAACACCAGGCGGTTATCGCGGCTAGGAGCAAGGCGAAGCAAGCTAGGCCGCCGATGGTGGAAAGATATCCGGCATTGTAGGCGCTCGCGGCGGCCGCGTGGGAAGAGGGGTGATGCAGTGCGTCGGTACCCTGTTCCGCGAGGTGAGGGGGCAGTTCGCGGGCCATGAGCAGTGGCACGAGGGTGCCGGTCAGTGCAATGGAGATCAGGGTGCCGAATTCATAGGAGACCGCTTCTACGCCCGAGGCCATGCCCGTGCGATGAAGCGGAGCGGCATTGATGATGGCGGTCGAGGACACGGACATGGCCAGGCCCGCGCCTAGGCCGGTGAGCACTAGGGCGGAGACGAATAGGGGAAGCGTCTCGCCCCGGCTCACCACCACCAGTGCCATGCCGGCGGCCATGAGCAAGAATCCGCCGCTAATGAGTGGGAGGAACCCCACGCGATGCAAGATGGCGCCACCCAGGATGGAGGTAGGGATGGCAGAGAGCGCCATGGCGGAGATGATGAGGCCGGCGTGGAGGGGTGAGAGGGCATCGACAAGCTGCAGCTTTTGGGTACTCAGCAGCTCCAGGCCGGCGAGGCCGAACATGGCGCCGCCGGCCGTTAGGGCCCCGCCGCTGAAGATGCGGGAGCCAAAGATATCGAAGGTCAGCAGGGGATCTGACAAGCGAGCCTGGCGGCGGCCAAAGGCGAGCGCGCCGCAGATGAAGACGATGCCTGCGGCGGCACTTACCGGCCAATTGTGTGCCAGGGATTTAATGGCCAGCACCAGGCTGGCGAGAGTGATAAGGGAATACAGGGACGAGGGGAAGTCCCAGTGTTTATGAGGGTTCGGAGCGTTTGGCGGGGCAAGGAACAAGGTCAGCGCAATAGCCACGACCACAACGGGGACATTGAGCAAAAAGACCGAGCCCCACCAGAAATGCTCCAAAAAGAAGCCGCCCACGGTGGGGCCAGCTGCCGCGCCGATGACGGCGACAGAACCCCAGATGCCAATGGCCGTGTTGCGCTCCACCTCATCGGGAAAGGTCAGGCGGATGAGCGCCAGGCTCGACGGCATCATAATGGCGGCGCCGCAGCCCAAGAAGGCGCGGCCTAAAACCAGCGTCCAAGCGCTGGGGGAATAAGCGGCGAGCAGGGAAGCGCCGCCGAAGACGGCCAAGCCGATGAGGAACATCCGCCGGTGGCCGGTGCGATCGCCCAGTGTGCCGGCGCCAAGAAGGAGGCCGGAGAGCACCAACGCGTAGGCGTTGATAATCCAGAGCTGCTGGGTATCGGTCGTATGCAATTGCTGCGACAGCTGCGGCAATGCGGTGTAGAGGATGGAATTATCCAGCCCAACCATGAGTAACCCCAGAGAGATGACGGCGCAGAAAGACCACCGCTGGGTGGCCGTGGAGGCCGCAGCGGTGTGGTCTTGTGCGCGGGACGGGTGGATACTCATAGCGCAGTAAACAGTACCGAACGGTCGTTACAGTTTGTAGCCGAAGATAGGTTAGTATTGCCTTCCTCACAGCTGGGCGCGATGTGTGAGTGTATAGGAGATAAGTGGACTTTCCTGCGGTCTAAGTAGCACAGTGGTATTAACACCAATTAAGAGTTAAGGATGATTTTTAATGGCACGTAATTATGCAGAACAGCTAGTTGACACCCTGGAAAAGCAGGGTGTCGAGCGCATTTATGGCCTCGTCGGTGACTCCCTGAACCCGATCGTTGATGCCGTCCGTCGCTCCTCCATCGAGTGGATTCACGTCCGCAACGAGGAAGCAGCAGCCTTCGCTGCTGAGGCAGATTCCCTGACCACCGGCAAGCTGGCCGTATGTGCCGCATCCTGCGGCCCGGGCAATACCCACCTGATCCAGGGCCTGTACGACGCCCACCGCAACGGCGCCAAGGTTCTGGCACTGGCTTCCCACATCCCATCCCGCCAGATCGGCTCTAAGTTCTTCCAGGAGACCCACCCAGAGGCAATCTTCCAAGAGTGCTCTGGCTACTGCGAGATGGTCAACTCCGCTGAGCAGGGCGGCGTTGTCCTGCACCACGCCATCCAGTCCACCATGGCCGGCAATGGTGTTTCCGTCCTCGTTATCCCGGGTGACGTCTCTATGCAGGAGGCTGAGGATGACTCCTTCGTCGAGTCCAAGATCTCTGCTGGCCGCCCGGTCGTCTTCCCGGATCCGGCCGAGGCCGCTGCCCTGACCCAGGCCATCAACGAGGCTAAGTCCGTCACCCTCTTCGTTGGCGCCGGCGTCAAGGATGCCCGCGAGCAGGTGCTCAAGCTGGCGGAGAAGATCAAGGCTCCCATCGGCCACGCTTTGGGTGGCAAGATGTACATCCAGTACGAGAACCCGTTCGACGTGGGCATGAACGGCCTGCTGGGCTACGGTGCGGCACACGAGGCCACCCACGAGGCTGACCTGCTCATCCTGCTGGGTACCGACTTCCCGTACAACGACTTCCTGCCGGATGCCAACGTGGCACAGGTGGACATCAACGGCTCCCACATCGGCCGCCGCACCAAGATTTCCTACCCAGTCACCGGTGACGTCGCCGCCACCATCGAGAACATCTTGCCGCACGTGGATGAGAAGAAGGACCGCTCCTTCCTGGATAAGATGCTCAAGAAGCACTACGGCAAGCTGGAGCACGTCGTTGAGGCTTATACCTCCAACGTGGACAAGCACACCCCGATCCACCCGGAGTACGTTGCTGACCTCATTGACAAGAACGCCGATGAGGATGCCATCTTCACCGTCGATACCGGCATGTGCAACGTGTGGGGCGCTCGCTACATCACCGCTAACGGCAAGCGCGAGCAGATCGGCTCCTTCCGCCACGGCACGATGGCCAACGCCCTGCCACAGGCACTGGGTGCACAGGCCGCTAACCCGGGCCGCCAGGTCATCACCTTCTCCGGTGATGGCGGACTGTCCATGCTGATGGGTGAGCTGCTCACCGTGAAGCTGCACAACCTGCCTATCAAGATGTTCGTGTTCAACAATTCTTCTTTGGGCATGGTCAAGCTGGAGATGCTGGTGCAGGGTCTGCCGGAGCACGAGACCGACCATGAGTCCGTCAACTTTGCCAAGATTGCAGAGGCTTCCGGCATCAAGCACTTCCGCATTGAAGATCCGAAGGACGCACCGGAGCAGATCAAGAAGGCGCTGGCTTATAACGGCCCGGCTCTTATCGACGTCGTTACTGACCCCAACGCCCTCTCCCTGCCACCAACGCTGACCATCGAGCAGCTCATGGGCTTCTCCAAGGCTGCCACCCGCACCGTTCTGGACGGTGGCGTTGGCCAGATGATCACCATGGCAAAGTCCAACCTGCGCAACATCCCGCGCCCGCAGGACTTCTAAATAGCGCGCTGCGCTAGCTACCACGCCCTTCCTCGCCTGGGGAGGGGCGTGGTTTTCTTTTGCCCCGACCAGGCCGAGTACTCACGTTCACAGGATTCAGGCAGAAACTCTTCAGTAGGCTGGAAAGCAAGCGTGTCATGATGACGTGTTAGAAAATCACAACCTTTAAGGGGATCTGAGGAGAACATGGAAGACACTAAACTCGCCAAGGTTCTTGTCGTCGATGACGAACCCAATATTGTGGAGCTACTCACCGTATCGCTGAAGTTCCAGAACTTCGAGGTGTACAGCGCCAATTCCGGCAACGAGGCGCTGCGCATTGCCCGCGAAGTAAACCCTGATGCCTACATCCTGGACGTCATGATGCCGGGTATGGATGGCTTCGAGCTGCTGGGCAAGCTGCGCCAAGAAGGCTTGGACGGCCCGGTGCTCTACCTCACCGCTAAGGACGGTGTGGACCAGCGCATCCACGGCCTGACCATCGGCGCGGATGATTACGTGACGAAGCCATTTAGCCTGGAAGAAGTGATCACCCGCCTGCGCGTCATCATGCGCCGCGGCGGCGCGGCGGAAGAATCCACCAACGATGCCACCATGAGCTATGCGGATCTGACGCTCAATGATGACACCCATGAGGTCACCAAGGCCGGCGAGCTCATCGAACTTTCTCCCACCGAGTTCAACCTCCTGCGCTACCTCATGCAGAACAAGGAAGTGGTGCTGTCCAAGTCCAAGATTCTGGACAATGTGTGGCACTACGATTTCGGCGGCGATGGCAACGTGGTCGAGTCCTATATCTCTTACCTGCGCCGCAAGATCGATACCGGCGAGACGCAGCTGATCCACACCGTGCGCGGCGTGGGTTATGTACTGCGCACCCCGCGCTCCTAAAGTGCTTAAGTGATGGAAGATTCACAGGAGACCCAGGGCCAGGCGCCTGCACCGGCGGCGGCGCGCCCGCAGTCCATGTGGCTTGAGGGCCTGGGGCAAGGCGAAGGGGAGGAAAAGTCCTCCAAGCGGCGAATGTTTTCCCAGATTCCGCAGGCAATGCCGCTGCGGACGTGGCTGGTCATCCTCCTCGTCGTGGTCTCCGGGCTCGGCATTACGGGCTCGTCCTTTGCGGTGAATTCCATCATGCGCAACGTGCTCTTCAACAACGTCGATGATGAGCTGCGCTCCGCGTCGACCACATGGGCGCGCGATATCAGCAATGACTTCTTCATCGGCGATCACACCAAGCGCCCGCCTACCGAATACGTGGTGCTGAACTACCTGCCCGATGGCACCATCCGCTACTCGGGACCATCGTCAACCACCCCGAATGCGGAGAATATCCCGCTCGGCGGCTACCCCACCACCGTGGGTTCCATCGAAAACAACACCAAGTGGCGCGCGCTCGCCTTCGCGGATTCCAATGGCGTCATCACGGTCATTGCTAAGGACATGACCCATGAAAAAGAAATCCTGCACGGCCTAGCCATGGTGCAGGTGACCATTGCTGCCATTGCTTTGGCTGCCATTGCGGCCGTAGGTTTCTGGTTTATTCGCAGGGCGTTGCGGCCGCTGCGGGTGGTGGAAAAGACGGCGTCGCAAATCGCGGCAGGCGACCTAGACAAACGCGTGCCCAAGTGGCCGCTGCACACGGAGGTGGGCCAGCTGGCTGCCGCGCTCAATATCATGTTGGGTCAGCTGCAGCGCTCCGTCGTGCGCGCGCAGGAGAAAGAGGAACAGATGCGTCGCTTCGTCGGCGATGCTTCGCATGAGCTGCGCACGCCGCTGACGAGCCTGCGCGGCTATACCGAGCTTTATCGCTCCGGCGCCACCAAGGACGTGGACCTAGTCTTTTCCAAGATCGACGATGAGTCCAAGCGCATGTCCTTGCTGGTGGAGGACCTGCTGGCCCTCACCCGCGCTGAAGGCACGCGCCTAGACCTGCGCCCGGTGGACCTATTGGAACTGGCCCTGTCCGTGGGCTCTTCCGCGCGCGCGGCCTTCCCCGGCCGCGAGATTGAGGTGGCCAACGACGCCAAATCCATCCCGGTGGTCAATGGCGATGCCAGCCGCCTGCACCAGGTGCTGCTCAACCTAGTGACCAACGGCATCCGCCACGGCGGCGAGGATGCGACCGTGACGCTGCGCCTGCGCCGCGAGGCTAATGACGTGCTAGTCGATGTCAGCGATGACGGCAAGGGTATGTCCCAGGAAGATGCGGCACACATCTTCGAGCGCTTTTACCGCGCGGATACCTCGCGCACCCGCGATACGGGCGGCTCCGGCCTGGGCCTGGCCATCGTCCACTCCCTGGTGGAGCAGCACGATGGCAGCATTAGCGTCGACTCCGAGCTCGGCCGCGGCACCACCTTTACGGTGCGCCTGCCCGCGCTTGCCGACGCCCCCTCTGAGCCCTAGTCCTCCCGAATACCGTCCTCGTTGCAGCCGAGGTGCTGACGGATGCGGGCGGCCGCCTCATCCATCGCGGCATCGTCGGTGTTCTCGGCGTCGAAGGCCTTGGCAAAGTCATACTCTTCCATCTTCTCGGTGGGGAAGAGGTGGATATGGGTGTGCGGGACATCGAATCCGGCGATGATGTAGCCGGTGCGCGGGGTATCAAATGCGGTCTTGATAGCGCCGCCGATTTCCAGGGCGACCTCGTTGAGGTGGGCCCAGGTCTGGGGATCCAGGTCGGTCCACTTATCTACTTCCTCGATGGGCACGACCAGGGTGTGGCCGTAGCGCAGCGGCTCGATGGAGAGGAAAGCCACGCAGGTCTCATCGCGGTAGACAAAGCGAGCGGGTAGTTCACCATTAATGATCTTTGTAAATACAGAAGCCATGTGTGCCAGGCTACCCGCTGGTTATGATGGTGGGCATGCGCATTCTCGTAATTGGTTCGGGCGGCCGTGAACACGCCCTTGTCAAGGGCCTGTCCGCCGACCCTAAGAGCACCGAAATCCACGCCGCGCCAGGCAGCGCGGCCATGTCCGCCCTCGCTACCGTCCACCCGGACTACTCCCAGGTAGATGACGCTGATCGCATGGTGGAGCTCGCCCAGAGCATCGCCGCGGACCTCGTTGTCATCGGCCCTGAGGTTCCCCTCGTCGCCGGCGTGGCCGATGCCCTGCGCGCGGCCGGCATCGCTGTCTTCGGCCCCAGCAAAGACGCAGCCCAGATCGAGGGATCCAAGGCCTTTGCCAAGGACGTCATGGAGTCCGCCGGCGTCAAGACCGCCCGCGCGGAGCAGCTGCGCCCAGGTGCGGGCGAGGACGACATTGAAGCCGCCCTCGACCGCTTTGGTCCGCAGTTCGTGGTCAAAGACGATGGCCTGGCCGGCGGCAAGGGCGTGGTGGTCACCCCGGACCGCGCCGCCGCTCGCGCCCATATCGATGCCGTCCTCGCAGCCGGCAACCCGGTGCTGCTGGAATCCTTCCTCGACGGCCCCGAAGTCTCTCTCTTCTGCTTAGTCGATGGCGAGACCGTCGTCCCGCTGCTGCCGGCTCAGGATCACAAGCGCGCCTATGACAACGACGAGGGCCCCAATACCGGTGGCATGGGCGCCTACACCCCACTGCCGTGGCTGCCGGAGGACGGCGTGCAGCGCATCGTGGACGAGGTCTGCACCCCTGTGGCCAAGGAGATGGCGCGCCGCGGCACCCCTTATTCCGGTCTGCTCTACGCCGGCCTGGCCTGGGGCGAAGAAGGCCCGGCCGTCGTCGAGTTCAACTGCCGCTTCGGCGACCCAGAGACCCAGGCAGTGCTCTCCCTGCTCAAGTCCCCGCTGGCTGAGGCCCTTAACGCCACGGCCACCGGCACCCTCTCCGAGCTCCCGCCGCTGGAGTGGGAGGATGGCTTCGCCGTCATCATCGTCATGGCGGCCGAGGGCTACCCGGCCTCCCCGCGCAAGGGCGATGCCATCTCCGGCGCTGCCTTGGACGATCCGCAGCGCGTCCTCCATGCCGGCACCGTGCATACCGATGGCGCCTACCGCACCGCGGGCGGCCGCGTGCTCAGCGTGCTGGGCAAGGGTGCCACGCTTGCCGACGCCCGCGCAGACGCCTACGCCACCGTCGACGGCATCGAGTTTGCGGGTGGCTTTGTGCGCCGGGACATCGGCAAGCGAGCAGAAGCCGGTGAGATTTCTCTCTAACCTTTCACCCCGCGGCGGGGCAGGCATGGAATAATAGCCACGTGGCTGAAAAGAAGAAGATTTCCAACGTCCTGTCCTCCCGCTATGCCTCCGCGGAGCTGTCCAATATCTGGAGCCCGGAGCATAAAATCATCTTGGAGCGCAAGCTCTGGATCGCGGTCATGCGCGCCCAGAAGGATCTGGGCGTAGACATCCCCGCCAAGGCCATCGATGCCTACGAGGCCGTGGTAGAGGACGTGAACCTCGAGTCCATCGCGGAGCGCGAGCGCGTCACCCGCCACGATGTGAAGGCCCGCATCGAAGAATTCAATGCGCTGGCCGGCTACGAGCACATTCACAAGGGTATGACCAGCCGCGATCTCACCGAGAACGTGGAGCAGCTGCAGATTCACACCTCGCTGGAGATCATCCGCGATAAGGCCATCGCCGTGGTCTCCCGCATCGGCCGCCACGCCGCCGAGTACCAGTCCCTGGTCATGGCGGGCCGCTCCCACAACGTGGCCGCGCAGGCCACCACCCTGGGCAAGCGCTTCGCTACGGCCGGCGATGAGATGCTGCTGGCCATCGAGCGCGTCGAAGACCTCCTTGGCCGTTACCCGCTGCGCGGCATCAAGGGCCCGATGGGCACCTCCCAGGACATGCTCGATCTCATGGGCGGCTCCGAGGACAAGCTCGCCTCCCTGGAGACGGCCATCGCGGATTACCTAGGCTTCCACCGCATCTTCAATTCCGTGGGCCAGGTCTACCCGCGCTCCCTCGACTTCGACGCCATCTCCGCCCTGGTGGAGCTCGGCGCCGCCCCGTCCTCGCTGGCCACCACCATCCGCTTGATGGCCGGCAACGAGACCGTCACCGAGGGCTTCAAGGAGGGCCAGGTTGGCTCCTCTGCCATGCCGCACAAGATGAACGCCCGCTCCTGCGAGCGCGTCGGCGGCCTGCAGGTCATCCTCCGCGGCTACCTCACCATGGCCGCGGACCTCGCTGGCCAGCAGTGGAACGAGGGCGATGTCTTCTGCTCCGTCGTCCGCCGCGTCGCGCTTCCCGACGCCTTCTTCGCCCTCGACGGCCAATTCGAAACCTTCCTTACCGTCCTCGACGAGTTCGGTGCCTTCCCGGCCATGATCGACCGCGAACTGGAGCGCTACCTGCCCTTCCTGGCCACCACCCGCATCCTCATGGCGGCCGTGCGCGCCGGCGTGGGCCGCGAGACCGCCCACGAGGTCATCAAGGAAAACGCCGTGGCCGTCGCGCTCAATATGCGCGAAAACGGCGGCGAGCAGGACCTAGTCCAACGCCTCGCCGCCGATGACCGCCTGCCTATGGACGAGTCCGACCTCGAGGCCGCCCTGGCCAATAAGCACGCCTTCATTGGCGCCGCCGAGTCCCAGGTCAGCCAGGTCCTCAACCGCATCAACGCCCTGGTAGGCGAGCATCCCAAGGCCGCGGCCTATACCCCGGGCGAGATCCTCTAAAACGAGCCTCGCTGGGCTCCTTCCTTTTTGCAGTGCGCCTTCCTTTTTCGCATTTCGATCAAATAGTCCCCGAATTCCACTGAACTGCTCCCCATTAGTTGGACTGAGAAATCAGTTTCCGATTAGTGGGGAGTAGTTTTCATTGAGAGCTCGAAGT
>NZ_JASPHJ010000008.1:0-124009 GCF_030229085.1 Corynebacterium sp. MSK158
AAGTGAAATAGTCCTAATATCAGCACGCCAGACCGGCTAGCCGTACAACCTCACCAACACATCGTGTCGTTTAGGCCATCTTTAGGCGCTGCGGTGGAAGTACTGCTTATACACAAGTGCATTAAGCTCGAATACGGCCGAGTAAGAGAACCAAGCGGGGATCCTTGAGGCCATCGGACGGCAGTGTTGAGGAGAATCCTGGATTAGTTTGTCGTAGATTTTTCGTGTCTCCACCTGGCCGTCGACTTTGGTGGTCTGCACAATATTGTCTGGCGATACTGCCCTGCCAGGTTCATGAGTTGCTAACGAGGTTTAAAGAATGCCCTGTAGATCTCGGCTTCAGGCCTATTTTTCCAGTTGAAGCCGGAAGCCCATGTGCCTTGGTACGCCCTGCTGCCTTGCATGAGGCAGCGGTTTCGTGCGGCTAAACACCGGTGCGAGTGGTTGTACCATTGTCCACAACTCTAGACCGGCTTCTAGATACGTAGAGCGCCCCGAGCGCGTTAAATGTTCCTAGTAATCAGTAGACTGGCGCGGGTGTCTCCAAAGCTTGCTCGAAGGGGCCGGAAAGTGCTGTAAGCGAGTCTGAGGCCAAGCCGTAACTCTTGATACTCCCTCGAGCTTCTAAGCCTGCTTAACCGCCGTAGCGGCGTCCCACGTGAACGTCTACGCCGCCGAAGAGGCTGTAGCAATTGACGTTGATTTCTGGTGCGTCCACTGGCAGGTCATTCGGATGAATGGCGCTGTTTTCTACCTTGAGGTCATGCCCGCCAAAAAGGCCTACACCGCCGACGTGGACGCGGAAGCCTTCGGGGATATAGACATCCACGCCACCAAAGACGCCCACCGCCTCGATGGTGGTAGAACGACTGTGCAGGGCTACGCCCGTGAGATCAATGTCCACGCCGCCGAAAAGGCCCAAGGCCGTCAGGGAACGAGCTACTGCCCCACCGCTGACAGTGGAACCGCCAAAAATCCCCACCGCAAAGGAGCGGGTCTCCTGCACGCTCGGCTGTACCTGTCGGATGGCCTGCTCCACCTTGGCGATGGCTTTGGATTCTTGCTGCCCCGCGTAGGCTTTTGCGAGTTTTCTTTCTTGTCCAAAAAGGAGAACTTCTGGGTCCTCTACAAGGTCAGCCAGCGGCTCGATGAGCTCAGCGCGGGTCGTTGCATTTACGCAGGCGGCCGAGCGCTTTTCAAAATCATCGAGGTCAATCTGCCCTGCCGAAAGCGCATCCCCTAAGATGTCTGCAGCTTTCGTGCGTTCTCGGTGGTTACAGCGGATATCCAGCGGTTTCATACCTTTAATATATCCGCTTTCTCCGGCAGGCGCGCGAGTTATTCCTTGCCTTGGGCCCCTTAGAGGAATCGACCTCCGGCAGAAATTCTTCTACGCGCTCGCCTACCCCGGTCAGCTGCGCGATGGCGGCGACGGCGCGCTGCGCGCCCTTGCCGTCGCCATAGGGGGTAACGGCGTTGGCCATGGCGTCGAAAGCGGCGCCGTCGGAAAGCAAAAGCTTCGCCTCTGCCACGATGAGCTCGCGATTAGTGCCCACCAGCTTAACCGTGCCGGCGACAACGGCTTCGGGGCGCTCGGTGTTTTGGCGCATGACTAGCACCGGCTTGCCCAATGCTGGTGCCTCCTCCTGGACTCCGCCGGAGTCAGTCAGGATGATGGTTGCGCGGTTTTGCAGCTGCGTAAATTGGTCATAAGGCAGCGGATCCGTGATGATGATATTCGGCAAGTGGTCGACCTCTGGCAGAACAGCCTGGCGCACCTTAGGGTTGAGGTGCAGCGGCAGTGCGAAGTTAATCTCCGGGTAAGCTTCTGCCAAGTCCTTAACTGCACCACCAATTTCCTTCATCGCCTCAAGGTTCTCACGGCGGTGGGTCGTAACCACAACGAGGCGCTTATCGGAGTCTGCGGCTTCCGGCAGGGCAGTGTCCGCGAACTCCGTATTCCACGATGCTACTTCGAGCAGAGCGTCAATGACGGTATTATCGGTAATCACGATGCCCTTGGAACGCACATTCTCGCGACGTAGGTTCTCCATCGATCCCTCGGTTGGAGCCAAGTGCAGCTCGGCTACCTGACCAATGAGCTTACGGTTCGCCTCTTCAGTGAACGGCGAGTGGATATCGCCGGTACACAAACCGGCTTCAAGGTGAACGATCTTTACCCAGCGATGGAAACCGGCGAGTGTTGCAGCCATAGCGGTAGAGGTATCGTCCTAGGAGATGATGACGTCTAGCTCTTCTTCAATGATGGAGCCCAATCCAGCAATGGCGCGGGAGACAAGCTCATTAAGCCCCTGTCCCTGTTTCATGAGCCCCAGATCGTGCTTCGGCTGGATGCCAAACATGGTGTTGACCTGCTCCAGCATCTCTGTATGCTGACCGGTAGAGACTGGGATCGAATCAAAGCGCTCATCTTTATCCAGCGCCTTAATGACCGGTGCCACCTTGATAGCTTCCGGTCGGGTGCCATAAACGCACATAACCTTAGCCCTACGCATAGAACTCCTTTGGTGTTGATCAAGCGTTTACGGAAAGTTGTAAATACTTTAACTCTCAATCCGACTAGGCCACAAAGTTCAGGTTAAGCTACCGGCATTGTTGAATTCATTCGCTGACGCTCACGCCGCCGTCTGGGGCGACGGTCACCTTGGCCGCCATGGCGCGGGCTAGATCGAGGCGTTGCCACGAGCCTCCCTCTGCCTGCCAATCCAATGGATTGCCGGCTGGACGCGCAGTCTGGCGGAGGACCTCGGCACGCTGATCCCAGGTCAGTTCTGGGTGGGATGCTGCTAGCAGCACTGGAGCGGCCTGCGGGACGACCATCGGGACGTCGGTGCGGTAGCGCGGGGCAAAGTCATAGTCCATGAATGTGGAGTACTGTTCTACCGCATCGTCGGTGGACTGATAGTCGGCACCCTCTGCCCTATCCTGGGCCACCAATTCTTCCACCGTCTTGCCGGTGCGCCACTTAATCTCCTTGCGCACTTCCATCGAGGCTTGCCAGAGAGCATTGCGCATGCGCTTGTCATTGAGGCGGTCGGCTGCGGCGGCTTGGCCAGTCATGCGGCCGCCGATGACATCCAGCGGGTAATGCACTCCTAGGACCACGCGGTGGTTGCCGGCCTCTGCGCCTCGCAGCATGAGCTGTGGACCTACCTCAGGCAACATGAAGGACATCAGCGTGGTAATCCAGGTTGCCTGATTGGTATGACCCGAGGGGAACGCTGGCGAGGTGGGGTAAAGGTCCTTGGAACCATCGTCATAGCGCTTAATCGCCTGCGGCGCGCGCTGGTACGGGCGCTGATAGTTGAAGTAGTACTTTTCTGACATGGTGGAATTGGCTAGCCCACCCGCACGAGCGGCGTAGCCATTGCCCAAGAGGTATTCGGTTTTGGGCAGGCGGTGCTCGGCCAAGGCGGCGCGGAAGGCATCGCCTAGGTTCTTGCCCATCGAGTCAGAAACGGCTTTGAGCACGCTCGTCGAGCTGGCCTTGGCATCGGCCTGCGCGCGGCGGATTAAAGCGGGGTCACCGGCTGCGGCGTTATTGATGGCCACGGCCTTGTCCATATTTTCTTGGCGGATTTCTGGCTGGACCTTGATGTGATCAAAAAGCTGGACTACCTGCCAGTAGTTGCCAAATTGATAAGAGGAAACATCGGATTCAAAGCCCGCGATATAGTCCGTGCTAAACGGCTCTGGTACCGGGGCACCGGGGTGCTGGACTGGGGCTGGGCCGGTGGACTGCTGGGTGACAGGCTCACGCAGCTGGGGCACGGCTACGGGAAGGGCTGTGGCCGACGGTGCGAGGGCTATAGTCAGCCCAGTAGCCGCGCACAGGGCGAGCCCACGGACTGCGGGGCGAAGATTATTCCGATAGTTCAACGTAGAAACCTTTTGCTAGTATCAAATTCCCACGAATAATATCTAGCTAAAGTTAAGGGGAAGTGAACGCGACGCTAAACTCACATGCACAATCGTGGATTGGCGGTTAGACCTTTGCGGTCACCACTCAGCGTTCTTCAGCCCAATTGGGGCCTTGGTGCGCCGCGGCGGTATCCGGTTGGTGGCCGGAAGATTCCGCAGAAATGCTCGCGGTAAAAAGCGCGGCCAGCGCCACTGCTGAAGCCGCTGCCGAATCCCTGCGCTTGTTATTTTCCACACATTTAAACTAGCGCGTATTGCGCGCCATGAAAAGTGCTAGTCCAATGCGGGGCTAGCGCCACCCCTCACTCGTGGTTGGCGGCGCGCGCCAAAGCTTCGCGGTAGGCTGGTGGGGAACTTTTACTCGCACAGGAATAAGGGGACACGCTAAGCAATGATCCAATTCGTCTTCGGCGCCGCAGCAGGATACGTTTTTGGCACTAAGGCTGGCCGCAAGCGCTACCACCAGATCAAGGGCGCCTACGAAAAGGCCGTCAACTCCCCCGTGACCAAGTCCGCCGTCACTTCTGCACGTAAGGCGGTGGCCAACCGCTTGGACCCGGAACCGCGTATGCGCGAGGTTCGCGATTTGTCTTCCAAGCGCAACAGCAAGGGCCGGCTGCGCGGATCGCAGATGGATAATGCGGACCGCATTTATGAGCCCGATGAGGACTAGGTCGATTGCAGACTAGCTTTTAGGCCTCCTCCCCTCCCCTCGGTGCGACGACGATTTGGTCGCGTGCCGAGGGGAGATTCTTATGCTTGGGGAGGCGTGCCGCGGAAGGCACGGTCGTTGAGTTCGCGGCGGGCCTGCTCGAGGGCGACGAGGTCAGCGAAGAGCGAGTTATAGCTGGCCTCATCATCGGAGGGGCGCATGCGGCCGAGGCGGGCCTTGAGCTGGGCGATCTGATCGCCCACCACGGTTTCTTGCAAGCGGGAAAGGACAGAGTCGGCGTATTTTTCGGGGCCGACGTCGGTAGGCAGGATTGCTTCTACGGCGAGCTCGGAAACGAAATTGCGGCCGGTGAGATCCTGCATCTCGCCGGCTACTGCGGCAATCCATTCCACGGCGGGCATGGATGCGCCTTGGGCGGCGCCGCCGGCGGTGGAAATTGCCTGGCGGACGAGGCGGTAGGCGTCGTTAGTATAGGCGTCGGCAGTAATGCCATCAAAGTACGAGCCTGCTACCTGCGGCATCTGCAGAGCCAGCTTGAGGGCCTCGCGCTGAGGCCACAGGTGGGTTTCCTTGGGGCTCGGCGGATGGATCATCGGCACGTCCTGCTGCGCCGGCTGCTGCTTCGCGTTATCGAAGCGGCGGATCGTGGGTTTTTCGGCCTTCTTGGGCTTGCGCGCCTCCGCGCGGACCTGCTGGAGGACCTCCTCTGGGTTGGCCCAACCCACCCAACCGGCGAGGCGGCGGGCGTACTCGCGCTGGAGAGGCTGATCGCGGATCTGCGCCACCACGGGGACCGCGCGGCGCAGGGCCTGCAGGCGCCCCTCCGCGGTATCGATGCGGTACTCCGCGATGACGGATTGGATGACAAACTCGAACATGGGGATGCGGTCCGCGATGAGCTCGCGCACTGCGGCATCGCCCTTCTGCAGGCGCAGATCGCACGGGTCCATGCCGTCAGGTGCCACGGAGACAAAGGACTGACCGGTGAATTTCTGTTCGCCATCAAACGCGCGCATGGCGGCCTTCTGCCCTGCCTCATCGCCGTCAAAGGTATAGATGAGTTCACCGTTGAAGTAGGAATCATCCAGCATCAACCGGCGCAGCACCTGGAGATGCTCGCCGCCAAAAGCGGTGCCGCACGATGCCACTGCGGTCTTCACGCCGGCGGCGTACATAGCCATGACGTCCGTATAGCCTTCTACCACCACGGCCTGGTGGTTATCGGCAATATTGCGCTTGGCCAGATCGAGGCCGAAGAGCACCTTGGACTTGTGGTAGAGCATGGTCTCGGGGGTGTTCATGTACTTGCCGAGCTTGTCGTCGTCGAAAAGCTTGCGGGCGCCAAAGCCAATCACGTTGCCGGATAGGTCCTTGATGGGCCACAGCAGGCGGCGGTGGAAGCGGTCAATGGGACCACGCTTGCCCATCTTGGAAATGCCGGCCGCCTCCAGCTCCTCGAAGGAAAAGCCCAAGCGCAGCAGGTGCTTGGTGGCGGTATCCCAGCCCTCCGGCGCATAGCCGCACTCAAAGTCATAGATGACCTCGCGGGAAAAGCCGCGATCCAGCAGAAAATCGCGCGCGGTGGCCGCCTGCGGGGTCTCCAATTGCTGGCGGTAGAACTCGTGCGCGGCCTTATTCGCGGCAATGAGGCGCTGGCGCGTGCCGGGCTTCTCATTGCGCGCGCCCGTGGAACCGCCCTGGTAGTTAATGTGATAGCCGATCTTCTGCGCTACCGCTTCTACCGCTTCCGGGAAGGAAACCTGCTCCATTTCCATCAGGAAGCTAAAGACATCGCCGCCTTTGCCGGTGGAAAAGCAGTGATAGTAGCCGCGCTGCGGGCGCACGTGGAAGGACGGGGTCTTTTCATCCTTGAAGGGGCTCAGACCCTTGAGCGAATCGTGTCCGGCGGGCTTGAGCTGAACGTACTCGCCCACGATCTCTTCTAAAGGCGCGCGTTCACGGATAGCTTGGATGTCGCTGTCCGGAATTCTGCCTTTTGCCATGCGTACAGACTACCCCGCGCGCGGCGGGAATGTTCAACTGGCTGCGCCAGGATGGTGTGGTGCCTGTGGGTTCACGGTTTGGGCGGAATTTACCCTCTGATGGGGTATATTCCACCTGCCTTTACCTACCCCCGTGACGGGGAATTTTTGGCCTTGTTGGGAGCGTCGGCCGATTTCGGTATTCACCGCTGCACCTGCAAGAATAAAGGTATGCCCAAGTCCCAAGCGTCTAAGAAATCGCTCCCAGTAGCCCTCGGCGGCCTTGCGCTTGCCGTCGTTGCAGGCTACTTCGGCTTCGACCTCGGCGGCCATGATGATTCCTCTGCTTCTTCGCCGTCAGAATCCGCAGGAGGCGCTAAGGCTGACGACGCCGATACCTGCGAGATGTCCTCCCTCCCCGCCGAGGCGAAGGACACCGCGGACGATATCTTGGCCGGTGGCCCCTATAACTACCCGGATAATGACAACGCCCGCTTTGGCAACTACGAGGGACGCCTGCCGCAGCAGGACAAGAATTACTACCGCGAATACACGGTAGAAACCCCGGGCAGTAAGAACCGCGGCGCCCGCCGCATCATCACCGGCGGCGGCAGCGAGACCGACCCAGATGTGTGGTACTACACCGATGACCACTATGAAAGCTTCTGTTCTATCCCGGACGCGGAGGAGTAATAATGCAACGCATCCTCATTACTGAACACATCCGCACCCGCGCGGATTTCTTCAACGCGCTTGGCCGCACCCGCGGCTGCGAGGACTGCGGCCCCCGCAACCTCGATGACCTCGCGGACTTCCTACGCGAGCAGCGCACCACCGTCATCATCGCCTCCGACATGGAAATCGCGGACGCGGAGTTGGAGGGTGTTGTTACCGTTTTAGAGGATCAGGGCGTGAAGTTGGTGCGCTAGCGACTCGGGCCCTGGGGCTGGGGCGTTAGGTCCATTGATATCAGGCCGAATTGAGGGTTGTGCGCTCTCAATTCGGCCTTTTCGCGCTCAGATTGGCCTGATGAGTTTCGACCTAACTCTAGCGGTACAGGGTGGGCCAGGTTTAGCTGAGGAACCCCGACAGCTCCGCGCTCCGCCGAGCCAAACGCTCCAGGCGGGACTCGGTCATGGAGGCAATCTGGTCGATGATGGCGCGGTCGCGGCCGGCGTCGGTATCGGCCTGCTCCCACCACAGGCGGAAGGTGGCATCGAGGGAGCCGGGGGCGCCGGCGACGAGGTAGTCGTAGACGCGGTAGATGCGCTCGCGCTGACGGTCTTGACGTGCGAGGTGGGCGGGCTCGTCCATGACATAGAGGACGGCGATGGTTTTCAGCAGCTTAACCTCGGCTTCGGCTTGCTTGGGTACGACGAGATCGCCGTGCATGCGGCCAAGTCCATTGGAGGCGATGAGATCAGCATTGGCCTCGCTGGTGGCGCCAACGGTCGCGCCCACATAGCGGCCGACGAGCTCCGAGGTCATCTTCTTCAGGTTGGCGTAGTCGCGCAAGGAATAGTCAAAGTCACCGATGGCGTTGATAACACTTAAGTTGCGCAGGCTATCGGCCGCCTCCAAGAGCTCGTCGGCGGTGCCGCCGAAGGCCTTGGCGCCCTTTTCTGCTAGTTGGGCCAGCTCCACTAAGTCCCACAGCACGTTCAATGAAATGCGCCGGGAGATGATGCCATCTTCCACGTCGTGCACGGAGTAGGCGATGTCATCCGACCAGTCCATGACCTGGGCCTCGATGCACTTGCGGTTATCGGCATGGCCCTCGCGCAGCCAGTCCAAAAGGTGCGCGTCTTCGTCGTAGGCGCCGTACTTGCGGTTGGTGGTGCCATCCGGGTTGGTCTTGGTCCAGGGGTATTTGCAGGCGCCGTCGAGGGCCGCGCGGGTGAGGTTGAGACCAAAGCTTTGGGGTTCGCCGCGGGCATCGTTCACGATGACCTTTGGTTCTAGGCGGGTGAGGATACGCAGGGTTTGGGCGTTGCCCTCGAAGCCGTTGAGGGCAACCTCGTTGAGCGCATTCTCGCCATTGTGGCCATAGGGCGGGTGGCCAATGTCATGGGTAAGGCCGGCCATATCGCAGAGATCGGGATCGAGTCCGAGCCCGGAGCCGATGCTGCGCGCGATTTGGCCGACCTCCAGCGAGTGGGTCAGCCGGGTGCGCGGGGTATCGCCGTCGCGCGGGCCAACGACCTGCGTTTTATCCGCTAGCCGGCGCAGCGCCGCCGAGTGCAACACGCGGGCGCGATCGCGGGCAAAGACCCCGCGGTGTTCCTCCACAGGGTGGAAGGCTGAGCCCTTCGGCTTTTCATCAGCCAGGCGGGCAAAGTCGGCGGCGGAATAAGAATAGGACACGGCCTAAAGTTTATTCCGCGAACAGGCCTTTTGGGTGAGCAACGTGGCTTAAGCGCGGTCGTCTTCCTGCTGAATCGTCTGATGCCGCAGCTTCTGATTGGGCCGCAGCACCTGCTCCACGCGGTAGAAACCATTGCGCAGTGCTGCGGCACCGCGAGCGGGAAGCAGGCCGGCCACCAGCGCGTAAGCTACGCCACCGGTTTCGTGGGCAAGATAGCGCCACCAGGGCTTAGAAAAGCGCGCGGCCGGGTAGTACGGCGTGCCGGAGACGATGGCCGTAATGCCCTCTTGGCGGGCGATGAGTGCGGTGCGCAGGCGGTGGAGGGGATCGGTGATGATGGTGGCGTCGGAAAGCGCGAAGGCTTCCTTGACCGCACACAGGGAGCTGCGGGTATCCATGCCCTCCTCCACCGCGTGCACGGTCAGGTGCGGGAAGCGCTCGCGCAGGTAGGTGCGGCCGACACCGGCCTCCGTAAACCTATCCCCGGGCAGCTTGCCGCCCACGGTAATGACCTCCAACCCCTCGGCCGTGGCGAGCTCACCGGCGTGACGCAGGCGGCCGGCCAGGATGCGGGAGGCGCGGCCATCGTATTGGGCGGTTCCTAAAACAATTGCGTACTTCACTGCCCCACTACATTACCTGCCAGAGCGCAAAGTTAAGCCGGTAAAGTGGTGGGCATGAATTTGAGTGCACGTTTGGGCCGCGCGGCCATTGCCGCTTTCATTTTAGGCTGCACCTCCGTCGGTGCGGGGTCTGCCTTCGCCGCCGAGACCACCGCGGTGGCGCAGGGCACTGCCACCCTCCAGGACAAGGTCACCGATGAGGCCGGCGTGCTCAGCGCGGAGGAAAAGAGCCAGCTGGAGCAGAAGATCGCCCAACTGCAAAAAGACGAGCACCGAACCCTTTTTGTCTATATCACCGATGAGCTGGGCACGGATCCGGAAAGTTTTGCCGGCCAAGCGGTCAAGGACAAGGGGCCGAACTCCGCGGTCTATGCGCTTTCCATTGAGGAGCGCAAGATGGGCGTGCAGACCGGCAAGGACTGGCCGCAGGGTCGGCTGGACCAGATGTATGACGCCGCCTATGACAAGCTGGCCAGCGATGAATACGGTGCTTCGGCCGTCGCGCTTGCCGACGCCGCCCTGGGCAACTCCGCTTCAAATAGCTCCGCCTCCGATTCCTCTGGCCTGGCGTGGCTGGGCGGTGGCGCGGCCGCCATCGTCGCCGCCGGTGGCGGAATCATGTACTACTCGCGCCGCAATACCAAGAAGAATAATGCACAGACCTTGGAGTCCGCCCGCGAAATTTCCCCGGGTGACACCGACCAGTTGAATCGCCTGCCGCTGGAGACCTTGGAGCAGCTGGCCCAGGAGGAGTTGGTCTCTACCGATGAGTCCATCCGCCGCGGCAAGGAGGAGCTCAATATCGCGCTCTCTGAGTTCGGTCCCGAGCGCGTGCGCCCGTTTACCAAGGCAATGAACCACTCCACCTCTACCCTGCAAAAGGCCTTCCACCTGCACCAGCGCCTGGATGATGCCGTGCCGGAATCCCCCGCCGAGCGCCGCCAAATGCTGGTAGAAATCGTCTCCTCCTGCGGCCAGGCCGACGACGCCCTCGATGCGCAGGCCGAGGAGTTTGCCAAGATGCGCGATCTGCTCATCCACTCCGATGAAAAGCTGGACGAGCTCACCCAGCGCACCGTAGGCCTGCGCGCCCGCCTGCCGGAGGCCGAGTCCACGCTGGCCGGCCTAAAGTCCAACTATGACGAGCACGTGCTCTCCTCCATTGCCGATAACCCCGAGCTTGCCGCAGCGTCCCTCGACGAGGCCGAGAAGCTGCTCGACAAGGCTCGCGGGGTCCAGGCCCAGCCGGCCGGCCAGCAGGGCCCACTGGTGGGACTTATTCGCGATATCGAGCACGCCTGCGAGATGACGGATCGCCTCATTTCCGGCGTGGAAAACGCTGAGGAGAATATCGCCACCGCCCGCGGCAACCTTGAGGCGCTTATCGCCGAGGTCGAGGGCGAGATCGACGAAGCCCGCGAGCTCGAGCGCCAAGGCAAGGCCCAGGGAACCACCGCGGATTGGGACAAGCTCGAGGATCTTCTCGGCCGCGCCGGCACCGCCGTCAACGAGGCCAAGGCCCACGGCCACCAGGATCCGTTGGGCCAGCACACCGCGCTGACCTCCATCGATACCGAGCTGGATGAGGCGCTCGACCGCGTGCGTGAGAAGACCTCCACGCACGCGCGCCAGCTAGACCTCTTCCGCCAGCAGATTTCCGTGGCGGAATCCAATATCCAGGCCGCAGAAGACCTCATTTCCTCCCGCGGTCGCATCATCGGCTCGGGTGCGCGCACCGCGCTTGCCGACGCCAAACGTCTCCACGCCCAAGCCCTCCACACCGAGCGCAGCGATATTCGCGCCGCGCTGCAGTCCTCCCGCGAGGCGGTGGCCGCTGCCCAAGCGGCGCTGCAGCGCGCGAAGGAGGACATAGACGAACACCGCCGCCGCCAGCAGCGCCAGCAGATGGGCAATGCCGCCAATAACATCGTCACCGGCGTGGTCATCGGCCAGATGCTCGGCGGCGGCCGCGGATTCGGCGGTGGTTTCGGAGGCGGCGGCTTCGGTGGAGGAAGCTTCGGCGGCGGTGGCGGCGGAGGCGGCTTCCGCGGCGGCTCCTTCTAGGTCTCCCAGCCCCACGGCCCGGAAGCCCGGCAGGCCTCCAGTCCGGCTCTAGGCTCGCGCGGGGCCCAGTCTCCCCGGCGCTGGGCTAGGTGCGGAGGGTGCGCGGGGTGGCGTCGAGAAGCGCGCAGGCGTAGCTCAAGAAAATAGCATCGAGCTCCGGCAGCTCGCCCACGCTCACGCGCAGGCCATCGCCGGCCGGTGCGGTGCTGGCAACCTCGGCGCCCGTGCCGCGGGCCACGATGCGGCGCTCGCGGCGGAAGGGGTTGCGGCGCTCGAGCAGGTACTCGCGGTCGGCGCAGGTCGCGCGCAGTCGGGTGACGGTAATCCCAGCCTGGGAGACCGAGAAATCTTCGCCCGCCGCGGTCTGCGCGCGCAGGAAGAACCGCGGGGAGGAGGAATCCATCGAGGATTCCACAGAGAGGCGCTCACCGGCCGCGGTGGCAAGCACTCCGTCGCGCGCGGAGGCGAGCTCGTTGCCTTCGGCGTCAGTAAGCGCGCTCGCACGCCAGGTCCACTGCGCAGTCATTAGAAGATAAATAGCGCAGCGAGGGCAACGATGGACGCTAGGACCAAGGTGATGATCCACGCCCAGGCTTTGCCTTGGGTGGTGGCATCCAAGATGACGCGGGTAAACCAGCTTAGGCCGGCGATTTCGGCGGTGGTCAGGCCCTCGGCATCGTGCTCGAATTCCAGGATGGCCTTGCGCACGCCAGAATTGCGGGCAGAGAACTGGCCTACCTTTTCATCATCGACGTCATCGATGATCCAGTCGCCGCTGTTTTCGTTAATGAAGGTGAAGGTACGGCCGTTGAGCGATGCCTCTAGGCGCTTGTCGCGGCCGGGGCGGCCGGCGAGGCGGTAAATGGAGCCGTCGGCAAGCGTGGCAGAAGCGCCAAGGTCACTGACCTCGGTGCGCCAGAAGTGGCCGTCCACCTCCGCGGAATGCTCCGAGAATACGCCCAGTTGCTCCGGGCCTTCCTCGGCCAAGAGCACGGGCTTTGCGCGGTCGGAGCGATCCCAGCTGGTGTAATGCATTAATAGCACCCAATCAGGCGAGCGACGAGGTAAGCCTCGAGGTCATCGAGCTTCACGCGCTCCTGCTCCATGGTGTCGCGCTCGCGCACGGTTACGGCATCGTCTTCGAGGGTGTCGAAGTCGAAGGTGACGCAGAACGGGGTGCCGATCTCATCCTGGCGGCGGTAGCGGCGGCCGATGGCGCCGGAGACGTCAAAGTCCACGTTCCAGTGTGCGCGCAGCTTATCGGCCAGCTTGCGGGCCGGCTCGGAAAGCTCTTCCTTCTTGGACAGCGGCAGGACGGCCACCTTGATCGGTGCCAGGCGGCGGTCCAGGCGCAGGACCACGCGCTTATCGGTGCCGCCCTTCGCGTTGGGAGCCTCTTCCTCGTCATAGGCATCCACCAGGAAGGCCATCATGGAACGGCCCAGGCCGGCGGCCGGCTCGATAACGTACGGGATCCAGCGCTCCTCGTTGGCCTGGTCATAGTAGGACAGATCCTCGCCCGAGCCCTTAGCGTGAACGGACAGGTCATAGTCCGTACGGTTGGCCACGCCTTCCAGCTCGCCCCACTTGGAGCCCTTGAAGCCAAAGGCGTACTCCACGTCCACGGTGCGCTTGGAGTAGTGGGAGAGCTTTTCCTTCGGGTGCTCGTACAGGCGCAGGTTTTCTTCCTTGATGCCCAGGTCCACGTACCAGTTGTAGCGGTCATCAATCCAGTACTGGTGCCACTCTTCGTCCTCGCCCGGCTTGACAAAGAACTCCATCTCCATCTGCTCGAACTCGCGGGTGCGGAAGATGAAGTTGCCCGGGGTAATTTCGTTACGGAAGGACTTACCAATGTTCGCGATGCCAAATGGCGGCTTCATGCGCGAAGAGGTCATCACGTTCTTGAAGTTGACGAAGATACCCTGTGCGGTCTCCGGACGCAGGTAGTGCAGGCCCTGCTCATCGTCCACCGGGCCCAGGAAGGTCTTGAGCAGGCCAGAGAAGGCCTTCGGCTCGGTCCAGTCGCCCGGTTGGCCGGTCTCTGGATCATTGATGTCTGCCAGGCCGTTTTCTGGCTCGTGGCCGTGCTTTTCCTCGTAGGCCTCAATCAGGTGGTCCGCACGGTAGCGCTTGCCGGTGTGGCGGGATTCCACCAGCGGGTCAGAGAAAACCTCGACGTGGCCAGAAGATACCCAGACCTGGCGCGGCTGGATGACGGAGGTGTCTACACCCACGACGTCTGCGCGGGACTGCACCATGTGGCGCCACCACTGGCGCTTGATGTTTTCCTTGAGCTCTACACCAAGAGGGCCGTAATCCCACGCGGAGCGGGAACCGCCGTAAATTTCACCTGCCTGGTAGACCAAGCCGCGGCGCTTACACAGGTTTACAACGGTATCGATGACGGATGCCATTAGTTTTCGGACTCCTCTGGTAGGGGACAGTCTTGACAATCTCGTTCAGTCTAACCCGAAGCACTTCCCGGCGGTGGGATTGGGGCATGAATTTAATTTGAAATATATACGAGCTATTGAACACATCGGGTAATATAAGAGTACCCGACAGGTAATAGATATTGAATTGAAGGTGACACCCCCTATGACGACCACTGACACGGCCTTTATTAATTCTGCGGCCGCCGGCGTGATCGCTGCCCTCGATTCGCCCCTACGCATCGCAATCATTTCCCGCTTGGCCGAGCGCGATCACTTTGTCCACGAGCTGGTCAAGGCCACCGGCAAGTCCCAGCCCCTTATCAGTCAGCACCTGCGCGTGCTCAAGCAGGCGGGCATCGTAGACTCCGAGCGTAGCGGCCGCGAGGTAACTTACTCGCTCATTGCGCCGCGGGTTTTGGACCTGCTTGCCGACGCCGCCAAGATCGCCTCCTAACCCCTCCCCGCCTGCATAAAAAGCCGCCTGACTGTGCAGTTGTTGAAAAACTATTGATAATGTTAAGGGCATGGCTTTACACGACAGTATTCCCAAACTAGGCGCGCGCAATACCAAGCAGCGCACCGCAGTCGTTGAGGTATTGCGGGAAATGGAGAAATTCGCCTCCGCCAAGGAGATCTACCACGAGCTCCAGGAGCGTGAGGAAAAGGTGGGCCTGACCACCGTGTACCGCACCCTGCAGTCCCTGACCGATATCGATGCAGTGGATGCCCTCCACATGCCCAATGGCGAAACCCTCTACCGCCATTGCGATACCGATGCCCACCACCACCACTTGGTGTGCACCAAGTGCGGCCGCACCGAAGAAATCGATGGCGGCCCCATTGAAAAGTGGGCTACCTCCGTAGCCAAGGAATACGGCTTCGAGCTCACCGGCCACGATGCCGAGGTCTTTGGCATCTGCAGCGACTGCGCCGCCTCCGCATAATCGCGCTCGCGCCTCCCCTCAAAGTCGCCCCTCCCCTAACCTCAGCCTCCAGTTCCCGGCGGCTGAGGTTTTTCTTTTGCACTACTTCTTCACACCACCGAAGCGGCGGTCGCGCCGTGCATACTCCTCGATGGCGGCGAAGAGATCCTCCGGCGTGAAGTCCGGGAAGAGCTTGTCCTGGTAAATCATCTCCGCGTACGCAGACTGCCAGAGTAGGAAGTTGGAGGTGCGCTTCTCCCCGGACGGACGCAGAAAGAGGTCCACATCCGGCATGCCTGGGTCATAGAGGTGCTGCGTGATGGTCTCTTCCTTAATATCGCGCGGGTTAAGCTCGCCGGCGGCAACCTGCTTGGCGATGTCCCTAAAGCCATCTACCAGCTCTGCCCTACCGCCGTAGTTCACGCACATGGCCAAGGTCATCTTGGTATTGTCCTTGGTCAGCTCCTGGGCAGCCTCGAGCTCCTTAATAACCGAGCGCCACAGGCGCGGGCGGCGGCCCGACCACACCACGCGCACGCCACGTTCATTGAGCCACTCACGCTGGCGGCGCAGCACGTCGCGGTTAAATCCCATAAGGAAGCGGACCTCCTCCGGGCTGCGGCGCCAATTCTCCGTGGAGAACGCGTACGCGGAAAGGTAGGGAACGCCGGCGGCAAGGCAAGCATCGACGACGTCAAGAAGCACGGCTTCTCCGCGCCTATGCCCCTCGGTGCGCTTCATGCCCTTCTCCTGGGCCCAGCGGCCGTTGCCATCCATGACCAGCGCAATATGGCGCGGCATGAACTCATCCGGGATATTCGGCGGGGTCAAAGTGCGGTTCGGGTCTGGCGTAATCACGGGCTATATTCTACTGCTCCATAACCTGCAATGCGGAAACATTGCGCTCCATGTGCCACTGCAGGTACGCCCGCGCTAGGCGATGCCCCTCCTGCTTTTGCGCATTCGTCGGGTTCGTCGGGTGATTATGCGCCAAAAGCCACAGGTGGTGCAGGGTTTCCGGGTCTACTTCCGCAGCACCTGGCGGACGGCATTCGTGGCACGCTGCGCCGCCTACTGCCGGGTGGAAGGCGTGGTGCGGACCAGGCCGGTTGCACTGGGCGCAGTTGAAAAGGCTTGGCGCCCAACCGGCATGCGCCATGGCCTGCAGTAGGAAGGCATCCAGCGCCATGGTCGGGTCCGCGGTCTGGAGCTGCTCCAAGGTCGCGGTGACGGATTCGTAGAGGTAGGGATCATGGGCGGCGTCGGCAAATGCAAGGCGCTCGGCCGATTCCAGCACCGCGCACGCGGCCGTATAGCGCTCATAGTCCTCAATGAGGCGCGCGCCAAAGTAGTCGACGGTATCCGCCTGGGAAATGGTAGCTAGGTTCTTGCCCACATACAGCTGGACATCGAGGTTGACAAAGAGCTGCAGGCGCGAACCAAAGCGCGACTTGGCGCGGCGCACGCCTTTGGCCACCGCGCGCACGAGGCCATGATCGCGGGTAAGCAGGACTATGACGCGATCGGCCTCGCCAAAGTCGTAGGTGCGGATGACCACTGCGCGGTCACGATAGTTCTCGCGCATAGTGGATTAGAACCCGAGCCTACCCAGCGACTTCGGGTCAGACTGCCAATTCTTCAGCACCTTGATGCGCAGATCCAGGTACACATTGTGGCCGAGCAGCTTAATAATCTCCTTGCGGGCATTGCCCACAATGCGGCGGAAGCGCAGGCCATCCTTGCCCTCGATAATGCGCTTCTGGCCTGGGCGCTCCAGGTACAAAATGGCGTGGATATCCAGCACGCCCTCACGAGTGCGCGACGGCAGCATCTCATCAACCTGCACCGCCACCGAGTGCGGCAGCTCCGCCTTCAAGCCGGACAGAGCAGCTTCACGAATGAGTTCCTCGATGCGCTTTTCCTGGCCCTCATCGGTGATGTGGTCATCTGGGTAGAACTTCGGGCCTTCCGGCAGGTGGTCCACGATGACCTGCACCAGCTCATCCAGTTGCACACCCTCCTTGGAGGAAACCGGGATGACTACCGCATTCGGGTCATCCTGGGAGAGTAGCTCGTGCAGGGCCAACAACTGCGCGCCAACCTGATCTTTGCTGGCCTTATCCAGCTTGGTGACGATGCCGATGATCGGGGTCTTTGGCGCGATGCTGCGCACGTTTTCCAGGATCCAGCGGTCACCCGGGCCAATCTTTTCATCGGCCGGGATGGTCAGGCCGATTACATCCACATCGGCATAGGTGTCTTTGACTACCTCGTTGAGGCGCTCGCCCAAAAGGGTACGTGGGCGGTGCAGACCCGGCGTATCCACGACGATGACCTGGGCATCATCGCGGTGGACCAAACCGCGAATGGTGTGGCGGGTAGTCTCCGGCTGGTCTGCGGTAATCGCAATCTTCTGCCCCACCAGGGCATTAGTCAGGGTGGACTTGCCGGTATTCGGGCGCCCAACAAAGGAGACGAAGCCTGAGCGGAATCCCTCCGGGGTATCGGTGTATTGCGAATAATCAAGCGGGGCTGCCGTATTTTCGGCGCCTTCCGGCACGGCATCATCGGGGTCTTCTGGCAGACCCTCGAATGCCGCATCAAACTGTGCATCAAAATCAGAACTCATTACCCGCAATAATAGCCCACGGAGTCAAGATCTCCGATTAGTTCATATCCAATTCGCACCGGTGACACGACATAGGGCTAATCTATGGAGAAACCTCTTCTCCCCAGCGCATACCACGCTAACTCTCCGAAAGGCCCTCATGCCCCGCAATTCCCCTGCCCTACTTTTGGGCGCTGCCCTTACTCTGATCCTTTCCGCATGCTCCTCGCCCGATTCCGAGCCGCCCGCCGAGACGAGTACTAGTTCCTCAACTACCTCTACTTCGAGCTCTACTAATTCTTCGAGCACCACCTCTTCCACCACGACCAACAGCGAAGAGGCCATGACTGAAGAACCTGCAGATAGCGTTGCTGCTGAACCGGAGACCCAACCCCAGGCAGCAGCCGCGGAGCCGGAGTTACTGTATTGCGATATTGGATTAGGGGCAGTTGGACACTTCTCCGATGGATCTTGGCACCAAACTGAGCTCTGCAATACTCCAGAGCTACAGAGATCTGTTCGAGCCGAAGGAGTCTGCGGCGGTGAGGAAGGTCGCTATAAGTACCCTGAGGAATGGGCCGAGCTGTGCAACGGAGGCCTTCCACCTTCCGATTCAGACTATCTCGATAGCTACGGCGATATAGATGCAGGCTACACACCAGAGTCTGGCGCAGATACGAATACGCCAGCGGATTCGGATACGGGTGCGGTTGAAGGCTACGAGTATTAACAGATAGAAGGAAGAGCGTTAAGCAACGTCAAGGCCCTGCGCCCGTAAAGATGGGTGCAGGGCCTTGGTGGTCGATTATCGGGGCTTACTTAAACTCGTCCGGCAGCGGGCCGAGCTGCGGGCCGTCCGGGTAGTACTTCCAGCCGTCCTTGATGCGGACGTCGTCAGCCCAAGGCAGCCTATACTCGCCCTTGGCCAAGTCCTCGACCCAGGTGAGATAGTTGTCGGTCTTGCCGCCGGGGTAGCCCACGTACCCGCGGTTGCCCAGGTTGAAGATGTTGTTTTCTAGGCCCCAATTGATGCGGGCCTTATCAGCCAGCTCTGGGAAGATTTCGGCAGTGACGATTTCGCCGGGATTGCGGTGGCCCTCAGAAATCATGTGGCCGTCGTAATTGCAGACGTTGCCTTCACCGAAGTAGTAGAAGGTGTTGTCGTAGCCAGCCAGGTTCACGGAGGCGGTATACATCAGGTTTTGGAAGGCATTGGTCTTATTAGTCATGATCCACTGATCCTGGGTCTGCGTGGAGTAGCCAGAGATACGGATATAGACGTTGGCGCCCTTGTATGCAGCCTCGCGCGCGAGCTCAGGGAACATGCCATCGTGGCAAATGTTCACGGCAAGCTTGGAGCCCTTCGGGCCGTCGCAAACCGGCATGCCCAGATCGCCTGGGTACCAAGGCTCGATGGGAGTCCACGGCTGAAGCTTGCGGTAGTGCAGTGCGATTTCGCCATCGGAGTTGATGATGATGGCGGTATTGAAAGGCGGCTTTCCTTCCTCATGGTTTGGCTCCATGATGGAAAAGACGCCCCAGACATCATTGTCTTTGCAGGCCTGCTTGAACTGGTCCACCTTTGGGTCATCGAGGCCGATGAGGAATTCATCATAGGACCAAATCTTGGTGTTGAGACCGGAGGAAGAATATTCCGGGAAAACAATAAGGTCGAGGTCTGGGTAGCCGGCCTTGGTGGAACCCACCATGCGGCAGATTTCGTCCACACTAGCCTGGACGTCTTCCGGGGTATTGACCACCGGAACGGGATACTGAATGAGGGCCATCAACAGGCCGTCGGGGGATGCGCTAATGCTGCCGGTGCTGGACATAGTGGACTCCTATCGCAAGGTAGATGATGTGATGGGAGCCATATTACCGACGCACTAGTGGTACGTCACACTATTCGACCGGAGAAGTAGTCTCGTATAAGAGACTCATCGTAAGTCGCCTTGATGAAATAAGAGAGCCGAGCTAAGGGGAAGGTTTACTCAGCTCGGCCGACACTCGATAGACCTAGCAGATTAGGCCCAGGCGTGGATTAAAGCTCCTCGGCGCTGAATTGCATGCGCGGGTGCGCAAATACGTCTTGGGACTGGATGAGCTGGAGCTCGGCGGTCTCAGCCTCGTAGGTGTTTTCCAGCAGGTCATATACGGAAGAGGCGGTGCGGCGCAGGGACTCCTTAACATCGCTGGTCTCGGTGTAGTGGCCGGTAAACAGGGCGGCGGTGACGTCGCCGGAGCCGTTGCGCTTGAACGGCAGCAGCGGCGTGGACACAAGGAAGGCGCGGTCGCCGTCGACGGCAAGCATCTCAATCTGGTCGTCGGCAGTCTCTGGGCGCTTGACGGAGGTAACCAGAACGGTCTTCGGGCCGATTTCCTGCGCCTTCTTTACTGCGGCGAGGGTTTCATCCAGGGTGCCGACCTCGGAATCGGTGAGGTAACCCAGCTCAAACTGGTTGGGGGTGATGATATCGGCGACGGGCACGACGCGGTCGCGCAAGAGCGGCGGGATCTCATCGGAGACGAAGCAGCCGGACTTGGCATTACCCATTACAGGGTCGCAGGCGTAGAGGGCCTTAGGGTTGGCGGCCTTGATGCGGCGGACGGTTTCCACGATGGCGTCGGCAATGTCGGCGCCGCCCTGGTAGCCAGAAAGGATGGCGTCGATCTGCGGGAAGGCGCCGCGCTTTTCAATGCCGTCGATGATGGAGGTGACATCGCTGGCTGGAATCATCGGTCCGCCCCAGTCACCGTAGCCGGTGTGGTTGGAGAAATTCACCGTGTGAACCGGCCATACCTCATGGCCAGCGCGCTGCAGGGGAAAGACGGCCGCAGAGTTGCCAACGTGGCCGTAGGTGACGTGGGACTGGATGGAAAGGATAGTCATAGCTACCCATTGTGCTACGCTGCCCGCGCGCTCACCAAGGAAAAGACAAAAATTATTCCTCCGGGTTATCTTGCGGTTCGCCCACCGCAGGGATTCCGCCGCCGGGAACCTGCTTGTCTAGGTTGGCGCGCTCGGCGGCGTCAGGAAAAGCCTTGGGGCCGGAGGGCTTGGGCTGATAGGCAACACCGCGCTCGGCTAGATCGTCGTACCAATCCGCAAGCAGCTCGTTTTGGCGGCCGAACATTTCTTTTTCCTCGGCCGGAGTGGAGTGGTCATAGCCCAAAAGATGCAGGCACCCGTGGACCGTAAGCAAGGCAAGCTCATGGCCTAAGGAATGGCCGGCGGCTTCTGCCTGGCGCAAGGCAAATTCGGGGCACAGCACAATATCGCCCAGCATGGCCGGGCCTGGGTCGACGGCGTCGGGGCGGCCGCCGCCTGCAATCGCGCCGGGGGTGAGCTCATCCATGGGGAAGCTCATAACATCGGTGGGGCCTTCCAGATCCATCCAGCGCACGTGGAGATCCTCGATGGTCTTCAAATCCACACAGGTGATGGTGCACTCAGCATCGGGGTTAATATCCATGGCGCCGAAGGCATAAGAGGCGACGTCAATCAGCATCTCCTCGTTGACGCCCTCGAAGCCGGATTCATTGAGAAATTCGATACTCATTCCATTCCCTCGTATTCAGCGGCTTTCTTATTATCAAAGGTCTCATACGCATTGACGATGCGCCCGACCAGCTGGTGGCGCACCACGTCCTTAGACCCCAGGTCCGCGAAGTGGATATCATCCACATTGCGCAGGATGCGGCGCACGATGCGCAGGCCCGAGACCTGGCCGTGTGGAAGGTCTACCTGCGAGATATCGCCGGTGACCACAATCTTGGAGCCAAAGCCCAAGCGAGTGAGGAACATCTTCATCTGCGCCGGAGTGGTGTTTTGAGCCTCATCAAGGATGACAAAGGCATCGTTCAACGTGCGACCGCGCATATAGGCCAGCGGGGCGACCTCAATGATGCCGGCTTCCATGAGCTTAGGAATCATTTCTGGGTCGAGCATGTCCCGCAGGGCGTCATAGAGCGGGCGCAGGTACGGGTCAATCTTGTCATTGAGCGTGCCCGGCAAAAAGCCGAGCTTCTCCCCTGCCTCCACGGCCGGGCGAGTGAGGATAATGCGCGAGACCTGCTTGGTCTGCAGGGCCTGCACGGCCTTGGCCACCGCCAGGTAGGTCTTGCCGGAACCGGCCGGGCCGATGCCAAAGACTACCGTATTATCGTCGATGGCCTGCACGTATTCAGACTGACCCACTGTCTTTGGGCGGACGGCCTTGCCGCGGCGCTTAACGATGTCCGCCGCCAGCGCCGCCGATACCGACTGCGGCGCCTCCACGGCCACCATGTCCATGGTGTGCTTGACCGTATCGGTGGACACGGCGTGGCCGCGGCGGGCGATGGCCTCGAGCTCATCGAGGATCTTGGCGGCGCGAGCCACTTCATAATCAGGACCGGTGACGGTGACGACATTGCCGCGGGCAAACAGGTCCGCATCCAGGCGGTTATTGAGCACGCGCAGGTTATCGTCCGCACTACCCAGCACGCTGCTGACGTAGGCGGAATCTAGCTCACATTTCTTCGTGATGATAGGCACGTGCTTTAGGCTACCAGCGCCTGCTACCAACGCTCGGTGCGCATGCCGATTGCCGCTAGCGCCACCATTGCCGCACTCGCCGTGCGCAGCACTTCCGGGCCGAGCTTGATGGGCGTGGCGCCGGCTTCTTTGAGGCGATCGAGCTCAGCGTCGCCAATGCCGCCCTCGGGGCCGACGAGCAGGACGACGTCCTCTGTGAGCGGCACGTCCTTGATGGAGACGGTTGCTTCCTCGTGCAATACAAGCACGGTCGGTGCGTTGGAAGAAGCGCCGTCGCGGCGACCGGTGAGCTCTCGAACGAGCTGCGGGGTGGTCAGCGGACCGCGCACCTGCGGGATGCGGGCGCGGCGGGATTGCTTGGCCGCGGAATCAGCGGCCGCCTGCCACTTGGCCACCGCCTTCGGCGCCTTCTTTCCGTCCCATTTAGCCACGCAGCGGTCCGCCTGCCAGGCGATAATCTCATCCGCGCCTGCCTGGGTGGCGAGATCCACCGCGAGCTCGGCACGCTCGGATTTCGGAATGGCCTGCACCACGCTCACCCGCGGGGTGGGATCGGGCGCGGTCTCGATGGAGTCGACCGTACCTTCCAGGGAATCCTTGCCCGAGGTTACGGTGATGGTGAGGGTAAGGCGGGTACCGGTGCCGTCGATAAGCTCGAGGCGCTCGCCCTCCCCCATGCGCTTGACCGTCACGGCATGGCGGGCCTCCGGGCCGGAAAAGCTGAAGGCCTCGCCGGTGCGCGCGACGGAAAGATCCGGATGGATGAAGACGGGCAGCGACATTAGCGGCGGAACTTATCGCGGATGCGGCTGAAGAAGGATTCCTCTTGGCCGTCGCCGGTGGTGCGCACGCGCGCTCCCTCGTCGCGGGAGTTGCGGATCTTCTCCAGGGACTCGCGGGTCTTGCGGTCCAGGTCCTTCGGCACAACAACGTCCACGTGGGCAAAGAGGTTGCCGTAGCCATCGGTGCGCAGGCGAGGCATGCCGGCGCCATCGACCTTGATGGACTCGCCCGGCTGGGTGCCCGGCTCGATGTCGATGGTGAGCTCTTCGCCATTGAGCTGGTCGATGGTGAAATTGGTGCCCAAGGCGGCATCAATCATCGGCACGCGCACGGTGAGGTTCAGGTCATCGGCGTTGCGCTGGAAGACGGGGTGCTCCTCCGTGTGGACCTCGACGTAGAGATCGCCGGCTGGGCCTCCGCCGTGGCCGACCTCGCCTTGGGAGGCCATGCGGATGCGCATGCCATCATTGATACCGGCCGGGATATTCACGGTGATATCGCGGCGCTTCTTTACGCGGCCGTCGCCGGCGCAGTGGTTGCACGGATCAGTGATGACCTCGCCAAAACCCTGGCACTTCGGACACGGACGGGTGGTCATGACGTTGCCCAGGAAGCTGCGCTGCATCTCCTGGATTTCACCCATGCCATTGCAGTTATCACAGGTAACCGGCTTGGCCTTGGACTCGGAACCGGTACCACCACAGCTATCGCACAGCACCGCGGTATCCACGGTGACCTTCTTCTTTAGGCCGGTGTAGGCCTCTTCCAAAGTGATGCGGGTGCGCAGCAGGGCATCATTGCCCGGCTGGACGCGAGACTTCGGGCCGCGGGAACCGCCGGCGCCGCCGCCAAAGAATTCGGCGAAAATATCGCCGAGGCCGCCGCCACCGAAGCCGCCAAAGCCACCGGCGCCAGCACCGGCACCGCCGCCCTGCTCCATGGGGTCGCCGCCCATGTCCACGATCTGGCGCTTTTGCGGATCCAGCAGTACCTCCTGGGCCAGCGCGGCATCGCGGAACTTTTCCGCGGCAGCGTCATCATCCGGGTTCAGATCCGGGTGATACTTGCGGGCCATTTTGCGGTAGGCCTTCTTAATCTCCTGGTCAGTTGCGTTTTTATCAACACCGAGGATGCCGTAATAGTCACGAGCCACTGTAAGAGATATTCCTTCTAATTCGTCTTGTTGGGGTTAACTTGAAAAAATTATTCGCGGCCAGCCAGTTTACTCGCACTGCTCGCCGGCCAAAATTTCGCTCACATACCGTGCAACGGCAGAGACCTTAGAAATTGTTCCCGAGTAATCCATAAAGGTCGGCCCCACCACGCCGAGGCCACCGAGCGTGGCCACCTCATCGCCGGTGCCCAAGCCGTAGCCCGTGGCGACGACGGAGGCTTGGCGCAGCTGGTCTTCCTCGTTTTCCTCACCGATGACCACGGAGACGTTGCCCAGATCGGGCACGCGGGCAAGCAGCTTGAGGACGACGACCTGCTCTTCTAGTGCCTCAATAATCTTGGGCAAACCTTCCGGAAACTCGCGCGCCACGCGCGTCAGGTTAGAAGCACCGGCCATAATCAGCCGGTCGGAGGGCTGCTCCACTAGGGTCTCGATGAGGGTGGTGGCCACCTTGAGCACGTGGTGGCGGATATCCAAGGGGGCGTCATCGACAAGGTGGGCGAGTTCCACGGAGGCGTCGCTAAGCGTCTTGCCCACTAGCGCGCTATTGACGATGTCGCGCAGGCGGAAGGTCTGGTCCTGGTCAATGATTTCATCGAGCTCCACATTGCGCTGATCCACGCGGCCGTTATCGGTGATAAGCACCAGCAGCAGGCGCACTGGGGAGAGTGCCACGACCTCGCAGTGCTTGACGCGGGATACCTTGAGATTGGGCAGCTGGACGACAGCCGCTTGCTTCGTCACCTGCGCCAGTAGCTGCACCGAGCGGCGTAGCACATCCTCCAAGTCGACGCCGCCTTCCAAGAAGTTAAGCATCGCGCGGCGCTCCGGGGCCGACAGCGGCTTGACCTCGTGGAGGGAGTCCACAAAGTGGCGGTAGCCCTGCTGGGTGGGCACGCGGCCGGAGCTGGCGTGCTGCTGGGAGATAAGGCCCTGGGATTCGAGCACGGCCATGTCATTGCGGATGGTGGCCGAGGAAACTCCCAATTGGTAGCGCTCCAAGAGCGACTTAGAGCCAACGGGCTCCTGGGAGGCAATATAGTCCGCCACGATGGCGCGCAGGACTTCCTTGCGGCGGGCATCGGTTGAGGTAGACACTATGGCGCTCCTATTCGCTTCGGCGAATGATAAATTCTTTAAAGTTCGGGACGGTGTACCTGACTTTACCGTGCTCAGGGGAATAAATGAGACCTTTGTTTATGAGCTTAGCCCGCACCGGACCAAGAGCTTTATTATCCTTCCCTAGACGTTCACCGATTTCTTTCGTTTCCGCTGAACCATCGCCTAAGGCTGCCATGGCACTGAGATAGTCTCTTTCAGCTGGCGTAGCTCGATCCCAGCGAGCTTGGAAGAAGCCTGCGTCTAGTTGCTTTGTTCCCAAGCGAGCGGCCTGCCTTGCATCCGCAATGGTAAACGGTGAGATTTCGCCTACCTTCCAAATTTGGGATCCAAACTCCTGTAAAAAGTACGGATACTGTCCACTTGCCTCCGCAAGAAAATCCAGAGCGTCATCTTCGAATTCCACGTCTTGGCGCTCAGCGGGTGCAGATAGAGCTTTGCGCGCCGAATGCAAGCCAAGGCGGTCAATGGTGTGTACCTCAAACATGCGCTCCGCATAGGAGCGCGACCTAGCAACTTTTCCGGGCAAGCTCGGTAGACCAGCGCCGATTATATAAAAGGGTAGACGGTTTTGGCCTGCTTCATGCTGGGCTGAAATTAACGCCTCCATCATTTCCTCATCTAGGTCTTGCATTTCATCGATAAAGAAAGCAAGGGCCTTTCGATCCCTTTTTAGGGTTTCCGCTACAGCAGAGGTGACATCCTGCAGGTCGAGCTCTAGGTTTCCGGTAACAGGAGCTAAATCCTTAGTCTCCACTCCTAGGTTCATTGCTCCGTCCCCCAAGGAAAGGTGAAATGATGCAACCGCCCGCGACAGTGCCAAAGCACTCTCTTTCACCAACGCCTTCGCACGGTAGCGCAGCGAAGCTTTTCCTAGCCCGTTGGCAATTGCCCGCCGTACGCTCTCTGCCCCGCGCACTCCTTGCGAAGCTTCAACTTTTACCGTGAGCCAGTCACACTTATCGGCCCGTGATTTCAATTGGTTCAAAAGGACCGTCTTGCCGACTCCACGAAGGCCAATGAGCAGCATCGGGCGGCCAAGCAAATTGTTTTCTGCACGCTTAATCAAGTTGTCAAAAGCTTGTAGATCCCTGTCGCGCCCAGTGAGGACTGTAGGGGCAAGTCCCGAACCGGGGGTATACGGATTTAGTGCATCGTCCATATCAAAAGACTAACAAGAAAATAGCGGAATAACAGGTTTCTCATCGACTGAGTCAAAACTAACTGGTTTGGTTTCTACTGGACTAAGTCTAAAGATCTGGGAACGAGGATTAGGTTTCTTCGGCGACGAGGAGATCGGTGATGATGCCATCGGCCAGCAGGCGGCCGGGCTTGGTGATGCGTACGCGATTGCCGGCGCGCTCGAGCAGACCGCGGCCGATCAAGCGCTCGAGGGTGGGGGCAGCGTGGGCATCGAGCCAGGCCTCCGGGATGCCCTCGCGCAGGCGCAGGCCGAGCATGATCTTTTCCATGTGGCGGTCGGCGTCGGTAAGCGTCTCGGTTTCTTTGATGGGCAGCTCGTCGCGGCCGAGGGCCTCGATGTAGCGCGAGGGGTGCTTGACGTTAAAGAAGCGCTCGTTGCCCAAATGCGAGTGGGCGCCTGGGCCTGCACCCCACCAATTGCCGTCTACCCAGTAGATGCGGTTGTGCTCGCACTCGCCGCCGGGCTTGGACCAGTTGGAGACCTCGTACCACTCGAATCCTTCTGCCTCGAGGGTGGTAGAAATCATCTCATAGCGCCGTGCCAGCACGTCCTCATCGGGGGCGGGCAGGATACCTTTATTGACTTTGCGCGCCATGCGCGTGCCGTCTTCTACGATGAGCGAATAAGCACTGACGTGGTCTACGCCGGTTTCTAGCACTCGGTCGAGCGTCTCGCGCACATTGTCATCGGTTTCAGTGGGCGTGCCATAGATCATGTCGAGGTTGACATGCTCGAAGCCGGCGGCGCGGGCCTCGCGGGCGGCGGCAAAGGCGCGGCCGGGTGTGTGGGCGCGCTCGAGGACTTGGAGGACGCCCGGGGATGCGGACTGCATGCCGAGGCTGATGCGGGTATAGCCGGCGTCGGCAAGCTGGGCAAAATACTCCGGCGAGGTGGACTCCGGATTGGATTCGGTGGTGACCTCCGCCCCTGGTTTCAGGCCAAAGGTGGAACGGACGGTGTTCAGGATGCGGCTCAGGCCCTGCCCACCCAGCAGCGAAGGCGTGCCGCCGCCAATGAATACGGTCTCGGCCGGGCGGCCCACGCGCGCGGCCGCCAATTCCAACTCGCGATCCAAGGCATCCAGGTAGGGCCCAGTGAGATCACGCGGGCTGCCAAGCTCGCCCGGGGTATAGGTATTGAAATCGCAATACCCGCAACGAGTGGCGCAGAAAGGAACGTGGATATACAGCCCGAAGGGTTCAGTCATGGATAAAACCCTAATAGGCCGGGAACAAAATGGCCGAAAGCGGGGTTAAGCATGTAGTATGTTTCCATCTTCCCAAGTAGAAAGGCACCCTCAGTGGAACCTCCGAGTCGATGTCCCTACCTCCTTCTAGGCGGTGGGGAGTAAATCATGTTATCGGCTATTTTGATGATTCTGGCCGGCTTCGTAGTCATTGGCCTCATCATCGTCGCGAACGCATACTTCGTGGCCCAAGAGTTTTCCTATATGTCCGTGGACCGCACGCAGCTGCGGACCCAGGCTGCTGAGGGGGATAAGACAGCACAACGCGCGCTGGCTATTACTCAGCAGACCTCCTTTATGCTCTCCGGCGCGCAGCTCGGTATTACGATTACCGGCCTGCTCATCGGCTATGTGGCCGAGCCGCTCGTGGGCCAAGGCCTGGGTACCTTGCTTGGCGGCGTCGGCGTTCCCTCCGCGGTATCAGTCACCGTTGGTACCATCGCGGCACTTTTCATCTCCACGATTGCGACGATGCTGTTTGCGGAGCTCTTCCCCAAGAACTACACCATTGCCGCACCGATGAAGACGGCGCGCTGGCTGGCCGCCTCCACGCAGCTTTACCTGCGGATTTTCGGCTGGCTCATCCACTTCTTCGAGTACTCCTCCAATGCCATCCTCAAGCTCTTTGGCATCGAACCGGTAGAAGACGTCGATTCCTCTGCCACCGCCGATGACCTGGAATCCATCGTGGATTCCTCCCACGAGGCCGGCGATCTGGATGAGAATACCTACATGGTGCTCGACCGCCTGCTGGACTTCCCCGAGCACGACGTTGAACACGCCATGATTCCACGCTCCCGTGTGGACGTCATTGACCCGGACACCACCCTTGGTGAGGTCCGCGAGATGATGTCTACCGACCACACGCGCTACCCCGTCATCGACGATGAACACAATCCAATCGGCGTGGTGCATCTTATCGACGTCCTGGGAAGCGACCTGCCCGCCGCCACCAAGGCCACCAGCATCATGCAGGAGGCCGTCGTGGTCCCTGAGCTGATGCCGCTGCCGGATGTGGTGGAAGAGCTGCGCGATAGCGACCAGAAGATGGCGTGCGTTATCGATGAATACGGCGGCTTCGTGGGAATCGTGACCATGGAGGACTTGGCCGAGGAAATCTTGGGCGATGTCACCGATGAGCACGATATCGAAGAAACCGAGGAAATCACCGAGCAGGACGATTCCCACTGGTTGGTCGACGGCGATACGCCGATTGATGAGATCGAGCGCGCCATCGGCCACGACCTGCCTGAGGGCGACTTTGAGACCGTCGCCGGCCTCGTCATTGCGCACTCCGGTGCGCTGCCTGAGGTAGGCGAGGAACACACCATCCAGCTCGAGGCCGAGCCCGAGGACTGGGTGGACCACGATGAGGCCCCCGTTCGCTCCATCCGTCTGCGTGTGCAAGAGGTGGACCGCCACGTGCCGTCCGTGCTTGCCATCGAGCTGGTGGAGGATTACTCCGACCACTCCGATGATGATGCCGCTAAGAAGGAGGATGCATAATGACCGAATCTTGGTGGTTTAACCTCCTCGTTACCCTGCTTATCATCGCCGCTTCCGGCTTCTTTGTGATTATCGAGTTCTCCTTGATGGGCGCTCGCCGCAACCGTTTGGAAGAGGATGCAGAAAATTCCCGCACCGCTCGCGCCGGCCTACGCTCGCTCAATGAGCTGACCATCATGCTCGCCGGCGCGCAGCTGGGCATTACCGCCGCCACCTTTGTGCTCGGTGCTGTAACCAAGCCCTGGGTGCACCACCTGCTCATGGCACCGCTGGAGGCCGCGGGCCTGCCGCTGGGCATTGCCGACGTCGTCAGCTTCCTCCTCGCCCTCTTCATCGTCACCTTCCTCCACCTCGTGCTGGGTGAGATGGCACCGAAGTCTTGGGCTATTACTCACCCGGAGACCGCCCTGCAGTTCATCGCGGTCCCCGCACGTGGCTTCGTGTGGATCTTCCGCCCGCTGCTGAAGTGGATCAACGTCATGGCCAACAAAATGGTTTCCATGGCCGGCGAAGAACCCGTCGACCGCGCCGGTGCGGCCGGCTACGACGCGGAAACCCTGCGCACCTTGGTCGAGCACTCCCGCGAGACCGGCGCTTTGGACGATGAGTCTGCCAACCAGATTTCTGATGTCATCGAATTGGAAAACTCCACCGTTGGCGCCATGGCTCGCGAGCACGGCTCTGAGGTAGTGCCCCTGCCTTCCGACGCCACCGTGGAGGACCTCCAAGACCTCGTCGTACGCAAGAACATCATGCGCGTGCTGGTCTTCCCTAAGGACTCCCGCGTCCCCCGCGTGGTCCACGTGCGCGATACCTTGCTGGCAGAACCAGAGACCCCGGTTCTCGAGTTCTCCCGCCCTGCCCTGTCCGTGTCTTCTTCCACTACCGTGCAAAAGACTCTGGACCACATGCGCGCTCGCAACGAGCAGCTCGTCATGGTGGGCAAGGCCGATAAGGACAACGCCGTGTGGATCCTTACCTGGGACGACATCATGGGCCAACTGTGGCCGCAAATTACTGAGCAGCTAGATAAGGTCACCCCTCCCCCGGCCGTCTAGTTCCCGCCGCGTCCTCGCCCGTGCCCGTGCCCGCTTCATTGTGGCCGGCGCGGGCTTTGCCGTTTTCGCGCCCACGCGCAAGGGCTACTTCCCGGACTGTGGATAACTGTGGCCGTAACTTTCCCAGCCGCCACTTCGCTCACTCTCCTTTCCCTGCGGCCTTGTTATCCACAGGCCCGGCCGCCACCTCCTCGCACCAGCCGACAGCGTGCCCTTTCCTAGGAGTCATGACACCACCACTGACCAATATCGACTCCATCCGCACCAACCACCCCACCTTTTGGACCGACCTGAAAAACGGCACCTACCTCAAACTCGCACCACGCATCGCAGTCCAGCGCGATCACTACCATTGCCTCGACTTCCCCTCCCAGCTGCGTCTGCGCGCCATCGCCGCCGCCCGCAGCGCCTATACCGCGGTGCTCATCTCCAAGTCCGCTGCCCGCGTCCACGGACTGTGGGTCATCGCCACGGCCGAGGAAAAGATTGAAATGGCCCTTCCCACCAATACGCTTCCCCACAAGGACCGCCGCCATCCCGAGCGCATCTACCGCAAGGCTTCCCTTCCCGAACCCGTCCTCGTGGACGGCACCCGCTGCGTTTCCAAGGCCCGCGCGGTTATCGACGTCGCCCGCTACCACGGCTTCACCGACGGCCTCATCGCCGCCGACTCCGCTTTGCGCTCCGGTCTCAACCGGGAAGACCTCAAGGAAGAGTTCGCCCGCATGGGCCGGGTGCGCAATAGCCGCATCGTCCGCGCCGTAATCCACCACGCCTCTGCTCTTTCCCGCTCTCCCTACGAGTCTTTCGCTTGCGCCCTTATCATTGAGGCCGATTTCCCCTGGCCCATGTTCTTCGAGGCGCCGTTTAACGCGCTGCCTGGCATCACGACCGCCCTATGCATCAACAGCGCCTACCTCATCGACATCATCCCTGCGAAGGCGCTTGCCCACCAGCGTGAGCGCCACCGATGGCTGCGCGAGGCCGGCTTCACCGTCCTCTGCTATACCCCGCGGCAACTCATCGACCGCCCCACTCGCTTCCTGACCGACCTCATTTCCACCATCTCCGCCAGACAAAAGGCCGCCCGTTCTGCCTAAGACTGCGATTTTTCCTCCCGCCTTCCTCTACCCCGCCCTTCGCGCTCACCAGCGGTGCTTTCGCCGCGGAATCCGCTGCGCCGGTGAGCGCGAAGGGCAGGCGACGGCGAATGCCTCGCAAGAGAGCCCACCGAGACTTCACCCGCAATAAGAAAGAGCCTTCGCGAGCATATGCTCGCGAAGGCTCTACTACTTCCAGCTAATGCCTCAACAGGAAGGTCTTACTGGTTGATGCGCCATGGGACGCTATTCTTCGGCAGCATGCCGCGGGTGTAAAGGTAGTCAATGGTGGACAGGATGCCCAGCACCGTGCCGCCGCCTACGAGCGCAGCCAGGAAGGAGAACCCTGCGACGGAAGACATGTCTGCGTCCTTGCCGTCCTTACCGTTGATGCCTTCGCGGCCGTCACGTCCGTCGCGACCGTCTCGGCCATCACGTCCGTCTCGGCCATCGCGACCATCCTGGCCATCTTCGCCGTCGCGGCCGTCACGACCATCGCGTCCATCGCGGCCGTTCTCGCCATCCTTACCGTCACGACCGTCACGGCCATCGCGACCGTCGCGGCCATCTTGGCCATCCTGGCCGTCCTTACCGTCTACGCCATCCTGGCCGTCCTTACCGTCCTGGCCGTCTTTGCCCGGAACAACCGCAGCTTCGGTAGTGGAAGGTTCGGTGGATTCCTAAGAGGTCGGCTCTTCGGTGGCCGTTTCTTCTGCGGAGGTCTCCTCGGTGGAAGTCTCTTCTGCGGAGGTCTCTTCTGCGGACTCAGACGGGGTGCTCTCCTCAGAGGTAGCATCCTCAGAAGCCGGAGCCTCGGAAGTGGTTTCCTCGGAGGAAGGCTCCTCAGAAGGGTTGTCCTCAGCAGGCTGGTCCTTGGTCTTCTTACCGTTGAGCATATCGGAGCACAGCTGGCCGGCTGGGGCGTTCACGGCCGCGAGATCGGAAGCTGCGGTAGAGATGTTTTTCAGGGAGTCTTCGATGCTCTTCTGCTGGTCCTTGCTCAGCTTCAAGTCGCCAGCAACGCCGGCACCAGGAACCAGGCCGGCGATGGTGACGGCTGCATTAAAGAGCTTGAGGATTACCTTGGTGCCCTTACCAAAGGCGCCGTCCGCGAACTTGAGCAGGCCGGAAACGGTCTTCTTAGCGCCATCCGGGTTGTTCATATCAACGTCGGCATCGGCGTTATCGATACGGCCGATGGCCATGCCCTGGGCGCGGGAAAGATCCCAGGTCACGGTCTTGTCCTTCTCGCCTTCCTTGACCAGCTTGGCAATGCCGTCCCAGGTCTTGCCGGAAATCTTGTCAATGAAATCGGCCGGAACCAAGTCACCGACAACCGGGATGATCTCCCAGACGGTCTTGAGAATCTTTTCGCCGCCATCGTAGAAGGCCTTAGCCAGCGCAAGCTTGAGGTCAAGCATGTTGCCTTCCTTGTCAGGGGCATCAGTTACCTCACAGACGAGCTTGTCTTTCTTCTCATCCTTGACGACCTTGACGTTGACGTCGCCGTTGGAGGCCTCGGTCTGTGCAAGTTCCTCGAGGGTGGTCGGCTTTGCAGACTCCTCAGAAGCCGGAGCTTCGGCGGTCTCCTCCGCGCCGTCTACGGCGTACGGGGTGATGGACTCGGCAGCGTCTTCTTCCGCATCAAGTTCTTCCATCGCCTTATCGCCGGCGTTGTTTTCCTCCAGCAGGTTGCCGTCTTCATCGAATTCGATGCCGTTGAGGCTTACGGTATCGTCGGTGCTCTTTTCCTCGACGAAGGTGGTGTCGTCAGCCGCGACGGCGGTAGGCACAACAGTGATGGAAGAGAAGGTGGCTACGGCCACTGCGCTGGCAATAAGGCGAGAAGTTCGGCGTGCGCCCATGGATTAACTCCCTGTAGATGTGATTATAAATGAGATTGCGCTCGCCGCGTGTGGATGGTGCTAGGTCGCGGCGTTCGCATGGACAGGGAATACCGTACAGCGCGTTAAGAGTATTTTCTACTTAGATTTTAAGGTTGACTTAGCAACAATACCGCTGGATACAGCACCCAAGCCACTGAACAGGCATAACAGAAATTGTATAGAACGGCCGTTAACCTAAAATTTCCCTAAATGCTTCCCCGAATTGGGGCACCCTAGTGCAGAAAACTTCAACGGCCACCGAGAGAGGGAATCTCGGTGGCCGTGAACATCCCCTTGCGTGAAACAAGGAAGTCTATGTGATTTATGCAGTTGTAGCCCGGCGGGCCGCCTCGCGCTTAGCGCGGACCTTTTCCACCACTGCGGCAACGCGGGCGCGCTCTTCTAAGAACTGTGGTGGGTTATGCCCGCGCATCGTGCGGACATAGGCCGGGTGGGTATCAAGCACCGTGTGCTTCCACGCTTGGACCGCAATGAGTGCGGACTCGCCGGTGCGCTTGTACAAGTGCGGCAGCGAGACCATATCGAGGTTGCGGGCCACGGCGTCGGTTTGCGCGAGCACGTACTCGACTACCTCGCGGAGGTAATCCGCCACGGCCTGGGTGCGAGAGCGCAGGGACTCGGCCAGCTCGTGCACCACGATGGGCTTGGAGATGGGGAATCGCTCATCCAATAGGCGCGGGGTAAGTTGTTCCGGCTCTTCCACGTCATTCACGCCGGAAGAAGCGGCGGAAATGGTGCCGGAGCGCACGCCGGAGACTAGGGCTTGGCGCAGGCCCATTAGCTCGCCAACGCAGCGGCCGGAGTCAACGCGGGCGTCTTCGACGATATCGCCCAGCTCAGCTAGGCAATCCATGCACAGCTCTTCGTCCCAATCCTCGATGGCTTCAATGAGGTGCTCGAGATATTCTGCGACTTCGTCGCCGATATTGTAAATCTCTTGCGTAAGCTCGCGGTGGCGCAGCTCGGCGGCGATTTTATGCATAGGCTTCGAGCCACTCCTTCCACGGTCCCATTTCTAACCTCTAGTAGAGGTTGAGGTTTGCTGTAACGCCTCACGACTTTATGCGAGATCCGCCGCCACGAGCGTGCGACACTCCGAAGCCATTCACAGGTTTATGGCAGGTTCGCCCGCACTGGGGTGAGGATGGTGGGGTGAGCTGCAGAAGGGGGCGTCGGCAAGCAGGGCAAAAAGAAACACCCGAGGGAATTCCCTCGGGTGTACCCGTCGCGCAGTCTAGCGCTTGTACAGGTGCTCGATGGCCGCGGCATAGCGCTGCGCTACCACGTTGCGCTTGACCTTCATGGTGGGGGTCAGCTCGTTTTCTTCCTCGGTAAGGTCAGATTCAAGGATGTAGAACTTTTTGATGCCCTCCGCATGGGAGACGGTGGCGTTAACTTGGTTGATGGCATCCTGCAGCTCCGCGCGCAGGGTCGGATCGGTAGCCAGCTCGCGCATGGAGCGATTCTCCGGAATGTTGTGGTCCAGCTTCCAGCGCTTCAAAATGTCCGGATCCAGTGTCAGCAGCACACCGACAAAGGGCTTGCCATCGCCAACCACCATGGCCTGGGAGATAAGCGGGTGTCCGCGCAGGATATCCTCCATCGGGCCGGGCGAGACATTCTTGCCGCCGGCCGTGACAATGAGGTCCTTCTTGCGGCCGGTGATAACGAGCTTGCCGTCCTCATCAATCTCACCCAAGTCGCCGGTGTTGTACCAGCCATCCTCGAGGGCCTCGGCCGTGGCTTCCGGATTATTCCAGTAACCGTGGAAGACGATATCGCCCTTGATGCAGATTTCGCCTTCCTCATTGATGCGGAAGGTCACGCCACCCATTGGCGGGCCAACGGTGCCGATGGACTGATCCACAAAGTCCACCGCGGCCGCGGCGGCGACCTCGGTCAGGCCATAGCCCTCATAGACCGGGATGCCGATGCCGCGGTACCAGTGCAGCAGGTCATGGCCCATGGCCGAGCCACCGGTAATGCAATAGTTCACGTTGCCGCCCACGCCCTTGCGGATGGCGGAGTAGACCAGCTTGTCAAAGACCTTGTGCTTGGCCTTCAGCAGGCGGTCCGGGCCCTCCGGCTTATCCAAAGCCTTGGAGTACTCGATGGCTACCTTCTCGGACTGCTCAAAAAGCAGGGTCTTGATACCGGAATCGGCCGCCTTAGCAGCGGCAGAGTTGCGCACCTTCTCAAAGACGCGCGGCACGCCCAAGATGACGTTCGGGCGGGAGCGGGCGAATTCGATGGAGATGGTGGAAAAGTCCGACCAGTGGTTCTGGGAGGCACCACGCATGGCCACCGCAATGGATACCGCGCGGGCAAAGACGTGGGCCAGCGGCAGGAAGGTCAGGGTGTGGCTGCCCGGCACTGCGAAGATGCCGATGGGGTTGGTACACAGGCCACGGGTCTGGGCCAGCCAATTGCGGTGGGTCAGGATGCAGCCCTTGGGTCGTCCGGTTGTGCCGGAAGTATAAACCAAAGAAGCCAGGTCATCGGTGGAGGTGGCCTTGATGCGGGCGTATACCTCGTCGGCGGTCACGCCGCGGCCCTCGAACTTCAAGGTATCGATGGCAGAGGAGTTAATTTCCAGCACGCGGCGCAGCTGCGATGGGGAGCCCTTGAGGTTCGGCTCGCCGTCTTCTTGCAGCACCAAGTTTTCTACCAGCTCGGAGTGCTCGCGGGTTTCCGTGATGGCGAGCACGGCGCCGGAGTCCTCAATGATCCAACGCACCTGGGAGGCGGACGAGGACGGGTAGACCGGCACGGAGGCGGCACCGGCGGCCCAGATGGCGAAGTCCAGCAGGGACCACTCATAGCGGGTGGCAGAGATGAGGGCGACGCGGTCCCCCTGCTGCACGCCTAGGGCGATAAGTCCCTGGGCTACTTCAAAGACCTCATCGATGAATTCTTTGCCCGTAACGTTGACCCACTCGTAGTTAGCCGGGCGGGTAAACATGACGCCGTGAGGGCGCTTCTTCGCGGTATCCATCAGGGCGGTCAGGCAGGTTTCGCCCGGCTCGATAGTAAATTGCGCCGGGGTATGCACTTCTTGCAGGGTCACGCGGTGTCCTTTCGAACAGCTAATTATTAATCTTCGCCTACTGTACCAATCTGTTCCCCAGCAGGCGCGTTGTCCCCGTGGCACAATGTGGCCTGTGACTACCCGCGACTTGCTTGAAGAACTCGCTCAGCGCCACGGCGTGGCCACCAGCTATACCTCCCAATCTGGTTTCCCCGTCCACGTCGCTGAAGACACTATTGCCTATACCCTGCGCGCCTTGGGCGTGGCCATCGAAGACAATCCGGACGATGCGGCGCTCACGCAGCTGCTTTACGACGACTACCTGGACCGCTCCTCCCAACCCCTCCCCCACTGCGTTGTCGCGCCCCAGGGCCAGGAGCGCGGGTTCGTGGTCCACGTGCACGCGGGCGATGCCGCCGTCGTTCACATTGAGCTGGAGGAAGGCGGCACCCGCGAGGTCTACCAAGACCCCAATGACGCCCCGGATGCCAATGTTGATGGCACACTGTGGGGCGAGGCGAGCTTCCACATCCCCGGCGATCTGCCCATGGGGTACCACGAGCTGGTGTTGGAGTCCGAGGGCATCGGCAAGCATGCCTGCCCGCTGATTATCACCCCGGCGCGCCTTTTCACGGCCGATGAGTTTGTGGAGCGCCCCATTAGCGGCGTGATGGCGCAGCTGTATTCGGTGCGCTCGGAATCCTCCTGGGGCATTGGCGATTTCCAGGATCTGGGGCAGTTGGCGGAGACGCTGGCCCCGCACGCGGATTTCTTGCTGGTCAATCCGCTGCATGCGGCCGAGCCGCTACCACCGGTGGAGGACTCGCCGTACCTGCCCACCACGCGGCGCTTTATCAATCCGCTCTACCTGCACATCGAATCCATCCCGGAGCTTAAGCTCCTGCCGGAGGACCTGCAGGATGATGTGCGCGAGCTGGCCGAGGAGTTTCGCCAGCGCAATCGCAGCGCCGAGGAGATTGACCGCGACACCATTTTTGAGGCCAAGCTGCAGGTGCTGCGCGAGCTCTTCAACTACCAGCCCTCCCCGGAGCGCGAAGAGGCCTTCGTGCGCTACGCCCGCGAGGAGGGCCGTGGCCTGCGCGATTTTGCGTATTGGTGCGCGCAGCAAGACGCCGCGGCGCAGTCGGGCCAGCGCCATGCCGAAGGCCTGGACATGGACACGCTCACGCGCTTTTATTCTTGGCTGCAGTTCCTGTGCGATGAGCAGCTGGCCGCCGCGCAGCAGCGCGCACTCGAAGCCGGCATGCGCCTGGGCTTGGTGACTGACCTTGCCGTGGGCGTGCACCCGGGCGGCGCCGATGCGGTCAACCTCACCGAATACTTGGCGCCGCAATGTTCGGTAGGTGCCCCGCCGGATGACTATAACCAGCAGGGCCAGGATTGGTCGCAGCCGCCATGGCACCCGCAGCGCCTGGCCGCCGCGGGCTATGCCCCGTGGCGCGAGATGCTCTCCACCGTGCTGCGCCATGCCGGTGGCGTGCGCGTGGACCATATCTTGGGCCTTTTCCGCCTGTATTGGATCCCGCGCATGGCCAGCCCGCTGACGGGCACCTATGTCTCCTATGATTTTGAGGCCATGGTGGGCATCTTGGCCTTGGAGGCGCAGCGCGCCGGTGCGGTGGTCATCGGTGAGGACCTGGGCACCGTCGAGCCGTGGGTACAAGACGTGCTCGCGCAGAAGGCGGTGCTGGGTACCTCCATCGTGTGGTTTGAACGCGACGATGATAACTACTCCCCGCTGCCGCAAGAGAAGTACCGCCAGCTGGCGCTGTCCTCGGTCAATACGCACGATCTGCCGCCAACCTTGGCGTACCTGCGCGGCGATCATATTTCGCTCCGCGCGCGCTTAGGCGTGCTGACCCGCTCGGTGGATGATGAGCAGTGCGATGACATCGAATGGCAGGCCCGCGTATTGGGCGCGGTGGCGGACCGTGGCCTATTGCCGCAGCGCGATTACCTGGTGGATCCGGCCGAGCGCGCCTCCCGCGGCGAGGAGGAAGACATCTCTGTGGCGCTGCACCGCTATATTGCGGGCACGCCTTCGGCGCTTGCCTGCACCAGCTTGGTGGACATGGTGGGCGATGTGCGTGCGCAAAATCAGCCGGGCACCACGCACGAGCTTTATCCCAATTGGTGCGTGCCGCTGTGCGATACCAACGGCACTGCCCTGCTTATCGAGGATCTTGCTGAGGTGGAATTCTTCCAGCGCTTAGCAGCCACCAGCCGGAAGGACTAGCGCTGGCCCCGGCCTCGGCAGGCGGTGGGCGCGCCTAGGTCCACAGGCCGATGAGGGCAACGACGATGACCAGCGCGATCATCGTCCACAGTGTAAGAGAGACGCGGGATTTGGGCAGGGCGCGCTTGCGCTTTGCCGGCTGTGCGCCGGGAGCGGTTGCCGGGGCGGAACGCTGGCCGGCGCGCTTGGCTTCGGGGTCCCACAGGCCCTCGCGGGGGTTGGCGCGCAGCTCGGCGCGCTCCTGGCGCGCGCGCTCGTAATTTTCCTCAGCCATGATGGTCTACCTTAGTGCTGCGGCTGCGCTGCTGGGAAATCACTCCGGCGGCCCGATTGGCCACGCGGTCAACCGCCCACATCAGGCACCAGGCTATGACCACCATGAGTGGCACGGCGATGGCCACCACGATGACCATTTGAATCCACACGGGCGCCTGCACCAACAATTGCGATAGCGTGCTGCCCAAGCTCGTCAACCACTCCATAGCTACTTATCCTACTTGCTCGCGGTAATCTGGCTGTCATGTCGAGCGCCCAGATTCCCGTTACCGTCGCCACCGCTTCCGGCCGGATCACCGGCGTGCGCCGCGATGGCCTGCACTATTTCCATTCGGTGCGCTATAGCACCATCCCCAGCCCCTACTCGCCTGCCGAGCCGCTCGAAGGCACCCGCGACCAGGATGCCCGCGAGCCGCACCCAGCAGATATTGCGCTGAGCATTACCGCGCCTGCCGACGCCGCCGAGTGCCCCGTCGTGGTCTATATTCACGGCGGCCGCTTTGAGCACGGCTCGCACGAGGATTCACGGCTTACGGGAACGAAGAATGCCCGCCACGGGGTAATCCAGGTCAACGTGGGTTACCGGGTGGGCTTGGCCGGCTTTGCGCGCTTCGACGGCGATGAGGCGGACCGCTACCGCGGCATCGATGATTGCCTCTTGGCCTTGGAGTGGCTCCAGGACAATATCGAAGCCTTTGGCGGCGATAAGACCAAAATCACCTTGGTGGGCCAATCCGCCGGGGCGGCGATAAGCCTGTGGCTGGCGCGCCGCGATCATTTCCTGGGTGGGTTCCGCCGCGTGCTGGCGCTCTCGCCGGCATTCCCGCGCGACCGTTTTGAGCACCGCGTCACCGACCTGCGCCGGGCCCTGGGCGTGCCGGTCACGCGCCAGGCCCTGGAAAAGATGGACCCGGAATCGCTGGCCAAGGGCTATGCCAAATTCCGCAAGAAGTACCGCTTCGACGTCGCCTTGGGCCCCGCACCACTGCGCGCCGAAGAACTAGCGGATATTCCTATCGTGGTGACCTCCACCCGCGATGAGTTCTACACCATGCCAGCGGCCCAGCGCATAGACAAAATGGCGCTGGCCGGCTTTATTACCAGCTACCTCTCGCCCAAGTTTGGGATGTCGCACGATCGATTCAAGCAGTGGCGGCAGCTGGCGCACTACGTCGATCCGCAGCGGCCGATGGGCCGCCTCATCGGTGATGCCGCCGTGCGCCGCTGGACCGCCCAGGTAGCCGAGCACGCTCCAGGACCGACCTGGATGATGGAATTCACCCGCTCCGATTCGCCCGCGGTGCACTGCGCCGAGTTGGACCCGCTCTTTGGCGGCAGCGGAGGCGAGGAGGCGAACCCTACACCGGCCGGCGAGCTCAACGAGTGGCTGCGCCACTATGCCACCACGGGCGAGCCCGGATTCCCCAGCTACGGCGATGACCACCAAGTGCTGGAATTTGACCTGGATACAGGCGAGCGTCGGCTAGCCTATGCCACCTTGGACTATGTGGCCACGGCCTTCTATAACGACGACGAGCTTGGGGTGTAGCGGGCACCGAAAATTACAACGCGGCACGCAGCGTGCTGTCCGCGAGCTCGTCAATCATCCACGGGCTAAAGACGCCGGGCATGGCATCGGCGGCGGCGAAGAGGTTTTCTGGCTCGACCCACTGGTAGGAATCGACCTCGTCGGGATTGGGCTCCCAGGCGGCGTCGGCAGCAAGCTCGACGGTATATACCGGGCAGATTTCATTTTCTACCGTGCCGGAGGAATCCACCGCGCGATAGGAAAAGTCCGGCAGGATAAGCCGCGGGGTGGATAGATCCGTCGGCGCAATGCCGAGCTCAAAGGTAGCGCGACGCAGCACCGCGTCCGTGGTCTCTTCGCCGGGTGCGGGGTGGCCGCAAAAGGCATTGGTCCACACGCCGGGCCAGGTGCGCTTGCTCAGCGCACGGCGGGTGACCAGCACCTTGCCGCCGCAAGTCAGCCAGGCAGAGAAGGCAAAGTGCAGCGGAGTATCGGTGGTATGAACTTCGGCCTTGGGAGCGGTGCCGATGGCTTCACCTGCGGCAGAGGCCAAGACTACAAGTTCTGTCATAGATTAAGGTCTCCTACCCAGGTCACGTTGCCAATGTGCAAACGCGCATTCCACAGGTTGCCAGGCGTCACGTCATAGCGGTACTGCAGATTGACCGAAGCGCCCGCGCCCAGCGGATGATCGAGTCCCGGGGGTTCTACGCCCGGGGCGGACTCCTTGTCATAGGGCAAGGAATTGATCTTGGCCCAGCCGCCATTGCCATCGGCGCGCTCCAGGGTGGGGTCATCGAAGGCGTCGACAGGCAGGGGCACGTCGTTGTCGTTCTTGAGCAGAATGGTCACCACGGTGCCACCGGAGTTGCTATCGGTATACACGCCCTGCAACTCCCAGCTCACACCAAGGCCCTTATCCTCTACCGGCTCGGCCAGGTTGGAGGTAACTTCCTTATCGTCGGTGTCCTTGGCCTCGTACGGGGCTTCTTCGGAGCTGGAGACGGTGATATGGTCCCCCAGCCCGGTTTCTTCCGGCTGGAGAACGCTACATCCGGTCAGGGTCACGGCGAGTACGCTGACTACGCCCGCGCCGAGTGTGTGGGAAATTTTCACCGTGGATGGATCCTTTGCACGCGAAGATTGTTGTATTTCTGCACAAGTACCTTAGCCTAAACCTCCCTGAACTTAAGTATTTACGCTCGTTAACGCCGCATATGGCATACTGGGCAGTCGCTTAAATCTCTCCCTCCTTTTCCCTAATTCCGCGCACTAACCGCCGTTTCGAAGTGAGTGTGGTCTACTTATGAATTCCATTTTGCGCATTACCCGCAGTGCCTCCGCCCTGTGGCCCTTTTACCTGGGCGTGCTGCTGACCGCCACAATCACCGCAGTCGTCGCACTGGTCTCGCCGTTTTTGACGCGCGAAGCCACCGATACCATCGTGGACGCCCTGCAGAACGACACCCCACTAAGCGATGCGCTGCGCACGGTACTGTTGCTGGCAGTAGCGCTTTTTCTTGCCGACGCCGCCAATGCCCTCTTCCGCAATATCGGCGGCTACATCGGCGATGTCATGGTCTCGCGCCTGCGCGAGATTTTGTCCACGCGCTACTTTGCCAAGCTGCTGGCCCTCCCGCAGGGCTATTACGATAACCAGGTCACCGGCACGATCATCGCCCGGCTAGATCGCTCGATTGCCAATATCACGCAGTTCGTGCAGTCCTTTGCCAATAACTTCTTCACGATGATCATCCAGACCCTCGCGGTGCTGGCCATTACCGCGTGGTATTACTGGCCACTGGCTATCCTGCTCGCGCTGCTCTTCCCGGTCTATATGTGGCTTACCGCGCTCACCTCGAAGCGCTGGCAGAAGTTTGAGGCGGTCAAGAACGAGAATATTGACGTCGCCAACGGCCGCTTCGCGGAGGTCATCGGCCAGGTCAAGGTGGCTAAGTCCTTCGTGAGCGAAACCCGCGAACTCTCCCACTTTGCTCAGCGCTACCGCACCGTGGTCGATACCACCAAGCCGCAGTCACGCTGGTGGCACATGATGGATACCTTCCGTGGCCTAGCCATGGCGGTTATCTTCCTCGGCATTTACGGCGTAATCTTCTGGCGCACGCTCGAGGGGCATTTCTCCTTGGGCGATATGGTCATGTTGCTACAAATGGTCTCCAGTGCAAAGCAGCCGGTTTTCATGATGAGCTGGATTGTCGATACCGCCCAGCGCGCCATCGCCGGTTCCAAGGACTACTTCAAGGTCATGGAAGAAGAACTCGAGCCTACCGCACCGCGCGAGCTGGTTGCCGCCACCACCGGTTCACATACCCCGCAGCTCGACCTCACCCCGGTACGCCCGCTGGAGCCCACACCCGGCGCGCCGGTCTTCTCCTTTGACCATGTCTCCTTCGCCTACGAGGAAGGCAAGCCCGTGGTGGAGGATATTTCCTTCACCGCCTCTGAGGGCCACAAGGTCGCTCTCGTGGGCGAATCCGGCGGCGGCAAGTCCACGTTGCTCAACCTCCTGCTAGGCCTTTACCATCCCTCGGCCGGGCACCTCGATGTGCTGGGGCACCGAGTAGACGATCTCACTGCCTCGCGCCTGCGCGCCTCGGTGGGCGTGGTCTTCCAGGAGTCCTACCTCTTTTCTGGCACCATTCGCGAGAACATCGCTTATGGCAAGCCGGGTGCCACGGAGGCGGAAATCGTGGACGTCGCCAAGCGGGCCAATGCCCATGAGTTCATCCAAGCCTTCCCGGACGGCTATGACACGGTCATTGGTGAGCGCGGTCTGAAGCTTTCCGGCGGGCAGAAGCAGCGCGTCTCCGTGGCGCGCGCCATGCTCAAGGACGCGCCCATTCTGGTGCTGGATGAGGCCACCTCGGCGCTGGATACCAAGTCCGAGCGCGCTGTGCAGGCCGGCCTGGATGAGCTAATGAAGGACCGCACCACGCTGATTATTGCCCACCGTCTCTCCACCATTGCGGATGTGGATACCATCATCACCCTGGATCGCGGCCGCATTGATGAGATGGGCTCGCCGGCCGAGCTGGCGCAATCCGGTGGCATTTATGCCGAGTTGCTCAAGCTCACCCAATCCACCTCGGCCGCGGACCGCCGCCGGTTGAAGAAGTATGGTTTTGTCTCCGGCCCTGCCTCCGAATCCGAAGACGCGGAGGAGGACTCCCGGTGGGCCGACCAGGCAGATGAATAAAAGCGCATAAAAGCGCTGGGGTGGCCGCGGGCTGCGCGTTATGGTTATGGTCATGGAGTTTCCTAGCCTAGAAGAGTTGCAAGCCCGCGGAACCCGCAAATGGACCGTCTTCGAGGAAGACGTCCTGCCGCTGTGGATCGCGGAGTCCGATTTCCCCACCGCGCCCGCCGTAAAGAAGGCGCTGGAAGACATGGTGGATAAGGAAACCTTCGGCTATACCCCAGCACCCAAGGCCTCGGGGCTGCGCGAAGCAGTGGCCGATTTCTACAACGACCGTTACGGCTGGCGCCCCAACCCGGAGCACGTCTTTTGGATTGGCGATGTAGTGCGCGGCCTATTGCTCGGCGTGCAGTACTTCACCCGTGAGGACTCCCCCGTGATCGTGCCGGTTCCTTCCTACCCACCGCTTTTGGAGCTGCCACGCACCGCGGGCCGTGAGAAAATCGAGACCAGCTTGGAGCTCGATGATATTGAGCGCGCCTTCCAGGCGGGCGCGGGCTCTATTTTGCTGGTCAATCCCTATAATCCGCTCGGCCGCGTCTTGGACGAGGACTACCTCACCGAGCTAGTGGAGCTGGCGGAGAAATATGATGCGCGCATCTTGGCCGATGAAATCCACGCCCCGCTGGTCTATGAGGGCCGGCATATCCCGGTAGCCTCGCTCGGCGCCTCAGCCGCGGAGCGCACCATCACGGTCACCGCTACGTCTAAGGCCTTTAATACCGCAGGCCTCAAGTGCGCCCAGATGATTTTCTCCAACGCGGCCGATGTTCGCACGTGGAATGGCCTTTCTGGCGTGGCCAAGGATGGCACGGGCACCTTGGGGGTGTTGGCCGCGGAGACCGCGTACCGCGAGTGCGGCGATTTCCTCGATGAGGAGGTGGCCTACCTGCGCGAGACTCGCGATTGGTTGGTAGAGGAGCTACCCAAGCGCATCCCCGGCCTAAAGACCAGCAAACCGGATGCCACATACCTGCTGTGGTTGGACTTTGCCGATACCGCCATTGGCGGCAATCCACAGCCGGCCAAGTGGCTGCGCGAGAATGCCAAGGTGGCACTCAATGAGGGCGATACCTTCGGTACCGGCGGCCCGGGCCATGCGCGGTTGAACTTTTCTACCTCGCGCGAAATCTTGGAAGAAGCGCTCGACCGCATGGAGCGCGCCTTCGCGGACCTCGATTAGGCCGGCCCAGCTGGGGCCACCATGTATTCTGCGTCACCCCCACGCTTTGATTTCTCACCATGTGGGCGGTAATGTCTCATTACACGAACAGGCGTGACCCGCCACCTCGGACCGCGAAGAGGCACCCCGCCTCCGCCACCACCCTCGGCGGAATGGGAAAGCTTCCTCGCATTCTAGCTGTACATGGAAAATTAAGGAGCCACAATGGCTACCCCAGTTGCGTCAAGCACCTCTAAGCCCGGCGCCACCATCGTAATCGCGTCGCTGATGCTGTTTTCGATGTTCTTCGGCGCCGGCAACCTCATCTTCCCGCCCATGGTGGGCGTTTCGGCCGGCACCAACTTTTGGCCCGCCGTCCTCGGCTTCCTGGCCGCCGGCGTACTCCTTCCGGTTCTAGCTATTGTTGCCGTTGCCATTTCTGGTCGCTCCGTGCGCGATTTGAGCTCTAACGGCGGAGCCCTCTTCGGCCTGGTTTTTTCCGTGATGGCCTACCTGGCCATCGGAGCTTTCTACGCCCTTCCGCGTACCGGCGCCGTGTCCATGGAAACCGCCATCACCCCGCTTCTGGGATGGGAAGGAACGATGGCCAATGGCATCTTCAATATCGTCTTCTTCCTTATCGCTTTAATGCTGGCCTGGAGCCCAAACACCATCATCGATACCTTGGGCAAGTTCCTTACCCCAGCCCTGGTAGCGCTGCTGATCGTCCTTATCACTTTGGCCGCTTTTAGCAACGGCCGCGATCCCCAGACCCCTACCGAGGATTATTCTTCTTCCCCCATGGTCACCGGCCTGTTCGAGGGCTATAACACCATGGACGCGATTGCCGGCTTGGCCTTTTCCATCGTGATTGTCGCGTCCTTGCGCTCCAAGGGTTTTAAGACCCGCAAGTCCTTGGTCAATGGCACGATCACCGCCGCGCTTATTGCCGGCTTTTTGCTGGGCGCAATCTACCTGGGCTTGGCCTGGGTGGGCCAAACTATCCCTAACGGCCAGTCCTATGAGTCGGGAGCGCCCCTGCTTGCCGACGCCGCCAATCTCACCATGGGCACCATCGGCCAGGCCGTCTTCTCTGCCATCGTCATCCTGGCCTGCATGACCACCGCGGTGGGCCTTATCACCTCCACGTCGGCCTTCTTTGAGATGCTCATGCCCAAGGTCAAGTACCACGTATGGGCGTGCCTGTTTACCGCGCTGTCCATCCTCTTTGCCTTCCAGGGCCTGGATACGGTGCTGTCTATCGCGGTTCCGTTCATCACCTTCTTGTACCCACCGGCCATCTCCCTTATCGCTCTCACGCTGATCCAGCCGATGGTGAAAAAGTCCGTCGTCTTTTACTGGACCTACCGCCTGGCGCTGTGGGTATCGGTGCTGTGGTCGGCTCTGTCCGTCATCGCCGCCCAGGGCTGGGGCACCGACGCACTCGATCCCCTCTTGAGCCTGGCGCCCGGCCAGTCCGTGGACTTGGGCTGGATTGTTCCTACCGCTATCGCGGCAGTCATCGGCCTCGTTGTCGATATCGCCACCAAGGCCGGCGAGAAGCACGCCGCCGCCAACCCACAAGCGGAAGAACCGGCCGAGACTGAGGCCCTCGCTGAGGCTTAGTACCCTTCTCCTGTTTCACTCCGTTCCACTCCCCTCCCTCTCCGCACTGCATCGCAGCGCCGAGGCGGAGGGGAGATTTCTGTGCGTCTCTAGCTCCCCACGCTGCCTTGCTGTATCGCCCCGCCCGGAATAGTCGGGTGGCGCGTACCGTTGGAAGGAGAGAACTTATAGAGCATCTACCGAAGCAAAGGAAGGCCCTCCACCGTGACCGAACGCGCGCATCTTTCCGTCTTGGACTTCTGCACCATCTATGAGGGCGAAACTCCAGCACAGTCCATTGCCCGCTCCGTGCAATTGGCACAGGAAGCAGAAAAGCTGGGCTACTCCCGCATGTGGTACACCGAGCACCACAATATGAAGTCCATCATGTCCTCCTCCCCGGCCGTGCTCATCGCCCACATCGGTGCAAAGACCGAGCGCATCCGCTTGGGCTCCGGCGGCGTGATGCTGCCCAACCACTCCCCTTATGTCATCGCCGAGCAATTCGGCACCTTGGAGGAGATGTACCCCGAGCGCATTGACTTGGGCGTGGGCCGTGCCCCCGGTACGGACATGAATACCCTGGGCCGCGCGCTGCGCCGTGACGCCCACTCTGCCGAGCGCTTCCCCGAGGACGTCAAGGAGCTCAACTCTTATCTCGAGGGCAAATCCTATATCCCGGGAGTCAGCGCCATTCCAGGCGCGAATACCAACGTGCCTATCTATATTTTGGGCTCGTCCATGTTCGGCGCCTCGCTGGCCGCCAAGCTCGGCCTGCCTTATGCCTTTGCCTCCCACTTTGCCCCGCAGCACCTCGAGCAGGCCACTACCTACTACCGCGAGCACTTCCAGCCTTCCGAGCGCTTTAGCAAGCCCTATGTCATCGCCGGCGTCAACGTCACCGCCGCCGATACCACCCAAGAGGCACAGGAAGAATACGAGCGCGTGTGCTTCAACCGCGTCAAGGCCTTCGCCGGCCGCGGCAAGCACCTCACCGATGAACAAGTAGAGCAGATCATCGGCTCCTACCAGGGCCAGCAGATCCTAGACATGCTGAAGTACTCCGCTGTCGGCACCGCTGATGAGGTGGCCAACTACCTCGATACCTTCCAAGAGCACGCCAAGGCTGATGAGCTCATGGTCTCGCTGCAGTCCAGCTCGCACGAAGAAGTAATCAAGAATATGCAGCTGCTCGCGCAGGGCTGGCAGCTCGATCCGGCACGCGTAGCTGGCACCCCGAGCTAGTCTTCGGCCCGCACCTGACCTAGGTGGTCAATGGGAACGCCGGGAAACCGTTCCCGGAGCTTCCCCTCAAGTTCCCGCGGGCCCAGGTTCGCCTGCTCCGGCAGGCGGGCCGAATACCGTCGCGCCTCGTCCAAGGTAGAAACGCGCACCCCGCCTGGAATCAGGGCAAGGAAATTCTGATCCAACTCGAGTGAATAGAACTGCACGCGCTCTAGTTCAGAGGCGGCGAAACTGGTCCGTTGGTGGGGCAAGGAAATCTCCTCGCCGATCCGCAGCACCGGACGCGCCCGGCGCCGCACGGAGGCCACCACCGCCAGCATGGCGCACAGCGCCCCGCCTAGTGGCATGAGCGCGGCAATGAGATAAACGGAGTGCAGGCGCGTATCGGCCGGTTCCTGCAACGCCGAGTAGATAAGCACCCCACCGATTACTAGCAGCGCGACGGCGATGATGACCGCCACCGCTACCGCCTTGCCTAGGCGCGCGCTGCCGCTGGCCGCGCGTACTTCAATCGTTTCGGTGCTCTCGTCCACGGACACTTAGCCTAGCGTGCTCGCCTAGCATCTCGGTGCTGGTCGGACGGCGCGTGGCCTTTTCCTTTGCCTTCCTCTTGGCCGGGCGGGGAGCACATGCTCGGTAGCTTTGCTGCATTAGCGCGCCTTTGCAAAATGGAATAGCATTACTGTGTTTCGCTCCGCTGGGAAAGGCCCCGGAGAAACTAAGGACAAAGGTTGAATGAGCCCACGCGATAAACAGCAGCATCAGAAGATCGCTGATTTCCTGCGGGAGCAGATCAGCTCCGGCGTGCTGCAACCAGGCGATTTCCTGCCTAGTGAAGCAGACTTGTGCGAGAAGTTTTCTTCCTCCCGCGGCCCCGTGCGCCAAGCCGTTGCGGCTTTGCGGGCCGAAGGGCTAGTGTCCTCAGGCCGCGGGCGCCGCTCTACCGTTTTGGCCTCCACCCAGGCAGAGCTTTTTGAATCGATTTACTCCATTTCCAGCTGGCTGAGCGAATATGACGAGAATCCGCAGCAGCACACCCTGTGGTTAGCTCGCCGCCGCGCGCCGCGGGACATCACCCGCTTTCTGCGCGTAGACCCAGAACACAATGTCGTCTTTGTCCACCGCGTGCGCTATACCGAAGACCACCCCATTGCCATCGAGCGCATGTATTTCCCCATGGTGGTGGGAAAGCACATCTTGGACTTCGATGCGGATGCCGGATCCATTCATGCGCACCTGCGCGAGTGCGGCGTGGACTTTGATAGTGTGCGCCGCGAGCTCACGTTGGAAGAAGCCGATGCGGAGGACGCTGAAGCGCTTGGCGTGGCTACGGGTACCCCGCTGTGGCGGCTGCAGATGGAGATTTCCAACCACTCCGGCGAACCGGTGGAATTGGCGGTCTACCTCTACCGCGCGGACCGCATGAAACTGGCGATGAATAGCGTGCGCGGGGGCGTATCCCCCCTAGAAGTTATCCCCACTCCGGGCAATTTTGCATAAGTTTCACGGCAGCTATATCCACCGGCTACCCTGCTTTCTATGAGAAGATTTCGCGCCGGTAGGGCGCTGGGCAGCATCGCCATGGCGGCCGCTGTAGGAACCCTCTCGGCGTGTTCCGCGGGCCATACCGCGGTGGTCGATACTACCCAGGCAGGCAGCGACACCGCACCTTCTTTCCTCACCGTGGCTTCCACTTCTGCGGCCGCCTCGCTGGATTTCACCACCACCGGTGGCGCCGCCATCCCCGCCGTGCTTATGGACAACGTCTACGAGACCCTTGTGCGCATCGATGAAGACGGCTCCATTGCCCCAGGGCTTGCCACTTCGTGGGATATCAGCGATGACGCCCGCACCTATACTTTCCACCTGCGCGAGGGCGTCACCTTTTCCAATGGCGATGCCTTTAACGCTGAGACCGCCGCCTTTTCCATTGACTACGTGCGCGAGAAGTGGACCAACGGCATCGCCGCCGCCATGGATCCGGTAGACAAGGTCACCGCAGCCGAGGAGCACACGCTTCAGGTGCGCCTCAAGCAGCCGTCGAATGGCTGGCTATGGTCCATGGGAACAGCCACCGGCGCGATGATGACGCCACACGGCATGGATAACCTCGCCGCCCAGCCGGTGGGAACCGGCCCCTATGAGGTTTCCCGCTTTGCGCCTTCGGAGTTCGTAGAGCTGCACGTTCGCGACCGATATTGGGGAAAGCCCGCCGCACAGGATGTCACGGTGCGCTATTTCCCGGATACCATCTCCTCGGTCAATGCGTTGCAGGCCGGCGGCGTGGACGTGGTCTGGGGCGTGCAGAACCCGGAGCTTCTTGATGACGTCAAAGAGGGCATCGCTACCGAGGTCGGCACCACCAATGGTGAGGTGCTGTTGTCCATGAATAATGCCCGCGCGCCTTTCGACGATCCACGGGTGCGCCAGGCCGTGGCCTATGCCGTGGACCGCTCGGCGGCCAATGACATTTTGTGGAATGGCATGGCTAAAGACACCGGCGGCGCGCCGATCCCGCCTACGGATCCGTGGTTCGAGGACAAGCACTACTACGACTACGACCCAGAAAAAGCCCGCCAGCTGCTCACGGAAGCCGGCGCGGAAGGCGCCGAAATTACGCTGACCACGCCGACGCTGCCCTACGCCCAGACCGTCGCCGAGCTGCTGTACTCGCAACTTACTGAGGTTGGTTTTAAGGTGACGCTGGAATCCGCCGAATTCCCGGCCGTGTGGCTAGGTCAGGTGATGGGAGCAAAGGACTATCAGATGTCGCTCATCTCCCACGTGGAGCCGCGCGATATGCCCACCTTGTTCGGCGATCCGGATTATTACCTCAACTACGATTCCCCACGCACCCGTGAATTTTTGGCCCAAGCCGATTCCGCCCCAGAGAAGGACTACCCGAAGCTCATGGCACAGGCCGTGGATCAGATCATGGCGGATGCTGGCGCGCTGACGTTGATGAATATGCCCAATATCGTGCTCACCCGCGCCGGCGTGCACGGATTGCATCCGGATCAGGTCACCGACGCGCTCATCCTGCGCGACCTAACCTCTGCCGACGCGGACGCGGGCGCCAAAACCACCGCCGCAGAAAACACCGAAAAGGAGGCCCGATGAGTTCCCTTCGCACCACGGGGCGCGCCATCGTACGCCCGCTGCTGCGCTTCGCATTGACGCTCTTTGTTGCCTCCATCATCATTTTTGCGCTCATGCGCGCGGTGCCGGGCAACCCGGCGCGGGTGGCGCTGGGAGTGAATGCGACCGAAGAGGCCGTCGGCAAGCTGAGCTCCGAGCTGGGGCTGGACCGCCCGCTGCTTACGCAGTATTGGGAGTGGATAAAGGGCCTATTTACCGGCAACTTTGGGCAGTCTTTGTCCTCGCAGCAGGATATTACGCCGCTGGTGCTAGACCGCGCCCAGGTCACGCTCATCCTCATTGGCCTAGCGATGCTGCTTGCGCTGGCGGGGGCTATCCCGGTGGGCATGTGGCTGGCACTGCGCAACCGTAGCCGCGGCGCGGATGTGGTGTCGGCCGGCACGCAGCTGGGCATTGCGGTGCCGAGCTTCCTCCTCGGCATCATTCTGGTGGCCATTTTTGCCGTCCATCTGGGCTGGCTGCCGGCCAATGGGTGGGTGCCGCCAAAGCAGGGCGCGGGCGAGTTTATCCGCCACCTTATTTTGCCGGTCATTGCGCTGGCCGTGGTGCAAGGTGCGATGCTGACGCGCTACGTGCGCTCGGCGGTGCTTGATGTGCTGCAGCAGGACTATATCCGCACCGCCCGTGCGCTCGGCCAGTCCCCGTGGGAGGCGCTCAAGCGCCATGGCCTGCGCAATGCGGCGCTGCCGGTACTTACCGTGGCCGGAGTGCAGCTGACCACGATGGTCGTGGGGGCCGTGGTGATCGAATCCGTCTTTGTCATCCCCGGTATTGGTTCCATGCTGTTGGATGCGGTATCGGTGCGCGATCTGACCACGGTGCAAACCCTGGTCATGCTGCTCGTTGCCTTCGCCTTGGTGGTCAATGCCTTAACGGATGTGGCCTACCGATTCATCGATCCGCGCATCACGGCAGGTGAGAAGTAATGAAGCTGCGTTTTTCTGGCTGGCTGGGTGCCTTCCTCGTAGCCGCCACGGTGCTGGTGGCGCTGGTTTCGCTGGTGTGGACGCCGTATGACCCGACGCTGGCGCACCCGGATGTGCGCCTTGCTGGCCCCAGCGCCGAGCATCTCCTGGGCACGGACCGCTTTGGGCGCGATACCGCCTCCCGCATCATGGCGGGCGCCCAGATTACGGTCTTTGTCGGGCTCATTGCGGTGGGCATCGCCGCCCTCGTGGGCGTGCCCTTGGGCATCCTGGCCGGCATGCGCCGCGGCACGTGGGCCGATGCGCTGGTGATGCGCGGCGCGGATTTACTGCTTGCCTTCCCCGCGCTGTTGTTGGCGATTATTGCCGGCGCGGTGTGGGGCCCTTCGACGCTGACGGCCATGGTTGCCATCGGCATCGCCGGCATTCCCTCCTTCGCCCGCGTGGCGCGTTCGGGCACGCTGCAGGTTATCACGCAGGACTTTATTTCCTCCGCGCGCATTTCCGCGGTTCCGGGATGGAAGGTGGCGCTGCGCCATATCCTTCCCAACCTCACCGGGCTGCTCATCGTGCAGGCCTCCGTCTATTTCGCCCTCGCCATCCTGGCCGAGGCCGGCTTGTCCTACCTCGGCCTGGGCACCGCCCCACCGGCGGCCTCTTGGGGCCGGATGCTGCAAGATTCCCAGTCGCTGCTGGGCACCGCTCCCCTGCAGGCCGTCTGGCCGGGGCTGGCCATTGCTGCCACGGTGCTGGGCTTTAACCTGCTTGGCGACGCCCTCCGTGACCTCCTCGATCCCCGCCTGAAAGGATCCGCGCGATGAGCCTGCTCCACGTAGATAACCTGACGGTCACCGCCACCGGGTCCACCACTGCCCTGCTAGGCCCCATCAACGTCGAGCTCGCAGCCGGCGAGAAGCTCGGCATCATTGGTGAATCCGGCTCCGGCAAGTCCCTCACGGCGCTATCCATCATGGGTCTCCTGCCCGATGGGGTGCGGGCGAGCGGCTCCGTGACCGTGGACGGGACCGAGGTGATCGGCGCGCGCGATGCCCGCATCCGCCCCTTGCGCGGGTCCACCATGGCGATGGTCTTCCAAGAGCCGATGAGCGCACTGGATCCGCTCATGCGCATAGGCACGCAACTGTCCCAGGCCGGAGTGCGCGATTGTGCGGCCGCGCTCGACGAGGTGGACCTAGCCGCCGATGTCGCCTCCCGGTTCCCGCATCAGCTCTCCGGAGGGCAGCGCCAGCGCGTGCTCGTCGCCATGGCCATGGCCGGGCGCCCCGACCTGCTCATCTGCGATGAACCAACCACTGCACTGGATGCCACCACCCAGGACGGCGTGCTGCGCGTTATCGAGCGGGTGACCAAGGCCCACGGCACCGCTCTGATCTTTATCACCCATGACCTGGGGGTCATTCGCCGCATGTGCCCCACCGTCCTCGTCATGCATCAGGGCACGGTGGTGGAATCCGGCCCCACCGAGCGCGTGCTTGTCCACCCCGAGCATCCCTATACCCGCACGCTCATCGCCTCCTCGCGGCCACCGGAACTTAGCCTCTCCCCGGCCGCAGCGGAAGATGCGCTGGTGACGCTACGCGGGGTCAGCAAGGTCCACGGCGCACATGCGGCGCTCGATGGCATCGACCTGCGCGTACACCACGGCGAGCGCCTCGGCATCGTGGGCGGCTCCGGCTCGGGCAAGACCAGCCTGCTCAAGCTCATCGCCGGGCTCGACCAGCCTACGAGCGGTGACATCGACGTCCGCGGCCGCGTGCAGATGGTCTTCCAAGACCCGCAGGGCTCGCTCAATCCGCGCCTGAAAATCTGGAAATCCATCGCAGAGGCCATCCCCGGCAACCTCGGCAAGACCGACAAGCGCGCTCGCGCCGCGGCCGCACTCGAGGAGGTCGGCCTGCCGGCCGATAGCCTCGGTCGCTTCCCGCACGAGTTCTCCGGCGGCCAGCGCCAACGCATTTCCATCGCCCGCGCACTGTGCGGCGAGCCGAATATCTTGCTGGCCGATGAAGCCGTCTCTGCCCTCGATATGTCCGTGCGCGCCCAGGTGCTGGAGTTATTGGCGGGGATCATCGCTAAGCGCAAGCTCACCCTGCTCTTTGTCACCCACGATCTCGCGGTGGTGCGCCACCTGTGCGATAGCGTTGCGGTCCTTGACCGCGGCCGGCTCATCGAGCACGGAGCGACCGACTCCATATGGTCCTCGCCCAGCACGGATTACACGCGCCGGCTCATCGCGGCCGCCGACATGTAAAGCGGGTGGCTTCGGGCGTAAGGTAGTCGGGTCAGATAACTCCGCCGAGAAAGGATCCTGCTGCTCCGTGGCCACCCAGCTTGACTATCCCATCCCGCAGCGCCCCAGCACCACCCAGTTGCTCACCGCGTTTAATAGCGCCTCGGTGCGCTGGCCCAGTGCCCTGCGCGCGGGCTTGGCGATTCTCATTCCCGGCGCCATCGCGCTGCTGACCGGCCACGACTACGCCATCCTGCTCATTTCCACCGGCGCGTTCACCGTCATCTTTGGCGAGGGCCACCCTTATCGCACCCGCCCGCGCGTCATGCTCACCGCCGGCACCGCACTCATTACCGTCGCGGCCGTGGGCGTGCTGGTAGGCCACCTCATCTTTGCGCCTGGCCACGGGCATTGGTGGCTGCTGCTGGCGGGCCTATACACCACAGTTTTGGCCGCCGTGTGCGGCTTTGCCCAAAATGCCCTGCGCTTGCCGCCGCCGGGCACCTTCTTCTTGGTCATGGTCGGCGGCGGTTCGGTGATGCTCGCGCGCACCGATGTCACCGTGGGCCAGCTGCTCTTTTGGGCGCTGACCGGCATGGTAGCCAGCCTCGTACTCGGCATGGCGCCAGCCCTTATTGACGCCCACGGCCCCGAGCGCCGCGCGGTCGCCGCACTGGAAAAGGCCGCGGCCGCATTCCAGGATGACCGCGACGATTCCTTGGCCCGCCACCACCAGGCGCAGACCGCACTCTTTGCTGCCTGGCAGGCGCTTTCCGACGCCCACATTATCCGCGGCGGCCGCATCATCGACTCCCAGGGAGCCCACCTAGTAGAGCGCACCCTCGCGGCGCAGCACACCATCGTGGCGCATAATCGCGCCTTGGATTTGGGCGCCGATTCGGATCAGCTCACCGATAATGTCACCGACGTCGATCCGGATCGCACCGCCATCCCGCACACCCGCCCCACCGGCCGCTACCGCCTGTACCGCGCCGCGGTCCGCGATTCGCACGCCATGGTCACCACCCAAAAGGTTGTCCTTTCCGCGGTCATTACCGTGCTCGTAGGCCTTACCCTCGGCTTTGACCGCCCGGACTGGGGCGTGGTCTCTGCCTTCCTCATGCTGCAATGGGGACCCGATCATGTGCCGGGCACCGTCCGCGGCATCCACCGCATGCTCGGCTCTGTCGTCGGCGTGCTGCTGTTTTCTATCCTCCACTACTTTGGCATTAGCGGCTGGACCCTCCTGCTTGCACTGGCCGCGTGCCAATTCTGCGCCGAAATCTTCGTGGCCAAGAACTACGCCATCTGCGTTATCTTCTCCACCCCGCTCGCCCTTCTCATGGGCAACTCCGCCAACCGCCCCCTGTGGCCCACCATCCAGGCCCGCTGTGGCGAAATCATCTTGTCCATCCTCATCGCCACCGCGGTGCTGTGGCTGTGGCAGCGCAGCGCCCCCGTGCGCAATCAGGCCCGCCTGCAGGTCCGCGCGATGGAGTCCATGGCTACCCTGCTCGGTCTGCTCTTTGTCAATACCCCAGATGCCGTACTGTCCGCGCGCCGCGACCTGCAATACGAGCTGCTCTCGGAGCGCCGCGCCATCCAGTCCCTCGCCGTGGATAACCCCGATGCCGTGCGCCAATTCTGGGCCCGCCACATTGCCGTACAGCACGCCGGCTACTTCCTGCTAGATTTCTGCACCACCCACCCGGATCGCACGGCCACCCGCGCGGAGCTCGACTCCCTCGTCCACGAAATCCGCACCGCCCGCGCCGCCTAAAACAGCGGATACTCCTCCATCACCTCGTAGCGTGGGCCACCGCCGCGGCCCTCGCCGAGGTGCGATTGCATCAGGCACACCCGGTCCGCGCGAAATTCCGGCCCCCGATACACCGATAACGCGCGCACATAGTCCGCCAGCGCCCACGGCTCGCGGGTCCGCCGGCCGGCACGCGCGACGGTGAGGTGGGGGCGGTGGTGGCTAAAGGGGACGTCGGCAAGCTGGCACTGCGCCATCAACTCCCGCACACCGCGCGCCTGCCCGCCGACGCCCACCCACAGCGTGCGCTGCTCAAAGCTGCCCGCCCCGCTCAAGTGCACATCCAACGCCGAGCGACCGGCCACCGCGTGGGCTAGGTGCTCGCGCACCGCCGCGGCATCATTGGGCTGCTCGCCATAAAACGCCATGGTCACATGCCAGTTATCCGGATCCGTCCAGCGCAGCTCGTTGGTGGTTGCCGCGTGGATGGGCCGCAGCGTATGCACCAAATGCTCGCGCGCGGCGGCCGAGGGCAATAGCGCAGCAAAGACGCGGATCATGGCCTAGCTGGCATAGACGTTGAGGCGCAGTTCCGCGTCCAGCAGGTGTTCTTCCTCGCGCTCAAAGACGGCGAAGGCATGCAAAATATCCGCAACAGCGGTGGAATTATCATCAAACTCGGGCATGCGATAACTTCTTTCAAACCACAAAGGAGGCACAAGAATCACGCTCGATTCTTCTGCCTCCACATAGTAGCTGACAATGATGTAATTAGCCGCCCTTGACCACCGTGACCTGCCAGCCAGCATCGCCCGAGCGGTGGAAATCACGAATCTCATGGCCCTCATCGGCCGCCCACTGCGGAATGGATTCGGTGGCCTGGGTGCAGTCAAAGTCAATAACCAGCGCCTCGCCAGTCTCCAGCTCCGCCATGACCTGCTTGGCCTCAATCAGCGGGAACGGGCACACCGCGCCAAGGGTATCGAGCGCATAGCGCCCGCCGCCCAGCGCGCGGGCCTTCTCCTTGGCCTGCGGCTTGGTCTTGAGCGCTACCGCCCCGGTGGCAGTGGCGAAGCTCGGCAGCACCTTATCCTCGGCGGAGACCACCGAGTTATCCACGGATTCCTCGGTGGAGTAGGTCTGCGGCTGCTGCGGCTCACGGCTCTGCGAGTTCTTCGGCTTGAGCCACAGGCGCGCGCCCGCGCCGACGCCCAGGGCCATAAAGAACAGCGATACCCAGCCCTGGAAGCTAAACAGAGAGGTCTCCACCATGCCATTGCCCACGGTGCAGCCGCCGGCCAGCGACGCGCCAACTCCCATCATGATGCCGCCCCAAATAGCGCGGGTCGCAGTCTGTGCATCGGGCACGCGCACGCGGAACTCACCGGCGGACTTGGCGGCGATAAACGCGCCCACCAACAGGCCGATGACCAACAGGGTGCCCCAGTTCATGCGCGCGGAATCACCGGTGGCGGTCCAGCGGACGATGTCCGCGGTCGGCGTGGTGATGCCGAGGCCGCCGTTGCGGCCAGCGTCGGCCGAGAGCACAAAGCCCACCGTGCCGATGATGCCGACGGCGGCGGCCGCAATATTCATGTTCAGCGGCTTGGCGTACCACGGCTGCCCCAAATCCACCTTCGGGCGGCCGGCGTCCTTTGCCCGGTAGTGGCGCCACAGCAGGAAGGTTACGACCCACAGGACCGCAACCAAGATCCACGGCGAGATGTGCAGCGCGCCATGGATGGTGGTGACCGGCAGGCTCCACTGCTTGAACCAGTCATTGGCACCGGACAGCGGCCCCGACTTCATGGCCGCGGCCGAAAGCCCATAAAACAGCAGCGCAATCCACGAGCCGACTAGGCCCTCGGCTGAGCGGTACCACGTGCCGGACGCGCAACCGCCGGACAAGATGATGCCGAGGCCAAAGATGAAGCCACCCACGATGACGGCTACCGGCTTGAAATCGCTAATCTCCGGCGAAAGCACGCCCGCGCCAGTCAATAGCGTCAGGCCAAAGGCATGAACCGAAATCAAAATGAGCAGGGCGGTAAAGCCGCGCCACGTCTTATTGAGGAAAATATCGCGCAGCATGCCGGTTACGCAGAAGCGCCCGCGCTGCAGCACGGCACCGAAGACGATGCCGGTGAGAAGTCCGGTAATAATCACTATTTCTCCTTGTATCGAGTTAAGGGCTTCAGCCTACGACACCTAAGACAGAATTGTCTATATCCACTGCACAACCCTGTTTTATAGCGTGACATTTATGCACTACATTTGCGGTTTTTGCAGCGGTGCAGGACAATAAGAGAACCGTCTAGTAAGGCAGGGACATACCCCTGCCGCGTAAGGAACTCGTGAACTCCTCCCGATCCACCCGCGCGTATCATCGCTCCCTTGAACCACGTGACAAGGGCAGCGCCGTGGGCTTATACCCCCATAACATGCACCCAGGGCTTGTGCCCGGCATCAGCGTCGAAGACCAGCGCAATAAGTTTGGCCTGGATAGACCGCTGTTTTTCATCACCGCCATCCTCATCGTCGCCTTCATTATCTGGGGCGTCCTCATGCCCGATAGCGTGGCCAGCGCCTCCTCCTCCGCCTTTGGCTGGGCCATTACCAACGCCGGCTGGCTGCTCAATATCACCATGATGCTGGCCATTGTCACCATGGCCTATATCGGCTGCTCTCGGTTGGGGCGCATCAAGCTCGGCACCGATGACGAGGAGCCCGAGTTCAGCTACTTCAGCTGGGTGGCCATGATGTTCGGCGCCGGCATCGGCGTGGGCATCTTCTTCTATGGCCCGTCCGAGCCGCTATCGCACTACCTCACGCCGCCGCCGCACACGGTGGACGGCAATACCGTCGAGGCCCTCCACCAAGCCATGGCCCAAGCCCACTACCACTGGGGCATATCCCCATGGGCGGCCTATGCGCTGGTCGGCGCGGCGATTGCCTATTCCTCCTATCGCCGCGGGCGCGTGCCTTTGGTCTCTTCCATCTTCAAGCCGCTTTTCGGCTCCCGCGATACGGATGGGCCGGTGGGCAAGCTTATCGACGTCCTCGCGCTCATCGCCACCCTCTTCGGCACCGCCGCCACCCTGGGTCTATCCGCCATCCAGATCGGCGAAGGCGTCACCATCATCCGTGGTGCTGGCGCTATGACGAATACCGCGCTCATCATCATTATCGCCGTGCTCGGCTGCGCGTTTATCCTTTCTGCAGTCTCCGGCGTGGCGCGCGGCGTGCGCTACCTATCCAATATCAATATTTCGCTGACGTTGGGTCTGGTGGTCTTCGTCTTCCTTGTCGGCCCCACCCTGCTCTTGCTCAACCTCATCCCGGCCGGCATTGTCACCTACATCGATCAGCTTCTGCCGATGATGGCCAAGGGACTGTCCTGGGGCGATGAGACCATCGAGTTCCAGTCCTACTGGACCGCCTTCTACTGGGCCTGGTGGATTGCCTGGACGCCGTTCGTCGGCCTCTTCGTCGCCCGCATCTCCCGCGGTCGCACCATCCGGGAGTTCACAGCCGTGACCGTCTTCGCGCCTACCATCATTCTTATTCTCGCCTTTACCATCTTTGGCGGCACCGCGATTTCTTTTAACCGCGAAGGCATCGCCGGCTTCGACGGCGAATCCTCTAATGAGCAGGTGCTCTTCGCCATGTTCCAGGACCTGCCTTTAGGTTCCATCACGCCCTATATCCTGCTGGTGGTGCTGGCCGTCTTCTTCGTCACCTCGGCGGATTCGGCCTCCGTGGTGATGGGAACGATGTCTTCCAAGGGTGATCCCACCCCGAATAAACTCGTGGTTATCTTCTGGGGCGTGTGCATGATGGGCATCGCCATCGTCATGCTGCTGACCGGCGGCGAAGACGTGCTAACGGGTCTGCAAAACCTCACCATTCTCGCCGCCCTCCCCTTCTGCGTGGTCCTTTTAGTCATGATGGTGGCTTTCATTCGCGACCTGCGCTCGGACCCGATGTTTATCCGCCGCACCTACGCCCGCACGGCGATGGATAACGCGATCATGCGCGGCATCGAAGAGCATGGCGATGACTTCGAGTTCACCGTTCAACACGCCGAGGGAGACCGCGGCGCCGGCCACGATTTCGATTCCTCCGCCGAGCGCTATACCGAGTGGTACCAGCGCACCGATGAGGAAGGCGAGAACGTCGACTACGACTTCGATACCGGAGTCTGGTCCGACGGCTACGACCCCAAACACGATAAAAACCACCCCGACTTTGAGGGTGAAAAGAAGGAGAAGTAATGGGCATTCCAGACGACGTCGTCCTCGATGGATATACCCTCATCGAGCAACACGCAATCGACCACGAGTTCCTGCTGCGCGGCTCTCCGCTGGGCACCGAAACTCCCCTCCTCTTCGCCCTGACCATTGCGGGCGTCCTGCTGGTTGCGGCGAGCTTCTTCCTGCGCGGTGGCGCGCGGGTGGCGGCCGGCTTGGTGGGCGCGATCCTGGCGCTGAGCAAGCTGTGGTGGATGCCCTTCGCACTATGGCAGCAGTTCGATGACGGCCAAGTATTCGGCTACACGCTCAAGTACTTCCCGCAGTACTGGCCGGTAGCGTCCCTTATCGTCGGCGTCATCGCGCTGGTAGGCCTAGCCTCCGCCATTTTCCGCCGGCCCTAGCCACGCCTAACCACCGAGCACCACAATCGCGATATGCACCCGGTTGGTGCCATCGATTTTGGCCAGGATGTGCTTCATGTGCGTCTTGACCGTGGTCAGGGAGATGAACAGCTGCTCGGCAATCTCGGCGTTGCTTAGCCCCTGAGCCACCAGCTGGGCGATTTCATTTTCGCGCTCGCTCAGCTCGGCCAGCCCGCTAGGCTGAATCATTTCCTGCTCCGGCTGCGGCGGCGTGGCCGCCAGCCCCACCAGGTTTTCTAGCACCTTTGGGCTGAGCTGTTGCTGGCCTTGGGCCGCCGCTCTTACCGACGCCACCAGCGCCTCCGGCGCCGTCGTCTTCAACAAAAAGCCCACCGCCCCAGCGCGCAGGGCGTGCAGGATGAATTCGTCGGTATCAAAGGCGGTGAGCATCACTACCGGGATATCACGCGCACCGGCCAGCGAGTGCAGCTGCGCCGTCGCCTCGATGCCGTCCATGACCGGCATGCGAATATCCATCAGCACCACGTCCGGCTCCTCGGCCAGGATGAGCTCGACTCCCTCCTTGCCGTTTCCGGCCTCGCCGATGACGCTGATGCCCGGCGCGCCTTCCAAGATCATGCGCAGGCCGTGGCGCAGCAGCGGCTCATCATCGACAAGCACCACACGAATCTCACTCACTGTACTTCCTTCCTGGGCAGGCGCAGAGTCCACGAGAACCTATCTTCCTCATCGTTTACCTGCAGTGATCCGCCCACCACACTAGCGCGCTCGCGCATGCCGACGATCCCGTACCCGCCACTGTTCCCGCTCTCCTTCTTCCCGGCTGGGCCGACGGGGTTGGACATGGTGATCAAGAGGGCGTCGGCAAGCGCGGCGATGGTGATGGTCACCGGCTCGCCCGGCGCGTGCTTGCGGGCGTTGGTCAAGCCCTCCTGGACCGCGCGATTGAGCGCGTGGCCGGCCATGGTGCTAAGCTCCGCCAGCGACTGCGGCCCCGTGCCCTGCTTGTAGCGCACCTCCACGTCCATGCCCGCCCGGCGGGAGCGCTCCACCAGCGAGTCCACGCCCTCGCGCGGATCGATGCGCCCCTCGCTGCGCAGCGAGTGCAGCGCCTCACGCAGATCTCCTACGGCGGCCTCGGCTTCATCGCGAATCGTGCGCGCAGATTTCCGCGTCTCCTCCGGATCCAAGTCTTTGCGGTAGGCCAGCCCACCCGCGTAGACCGCGATCATGCTCAGCCGATGCGAGAGCGTATCGTGCATATCCCGCGCAATCCGGTCGCGCTCCTCCTGCCGCGCAAAGTTCTCCCGCGTGGCCATTTCCTCATGCGTGAGCTCGGCCTGCGCTTGAAGCGCAATCGTGCGCTCCTTCTGGTTCGACCGCACCAGCCCAACAACCAACACAATTAGCGCAGGGTAAACAAGGCTACCGAAGTAACCCAGCTTATACGCAAAACTTTCACCCGCAGGTATGGAAATATCCGTGGCTGCTAGCTTGGAAACCAGCATGGCCACGCACACTACCGCCATCCACAGCCGGCTGCGCCGCGAAGCAGCGGAAAACGCCGCCATAAATACCGATGGCCGGACCTCAGCTATCGAGACCGTCGCGGAAATGATCGTCGCCGCTACCAACGCGCTGCGCGGACCCGGCTGGGTGCTACGCGGGTCGCGCTCCGCAGCGGTATGGCGCAGGGCAAAGGGCAACAGTATCCAGGTGCCTATCATCGCTGCAAACGTGGGCACTAACCGATCTTCAACGACCTCGGAAGAACTTAGGCGGACGGAGGCGACCAAAAAATCGCCGATCAAGGCCACCGCGGCGATGACGAGCTTTAGCCACAGCGGTCGCTGCAGCATCGCGTCGGATTTTCGGAATAACTTCATAACACGCACCAGTTTAAGCCGGCCCGCCACCCGCGCGGTATCCCCCGGAGGGAGGATTCTCTGCGCCCTATCCGCGGGCTTCCAAAACCATGATCGCAATATGCACGCGGCTCGTTCCGCCGATCTTTTTCAAAATGTGCTGCATATGGGACTTTACCGTGGCCATGGACACCACGAGCCGGTCGGCAATTTCCTGGTTATTCAAGCCCTGGGCTACTAGCTCGGCGATTTCGAGCTCGCGAGAACTAAGCCTCCCTAGGCGGTTGCGGGCGGTGCGGGTGTGGTGCGAATAGGCGTCGTCAAGCGCGGGCCCCTGCATGCCTACCAGCTTATCGACGACCTGCGGGCTCAACAGCGGCTGCCCCGCCGCGGCCGCACGCACGGCCGCCATGAGCGATTCCGGCGGCGTCGATTTCAGCAGGAACCCAGCCGCCCCGGCGCGCAGAGCCTGCAGGATGAAGGAATCGGTATCGAAGGCCGTGAGCATGATGATCGGCACTGCGTGAACGGACAAAATCTTCTCCACGGCCGCGATGCCATCCATGACCGGCATGCGAATATCCATCAGCACCACATCGGGCTGCGCGTCGAGCACGGTAGCCACCGCGTCCCGGCCATTGCTCGCCTCAGCTACGACCTCGATATCGGGTGCGTTGGATAGCAGCAGGCGCAGACCACTGCGGACAAGTTCCTCGTCATCAACGAGCACTACGCGCAGGGCATCGGCCATTATGCTCCCTTTCCCACTGGTTGATTCCACCGCGCGCGCCACAGTTGCGACGCGACGGGCGTATAGGCCACAGTAACCGCCACCACTGCCGCGAGCGCTATCGGCACGATTCCCACGTGGCCCGCCACTACGCCGTTGAGGAACGAGGGCACGAGAATATCGTTTAGCTTTTCGAAGAATTTGGGGAAAAATTCGATGACTAGTGTGGCCGCGATGAATGTCAGCGCAGTCTGCAGGAGCAACGTCCACAGGCTTACCCGGTGCAGCTGCTTATCGACGTCCGGCTTCCCCACCGCCGCAAACATCACCCTTGCGCCTTGCCCGCGAAACTCCGGCACGACGTAACCGCGGCGCTCCACCAGCTCGATGCGGTCGGCGTCTTCGGGCGCGTTATCGTCACAGTGTCCGCGCAGGAACTCCAAGCTATAGGCCGAGTCATCGGTATCGGTATAGCTGAGCTTGCGCGAGGTTCCGTTGACGGTAGAGGTAAAAAGACTGCGCTTAAAGTCTAGGTATTCTCCCGTCCATCCCTCGCGGGCTGTGGTCTCTTCTAAGTCGATGCGCATGAGCCCATAATCGGGATGGCGCAGTTGCCAGCTCATCTCGCTCATTGCGCAGCCTCCTTGTGCGCTAGCGGTAGCTGGATACTCCATCCGAATTCCTCGCCTCCCTTTCCTCCTGGGCTTTCCTGGTTAGCCGCGATGCTCATGCGCCCGCCGGAAAGCTCCACGCGCTCGCGCAGGCCCACTAGACCGTAGCCACCTGTGGCGTCCGCGCCATCGCCCGTTTCGGATCCTGCCTTCCCGCGCGGGACTGGGTTGCGCATCTCGATGTCTACCGCGCCGCTCGTCTCGCGCACCGTGATACTTACCGGCTGACCGGGCGCGTGCTTGCGAGCGTTGGTCAGCCCCTCTTGAACTGCCCGATGCACGGCATGCTGCGCCATCGTGGACAGTCCGGCAAAAACGTCCGGGCTGGCACCGTCCGCGTAGGTCACCGTTACCTCTGCGCCAGCCTCCCGCGCGCTCGCGACCAGCTCCTCTAAACCAGTGCGCGGGTCCTGGGAAAGGTCTTCCCGCAAGGCGCTTAAAACAGTCCGCAAATCTTCTACCGCGTTTTGGGCTTCGGCGCGGATGGTGCGGGCTGCGTCGGTAAACTCCTCCGGCACGCCCTCGCGCGGATAGCTCAGCGCACCCGCATGAATAGCCACAAGGCTCAACCGATGCGAGAGCGAATCGTGCATATCCCGCGCGATGCTCTCGCGCTCCTCTCGCCGTGCATGTTCCACCTTGGCGCGCATCTCTTCGCGGTTCATCCGGGCTTGCTGTTCAACCCGCCACCGCTTTTCGCGCTGATTGCCGCGTTTTTGGCCTACCAGCAAGCCCGCGACCATCACAACCACGACGAAAATGGCACCAACCCACCCGATCTCGTCCCAGCTTAAGTACGGGTTGAAGCTAGCATCTATCGCAAACGCCACTACAAAGCATGCCACCGCGGCCACCGAGCGCGTGGTCGAGCGGCGTGAAACCATAGAAATAAAGGCCACGACTCCGCTGACCGCGCCGAAATAGGAACTAGACCCCAGCAATACGATGCACCCGGCGATGAAGCTGCGGGTGGTGCCGGCATAGTCGACGTCGGAAAGCTCGCGCGGCTGGTGCTCCAACGCGAATGGCAGGGCGAAAATTGCCAGCAGGCCCACTGCAAACCCGGTGCAGATATAGGGCCCGTACTCCTCAAATGTCGGCGAATACTCCTCAATGTCGAGGTTCATCAGCACCATGCCGACGAACCAATTCCCCACCGCGCAGGCGGCCACGATGCCCGCCGTACTCCACTTCGTTCTGACCATGGCCCCAAGCTTAAGCCCGCGGCCATAGTCCCTAGGGATGATTTATTTCTGCACCCCGGCCGCATCGCGCATGGCCTTCGTCTGCGCGGACGGATGCTCATTCTCGGTAGCGAGGCGCTCAAACGCCACGGCCGCCAGCGCGGCGGCCTGCATGCCGAGTACGGAATCATCAAAGCGCATCATCGGCGAGTGATTCCACTCGCGCTGATTTTCGGGCTTTTCCGGATTGGCCGTGCCCATCCACATAAACGTGCCCGGCACCTGGGAGAGGACGTAGCCGAAGTCCTCGGAGGCCATCATCGGGGCGTCGAAAGGCTGGACATTCTCCGCGCCAAACATCTGGCCCCACAAGGTGGCGGCGAACTGGTTCTCGCGCGCATTGGTCTTGGTGGTGGGGTACAAAATCTCGAAATCCACCTGCGCGGTGCAGCGGTGCGAGGCAGCGACGGAGCTGGAGACCTCCGTAATCATCTGCCGCACGGCGTCGATTTTCTCATCGCGCAGCACGCGCACCGTCGCGCCCAAAGCCGCGCGCTCCGGGATGGCGTTATATGCGCCGTCGCCCGCCCACAGGTTGGTCACGGTAATCACGATGGGCTCCAGCGCATCAAAACGGCGGGTCAGCGCGGTCTGCAGCGACATCTGAATCTCTGCCAGCGCCGCCACCGGGTCGATGGCATCGTGCGGGCGGGAGCCGTGCCCGCCCTTGCCCAACACCGTGATGGTCAGGTTGGAGGAGCTGGCCATCATCGGGCCCGGCACATAGTGGAAGGTACCGCGATCCTGCGGGCCGACGTGGAGGCCGTAGGCGGCAATGGGGCGTCGGCCAGCGGCGTCGAGCACGCCTTCCTCAATCATCGGCAGTGCGCCGCCCGGGCCTTCCTCGCCGGGCTGGAACATGAAGGTGACATCGCCGTGCAGCTCCTCGCGGTGCTCGCACAGAATCCGCGCCGCGCCCACCAGGCCGGCGGTGTGTAGGTCATGGCCGCAGGCGTGCATATAGCCATTCGTCGACGCAAACGGGCTGCCGGTCTGCTCGCGCACCTCCAAGGCGTCCATGTCCGCACGCAAAAGCACCGACACCGGCCGCTCGCCGCGCTGGCCGCCACGCAGCACGGCAACCACCGAGCTCAAATCCTGGCCCACGTGAATCTCCAGCGGCAGGCCCTCCAGCGCTTCTAGGACCTTCTTTTGCGTGCGCGGCAGGTCCAGGCCGATTTCCGGGTTGCGGTGCAGGTCGCGGCGGAAGTTCTGCAGCTCCTCGAGCATGCCTTCGCCCATTTCCTGGAATACCTCGGTGGCCACCCGCTCACCAATGCGCGCCCGCGTCACCGGCAGGGGCGGCAACTGCTGGGCCTGGCGCGGGGCGGCCAGGCGTCCGGGGTTGGTGGGGCGAATCCGCTTGGTCGGGTCAGTCATGGGGAGCTCCTTTCTCGCTTTCCTATTCGAGGGTACCGCAGGTTATCCACAGGGCGCCCGGCGGGTTCGGGGTTGGTGTGACGGATGGGGCGAGTTATCCACAGGCGGGCGCGGGTGGGCTACCGCGGGCTTGCGGGGTGTCTTAGGCTCGCCGGCATGACCCGCTTGCAGGACTACGCCCGCCAACTTGCCTCGCCGATGGAGCTTCTCGGCGAGGTCTCTGGCGCGCGCGAGGCCGACCTGCGCCGGCTGGGGCTTCCCCGGCAGGAGGCCCGGAGCCTGCTTGCGCTTGCCGACGTCTACTTTGGCCCCACCCCCTTCACCCGCCGGCAGCGCTCGTGCCGGGCAACCAAGCATTGCTTGGCGACGTTGAAGATTATCGAAAAGTACGTCTCACGCACGAAGTCCAAACGGGATGCTTGGGCGCTACGCGCTGAACTATGCGCGACCGACCAGGACGTGGAGCGGCTTGCGCGCACGCGGTTGAAGGAGCTGTATCCGCCAAGGCAGCCGGAGAAAGGTGTGCGGATGACGCGGCGCAAGGGCGGCCCGTCGACGCTTTCGATTACCGGCGATTCCGATTTCATTGCTGACCTGCACGCCAGCATCAACGAGGAGAGGCCGCTTGATTCCGTGGAGAATATCTTCTTCCGCGGCGAGGCTACGGCGCGGCCTGCCGCGACGACGAATATCATCATCCAGCTCGATGAATTGGATGAAATCTTAAGCGGTGGAGGCGAGGAAATCACGCTGCGCCTTACCAATGGCGCCGAAATCAGCGGCGCGAAGCTGGTAGAAAAGCGCTTGGCCGAATGCGGGCTCGTCACCCTCGTCCATCCCTTTGAGGGAGCGGTGAACCTGTATCGCACCTCGCGGCATGCCTCGGAAAAACAGCGGCTCATGGCGGGCGCGGAAAACCCCACCTGCCCGTGGGCCGAGTGCAACTATCCGGCGGATAAGTGCCAGATCCACCACCTGCAGGCGTGGAAACACGGCGGCGAGACCAATATGGCGAATCTCAGCGTGGCGTGCCCGTATCACAATGGCGTCAACGACGACGATCCGCACGCTCCGCCGGTGCGCGGCCGCCTCGAGCGGCGCCAGGGCCGAATAGTCTGGGTCCCACCCTGGGCCAATTCCAGCTGAACGTCCTGCCTCGCTATTTACGAACGCAGCTCCCCCCTGCACAGTTTCGCACATGCTGCAGGGCAGCGAAGCTTGCCTAGGCTTGGAGGAGCGAGCGGCCGAAGAAGTCGGAGTCGTCAGCAACGCCGGGCAAAGCATAGAAATAGCCGCCGCCGTAGGGGCGGATATAGTCCGCGAGCGGTTCGCCCTCGAGGCGTTTTTGCACCGTGATGAACTGACGCTCCAAGTCCTGCTGGAAACAGATGAAGACCAAGCCGACGTCGAGGGTGCCGTTGTCGCGCACTCCGTTGTCATAATTATAAGCGCGACGCAACATGAGCTGGTCGGAGGTTTCTGGCGTGCGCGGATTGGCAAGGCGAATATGCGCATCTGTGGGGATGACGTCACCGGTGGCATCGTCGAGGTAATTCGGCTCAGCGTGCTCGTCACCGCCGGAAAGTGGGCCGCCGGTAGCACGGTCGCGGCCGAAGATTTGCTCCTGCTCGGCAATGGAGATGCGATCCCAGAATTCGGTATACATAGCAATCAGGCGAACCACCATATAACTGCCGCCGGCGGCCCAATCTGGCTCGTCCGCGCCGGCCCACACCAGCTTGTCTTGATCCTTTTCGGCCGGATTGACGATGCCATCTTTGAACCCAAGATGATTTCTTTGGGTGCCAGAAGGCCGTGGCTCGTTCATGTAGCCGTTTTGGCGCCAGCGCACGGCGACGTCGCCGCGGGTGTGCCGAAGGATATCGCGCAACGCGTGAATGACGGTATCGTGCTGATCGGCGCAAATCTGCAAGGCTAGGTCGCCGTGGCACAGCTCGTCCTTCAAGGTGTCATCAGCGAAAGCCTGCATAGAGCTCAGGTGGACAGGCTTGTGGGGTTTTAGGCCAAAGCGGTCGTCGAAAAGCGAATCGCCCACGGCAAGGGTTATGGATAGGCTATCGGTGGGAAGCTTTGGACCCAGCTCACCGGAATCACCGGCAGGATAGGCTATACCATCGGCCGCGGTGGCTCCGCCGGTGGTAAGAATGCGGGCGCGCTCGGTGATGGCACGAAACAGCTCTTCCAAGCGCGCTTTCCCTGTGAACTGTACGTCGAGGGCGACGACCTCAGAGTACTTTTGGGCTGGGTTGACAATACCCTGCTGGTGCTCGCCATGGAAAGGAAGATCGAGCGGGTCATCCGCATCGGTGCGCGGCGAAGGCACAGCGGGGTCGGCCGAAGAATCCTTGCCATGCTTTGAGGAACCGAACGAGGAACCAGCAAAGCTTGACTGCGCGTTGGCGGCCGCGGCTGGGCCGGTAAGCGCAGCGGTTGCAGCAAGGCCAGAGAGAAAGGAGCGGCGGGAAAAATTAAACGGGCAGGGCACTAATCCATCCTTCTAATAACGGTCATCGTGGCGACCGGGGCAAGCAACTCATTAGCACGGGCAACGGCCGACTGCAGGCGCATCCGATCCTTTTGCGACCATTTGTCAAAAGCGGTGTCATACTTTTCATCGAATTCACCGGCGATCTTGTCGAGCTCATCGAGCTGATCATAGATTGGCGCGGTATCCAACCCACGGCCCTCAACGAGGGAGCGGACGGCATCCAGCGTCAGCCGTGTGGAGGTAACATCGCCGCGCAGTGCGGTGGGCAGAGCATGAGCGCCGAAGTCACGCTCGCCACGCATGTCGAAACGCTCGAATTCCTCCATCACCTCGTGGGTGCGCAGACCGTAATCGGGCGCGGGAATAGCAAAGTGGGAGGTCTCGAGGGCGCGGGCGGTTTTATCGACGGCGTCGGCAAGCGCGCGGGCGGGCTTGGCCGCATCCTTGACAGGGCGCTTGGACCACAGCAGCTTTTCAACCTCCGCGTACCCCTCCAAATCCGGCCCAGGCCACATTTCACTGGAATCGTCGAAGGAGCGGTAGGTCTCGAGGTAATCGAGGTAGGCTGCTCGGGCGGTGGGACGGTCTTTAGAGGTGGCATCGGCAAGTGCGTGAGCCTTTTTCTGCAGCTCAGGAACGCGCTTTTTCTGCTCCGCTGCCTGCTGGATAGCAACGGCTGCGACCTCGCGGTCAGTAATAGGTACCATCTTGGGGGCTTCGGTGATGGTGGAACCGGTGACCGTGAAATCATCAGACTTCACGGCCGAATCATTGTGGAAGACACAGGTGAGGTGGTAGGTGCCGTCCTGCAGCTTCGGGGCCCACGCGCGCTTGGCTGGAGTACCCACGCGCTCTAGAACTTGGTATGCATTGCCCGCATCGTCTGCAACGTAGACGGTAAGCGCGAGTCCAGAAGTGTTATAGACCTTCCACTCCGCTTGCCTCTGGACCTTGTCGGGCGTAGGGCACGAATACACGTCACGCACGTTTAGCTGCGGTTCTTTCGGCTTCGCGCTTTTGCTTGTCGACGGCGCCGCCGACTGCGAGTCCCGGGAGCTGGAGCCGAAGGAGCTTAGGGAGCTTTGGGCTACAGCATGTGGGGATACGGCCGCGATGGCAAGCACCGCGGCGGTGGCGATGTGGAAGGTCTTCATGGGTTAGAACGGGAGGTTAGGCAGTGGTGGGAGCTTGAAATCCTGCAGCTTTTTCAGGTCCAGACCGGGGTGGCCATTCATGTACCAGGCGACTACACCAGCACCAACGCCCAGTGCGGTAAGGATAGCCGCGATGGTACCGGCCTTGGAAGAACCAGCAGAAGAGCTGGAACTCGAGTCAGCAGGCTTGTTTGTGCCAGGCTGCGGCTTGGACTCTTGGTGCAGCTTGGTGATGGAAGGCACGTCCTTTTCAGTAACCTTCGGGTCATCCATGCCCTCGACGACGTCCTTGAGGTTGGTGCCGGCACGAGAGGAATTATCCACCTTCTCAATGGACGCGTAATCCTTAGCGACGGTGCCGTCAGTCTCGTTTAGGAACAGCTTCGGCGCCTTCTTGGTGGTGTTGAAGTCGAACATGTTGTTCAGCTCTCCGGCACGCTCGTCGAAGGCGATTCCACCTAGGCGGCCGAGGCCCCAATTGTCCTGGATGAACTTAGTGACGGAGGTCTGCTCGGTGTAGGTGGAATCGATGTGGTTAGTCTTTGCGTACGGGGAAATGACCAGCAGGGGCTGGCGGGTACCCGGACCGCACTGGCCGTGCTTATCGCCTGCGACGCCGACCTTAGCTGCGGCGGCGGTGCAGATTTCTTTATCTTGGTGCGGATCGTTGGAGCCGTTGCGGATTTCTGGGGCCTTGTGGTCGTACCAGCCGTCGGAATCGTCGTAAGCGATAACCACCGCGGTGGAATCCCACTCCGGGGAATTTTGCAGCTCGTTTATGTAGTGGGTGATAAAGGCCTGCTCGTCCAACGGATTCGAATAGCCGGCGTGGCCGTCTTGGTAGTTAGCGGCCTTCAAGAAGGACACGGCCGGCAGGTTGCCCTGCTCGATTGCGGTGTCGAAGTCCTTCAGGTCGTATTGGTGGTTGGCCCGGTCGGTCTTGCCAATCATTTCATCGCTCGAGGGCGCCAGGTGGTGCGGATTAGCGGTGGATGCATAGTACTGGAACGGCTGGTGGTGGGGGTTGTAATCCGTCTGATTCTGGCCAGTCAGCGTGGTGTGGGAAGCACCGCAGCGGGCACGGGCATTATCGGTGGCTTCGTCAGTAGGGCGGAAGCCGCCTTGGAACCAGCCCCAGGTGACGTCCTTGTCGTTGAGTTGGTCGCCGATGTTCTTGGAGTGCATTGCGGTGACCTGGTTGGTGCCTGCGGAGGAGTTATTAGAGCAGTCATCGTAAAGCGGGTCTGGGTCGCCGACGACGGTAGCGGTCTTGCCGTCCTCGGAAACGCCAGCGAGGGCGTGGTTCTTGCCCGCCTCAATCTTCTTCTGCTCACCGGTGGCGGGGTCATGCATGGTGCCGCCGGCCACGGTGCCGGAAATCAGGTTCAGCGCGCCTGGGGTGGACGGGCCGAAAATAGTGGAGTAACTGTTGTCGTTCAGAGCGAAGTTCTGCGCATAATTCCACATGCCAGTCACGGTATTGCCGTCGTAGTAGCCCATGGTCATGCCAGGGGCGGCATAGTACCCATTGGAGGACTTATCGATGTCGGTGGACACGGTCTCTGGGAACTTGTCCATCTTGCCGCCATTGTATGCGGCCTGCTCATCGCCGTAGTGATGGTTCTGGTCCGTAGTCACGGCGTGGTCAGGCCCGATGCGGAAAGGCTTGACGGAGTTGGGGTTCTTCTCCCCCATTACGTCATCATTTTCGAGGTTTTTCGCCTTTGGGGTGCCTTCTTTTGCGGTGAATTTAGGGGCGTTCTTGCCGCTGCCCTGCAGCTTCTCACCGTCCTTGTTCAGCGCATTAGGGTAGGTTCCGAAGTAGTGGTCGAAGGAAATGTTCTCCGAGTAGATAACTACAACGTGCTCGATTGGGGTGGTAGTGGCCGCCTGAGCGATGCCGGGGACAAGTGATGTAGTGGCAGCTGCGGCGGCGCAGATGGCCACAGCGCGAGAGCGAAGCTTCATGAAAAGTCCAACCTTGGTCAAGAAATAGCGGTGCAGGTCGAAAGTGGCTGTGGCTCATCGAGCGAGTCATCGGTCGCTTTCGAATCGAGATTTAACGCCGCCAACGCATAAACCGCAACTAGTTCAAAAGGGTGTCCCCGGCCGTGGGAACACCCTATAGAAGCAGCTCACTTCGGACTTTGTGATAGCCACACCCCGAAAGCTGTTAACGAAAAGTTAAAGATTTATTCGGCTCTACTTTGCAAACAGGTGGTGTTTTAATCGTCGGCGTCGGTAGACAGCGCGGCCACGAAGGCCTCCTGCGGCACCGAGACGGAACCCAAGGTCTTCATGCGCTTTTTACCGGCCTTCTGCTTCTCCAGCAGCTTGCGCTTACGGGAGATATCGCCGCCGTAGCACTTCGCCAGCACGTCCTTGCGCATGGCGCGGATGTTTTCGCGGGCGATGATCTTCGAGCCGATGGCCGCCTGGACGGGCACCTCGAACTGCTGACGCGGGATGAGCTCCTTGAGCTTCTTGGTCATCTTATTGCCGTACCACTGGGCGGAATCGCGGTGGACGATGGCGGAAAAAGCGTCGACCGGGTCGCCGTTGAGCAGGATGTCGACCTTGACTAGGTCCGCGAGCTGCTCGCCGGCCTCCTCATAGTTCAGCGAGGCGTAGCCCTTGGTGCGGGACTTCAGCATATCGAAGAAGTCGAAGATGATTTCGCCGAGCGGCATGGTGTAGCGCAGCTCCACGCGGTCCTCGGAAAGGTAGTCCATGCCGCCCATCTGGCCGCGCTTGGACTGGCACAACTCCATGGTGGGGCCGACGAATTGCTCGGGCACGATGACAGTCATCTTCACCACGGGCTCATAGACCTCGTTGAGCTTTCCTTCCGGCCAGTCAGACGGGTTGTGGACCCACTTTTCCTCGCCGTCTTCAGCCACCACGCGGTAGGTTACCGAAGGCGCGGTGGAAATCAGGTCGAGGCCGAACTCGCGCTCCAAGCGGTCGCGGGTGATTTCCATGTGCAACAGGCCCAAGAAGCCGCAGCGGAAACCAAAGCCGAGGGCGACGGAGGTTTCGGGCTCGAAGGTCAAGGAGGCGTCGTTAAGCTGCAGCTTTTCCAGAGCATCGCGCAGGTCCGGGAAGTCGGCCTGGGAAATGGGGAAAAGGCCGGAGTAAACCATCGGGTCTGGGTCCTTGTATCCCTTGAGTGGGGTTTCGGCACCGCCGTTGGACCAGGTGACGGTATCGCCCACCTTGGTCTCACGGACGTCTTTTACGCCGGTAATGAGGTATCCCACCTCGCCGGGCCCTAAGCCCTCGCACTTTTGCATCGTGGGCGAAACAATGCCGATTTCCAGCAGCTCGTGGTTGGCGTTGGTCGACATCATGGTGACCTTCTGGCGTGGGGTGAGCTTGCCGTCCACCATGCGGATATAGGTCACCACGCCGCGGTAGGTGTCATAGACGGAGTCAAAAATCATGGCGCGGGCCGGTGCATCGGCGTCGAATTCAGAGGACGGCGGCGGGACTAGCTCGCAGACCTTGTCCAGCAGTTCGACCACGCCCTCGCCGGTTTTGCCCGACACGCGCAGCACCTCTTCCGGCTCGCAGCCGATGATATTGGCGATTTCCAGCGCGTATTTTTCCGGGTCGGCGGCTGGCAGGTCGATTTTATTGAGGACCGGGATGATTTCCAGGTCGTTTTCCATCGCCAGGTAGAGGTTGGCGAGGGTTTGGGCTTCGATGCCCTGGGCGGCGTCGACAAGCAGGATGGCGCCCTCACACGCCTCGAGCGCGCGGGAGACCTCGTAGGTAAAGTCCACGTGGCCGGGGGTGTCGATCATCTGCATGACAATCTGCTCCCCCTGCGCGGTGCCGGACTGGGGCACCCACGGCAGGCGCACGTTCTGCGCCTTAATGGTGATGCCGCGCTCGCGCTCGATGTCCATATTATCGAGGAACTGGTCACGCATATCGCGCTCCGCAACCACCTTGGATAGCTGCAGGATGCGGTCCGCCAGCGTCGACTTGCCGTGGTCGATGTGAGCAATAATGCAGAAGTTTCGGATTCGGGCGGGATCCGTAAACGTCGTGGCCGCAAAGTTTTCAGACATACGTCTACAATAGTCGACATGAAAAGCGCCATGCTCACCCGTCTGCGCCAAGCGCTGGGAATCAGCGAGCGCGAGCCGATAGACACCGGCCTGAGCCGCATTAATTCCCGGTTGGGACTGGATAGGTCGGATGAGTTCCACGAGCCGCGCAAGGCCGCCGATATCCGGGTAGAGGCCACTGCCTCCCACCCCCGGTCCATATTTTTCACCCCCGATATGGACGGCCAGGCTGATTCCGGCGAGGTGGTCTGGGTGTGGGTACCGGCCGAAGGTAAGCAGGCGCCACCGCGCGAGCGGGCTATCTTGGTCGTCGGCCGCACCCGCACCACGGTAATGGGCTTACTTATCTCCCCCAACCCAAAGCATGCGCTTGACGACGCCTGGCTGGAAATCGGCGCCGGCGAGTGGGACGAGTCCGGGTGCGATTGCTGGGTACGCCTCGACCGCCTGCTCGAGGTATCCGAGGAGCAGGTGCGCCGGCAAGGCACGCTTTTTCCGGAACGCAGGTTCGAACGAATCGCGAATAGGTTGCGGTCGCGCTACCACTGGGCCTAGCCGACGCGCAGGCCGCGGCCGCGGGGAGGGTTTTGGCAGGTCGGGTTCGGTACTGCTATTGTATGTTGGTTACTTACTTGCCGGGCGCGCTGGTCGGGGCGGGCAGGACCTTGGGTTCGCTCTTCGAATACCAGCGCCGAGCGCGCCAGCGTTTGCTGGCCGCGGGAGTAGTCCGAGTAGGTCGGTTTCTACGTCAATCACTTTCGATTACTAAGAGGTATTTTTCATGGCAAATATCAAGTCCAAGCAGAAGCGCGTTATCACCAACGAGAAGGCACGTCAGCGCAACAAGTCCGTTCGCTCCGCCGTCCGTACCGAGATCCGCAAGTTCCGCGAGACCGTTGCCGCTGGCGACAAGGCTGCTGCTGAGAAGCAGCTGCGCGTGGCATCCCGCGCCCTGGACAAGTCCGTGTCCAAGGGTGTCTTCCACCGCAACACCGCAGCCAACAAGAAGTCCGGCATGGCTTCCGCGTTCAACAAGATGGACTAAGAGCCATTGCACAGATCATCCCCCGGTCGCGCTCTACGGAGCGCGCCGGGGGATTTTCTTAGCTTACTTTGGCCGGCGGAACCGGCAGGCAGGGCCGGTGAGACTTAGGCGGGGCCCTTAGGCCAGGTCGTCGTTGAAGTAGTCTTCGAAGATGGCGCCGGCACTACGGAAGGCGTCGGCAAGCGAAGTGCCGCCACGGGTTTCCACGAAGGTCTCGTAGGCCGTCAGAAACTGGGTGTGGATGATGTTAACGGTCGGCGTGAGACGCGGATCGGAGGACTTCCAGCCCTCGCGGGCCTGCACCGCCTGGCGGACACGCTGAATGATGCGGCTATTGCGCTGACAGTACAGTGCGCGCAGCTTCGTGTCCTTTGCCAGCGCCTGGGCCGTAAGCTGGGAGATTTCGGGGAAGAACTCATCTCCTACGGCACGGTTAAACTCGGCCATCGCCATAATTTCGGAATCTTCGCGCAGGCTTCCGGTGGGCAATCCTGCGGCGAAATTTTGGAGTTGGTTCTCCACTTCCTCCGACATTTCGGGTCCTAAAACTGCCGATTCTTTGTCTTTTATGTAATTAAAAAGCGTACGGCGGGAAACGCCCACTTCGTGAGCGAGCTCTTCCATGGTGAACCCGTCATAACCGTTCTCGATAACGAGGTTGAGCGCAGCGACTCGGATTTTTGATATACGCGGCATAAATGCCCCTTTCTGTCCCGACGCTCTTCAAGCTTCAGTTTCTTTTCTTTCTCCCTAAGAAATTGTGAGGAAATTATATTTTGTCTACAAACTATAGGGATTTTGAGGCGATTTTATTACCTTATATTCGGTCAGAGAAACCGCCATGCACACCACGGGAATTCCCCGCCGACACGTCTGCGCATTTTCGCCCGTCATGGCACCATTCGGCAAAACTGTGACGTTTGACAACCAAGGCGCTAAGCTCGCCCGGCCGCGCACTCGATTTATCCGCTTGCACGTTCGAAAGCCCGATGGTGCTTGTGTCCGGTAGGGCGGCTAAGATGAGTCAACGATGAAAAACGTTAAGCCACTGGTGAAATGGGCGGGCGGGAAGCGCCAGCTCTTGCCGCATATCCACGCCGCTCTGCCGGCGGAGAACCCGCGGCGTTATTATGAACCCTTCATCGGTGGCGGTGCGGTGCTTTTCTCTCTCGAACCGGCCAGCGCACGGGTCAACGATCTCAATAGTGAGCTCATTAACCTCTATGAGGTGGTGCGCGGCGGCGTCGATGAGCTCATAGAGGAACTCGCGGGCTACCCCAATGAGGCAGAGTTTTTCTATGCGCTTCGCGCAGTGGACCGGGATGCCCACAAGTTTGCCGCCCTCTCCCCCGTCGAGCGCGCGGCACGAACGTTGTATCTGAATCGCACCTGCTATAACGGCCTGTACCGCGTGAACGCGGCCGGCCAATTTAATGCCCCGTTTGGGCGTTATAAGAATCCCACTATCTGCGATGAAGACACGCTGCGCGCGGTGCACCACTATTTTGCGGAGAATGATGTGGCCTTCTCGCAGGGCGATTTCGCCGCGGCGGTAGCACAGGCACGCGAGGGGGACTTTGTGTACTTCGACCCTCCTTATGACCCGGTGAACGTGACGAGCTCGTTTACCGGCTACCAAAAGGGCGGCTTTGACCGTGCGGAGCAAGAGCGCCTCAAAGAGGTCTGCGATGACTTGGATAGGCGTGGGGTGAAGTTCCTGTTGTCTAATTCGGCCACCGAGTTCATCCGCGAGCTCTATGCGGACTATGAAGTAGGCATCGTGGGGGCAACGCGGGCGATTAACTCCGTTGGTTCGAAGCGGGGCAAGGTCGACGAGGTCCTGGTGCGCAACTACGAGGTCCGCGGTGACTAGCGGGCCGGAAGCGCCGGAGCTGCGGGCGCGCTTTGGTGTGCCGGAGTCGGTGAAACTCGGCGTCAATGACTGGGGATGGCTGCGCATCCTGGCGGCGGGATACGACGCGGAGCTGGAGCGGCGCGGGTATTTCTATATCGGCGCGCGGGAGCTAGAACGGCTCTCGGGCCGGCAGCCGCGGCTGATGGCCAAGCATGATTTTTCTACGTCGCGGCCGTGGATTTTTCAGCGTCTCCAACTGGGAATCTTACCGGTCAGCCGCAGCGAATATCTGGTGGGGCGATTCAACCTGTACGAGCAGTTTCCACAAACGCAGCGCGGCGAGGTACGCACGCTGGAGCTGCCGGCGGGTCTGGACACTCTTTCGTTGGAGGGGGTGAGCTCGGAGGCGGTGGCGTTAAATGGGGCGTCGGCAAGCGGGATGCTAGAGGACTTCCTGGGCTGCAGGCCATTGCAGGCGACGGTGGCCGGGCGCATGTCCACGCACGGGCTTAAGGTGCGGCTGCCGGACTTGGACGTGGATGTGGCGGTGGACCGCGCGCAGATGGAAATCGACGGCGGCTTTGAATCGCTCGAGCACCTGGTGCTGGTGGAGGCGAAGAACCACCTTTCGGATGATTTCAATATCCGGCAGCTGTATTTTCCGTATCGCCGGTTCCAGCAGCGCCTGGCCAAGGATGTCGTGCCGGTTTACCTGGTGTATTCCAATGGTATTTTCCACCTCTACCGCTATGAGTTTCGGGATCCGGCGGATTTTCGCAGCATTGCGCTGGTCGATAGCGCCCGCTACGCGCTGTCCGCCTCGCACCTGGACGCGCAGGCGGCGCTCGACATTGTGCGGGCGGTAGAGCCCGAACCCGAGCCGGCCGTGCCCTTCCCACAGGCTAATAGCTTCGAGCGGGTGGTCAACCTTCTCGAGCTCATCGCACTGCAGCCGCTAAGCAAGGCGGAGATTACCCAGCGCTATGACTTCGACCCGCGGCAGGCGGACTATTATGCCAACGCCGCGCGCTACCTGGGCCTGGCGGAGCCGGTGGAGGACACGTGGGAGCCGACGGAGCACGGGCGGCGGGTTATCGAGCAGCCGCAGCGCGACGCCCGGAATGCGGCGCTCATACGGGCGCTGGCGGCGCGGCGGGTTTTCCGTGAGGTGCTTGAGCTCAGCCTGGCCCGCGGCGCGGTGGCTAGCACCGCGGAGATTTGTGCGGCCATGGAGGGGCTGGGGCTCAGCTTGGCGACGTCCCGGCGACGCGCCTCCACCGTCGCCCGCTGGACCCAGTGGGTGCTGGACACGGTGGCCGAGGGCACGCCGCGCCTGTTTTAAGCCAGCAGGTTCTGCCCGCCGGAGATGATAAGGACGATGCCGGCGATGATGAAGAAGAGGCCAGAGCCGATGTCGATCCACGGGCCGGCGGCGATGAGCTTGCGGCGCACGGCATTGGTGGAAATTACCGTGGCGACGACGAGGAAGAAAAGGAAGGCCGACAGCGATAACGAGAGCGTGAGCGCGATGGCCAACCATGCGGGTGGGCTGGCGGGAAGCAGCGGGGCAATCATCGCGGCGAGGAAGAGCACGATTTTCGGGTTGGACATATTCGTGGCTAGCCCCACCTTGAAGGCGGTGCGCAGGCGGCCGAGCTGGGCGGCGGCGTCTTCTAAGTCCACGGGAGGGTTGGCGCGCTGGGCGATACCGCTGCGCAGCGCGCGCGTTCCCATAAACACCAGGAAGCAGCCGCCGACGGCCTGGACCGCGCCCAAAATTTCCGGGAAGGCCGTCAGCAGCGCGGCGGCGCCGAAAACGGTGGCGGCGCACCAAAAGAGCACGCCGATCTGAATGCCGGCGGCCGCCGCAATGGCATGGCGGCGCGAGCGGGTGGCGTAGCGGGTCACCAAAATGATGTCCGGTCCCGGCGAGGCCACGCCCACTAGGTTCATCAGAAGGAGGGTGAAAAAGGATGTCCAGGTCACTCCCCCGCCTCGCTTTCGAGGCGCGGGATAAGGTCCTCGCGGCCAAACAGGCGGGCGGAATCCAGCGCGGAAGGCTGGCCGGCGGTGGGGTCGGCGTGGGCGGAAAGGAGGGCGTCGATAACCGCATCCTCCTTCTTGAAGATGGCACCGGCCAGTGGAGACTGGCCGCGATCATTGAGCAGGTTGACGTCCGCGCCGGCGCGGGCAAGTGCGGAAACCAGCTCGGCGTAGCCATGATAGGCGGCGAGCATGATAAAGGACTGGCCTTCGTGGTTGACGAGGTCGATATTCACGCCGTGGTCGATATAGGCGAGGAGGTCTAGGTCGCCCTCGCGCGCCATGTCAAAGAGTCGACCGGCGAATTCTTGCACTTGCGTTTCAGACATAGTTTCTAGCTTATCGCGCCAGTTCCGCGACCCGTTTGACGGCCGCCTCTATCGCGAATTCAGGCTCGCCGCCTTGGCCCTTGACGGCGGCATCGAGCTCCGAGACGAGGATGACCGCCTTGGTAACGTTATCGGCAGACCAGCGGCGGGCCACCGGTTGGGTCATTTTGACCACGTAGGGCGCCAGGCCGGTTTGGCTCGCCAGCGAGTACTGGTCCCCGCGCGCGGAGTAGAGGCGGGCGACGGCGCCGACCTTATTGGCCAGCGCGGCGGCAATCGCCACGGGGCTCGCGCCCAGCTGGAGGGCGCGGCGGCAGGTGGATACGGCGGCTTCGACGCGGCCGGCGACGGCGGCGTCGGCAATGTCCCAGTTGGCCACCTCGGCCACGCCGACGTAGTAGTTTTGCACCGCCTCGCGGGTGACATTGCCGCCGGTATCGGAGACCAGCTGGGAGATGGCAGAAGCTAGCTCGCGCAGGTCAGAGCCCACGCCCTCGAGCACGGCGTGGATAACGTCCGGGGTGGGGCGCACGCCGTGGCTGGAAAATTCGCGGGTGGCCCATTGGCCCAGCTCATTGGGGTAGAGCGAGAAGACCTCGTGGACCTCGGCAATCTTGCGCAGCTTGGCCACGAGCTCGGGCTGCTTCTTCTTTTTCTTCAGCGTCTTGGCCGTCACGGAGTAGATGATGACCATGGTCATGCCCGGCGCGGGATTGGCACAGGCGCGCAGGAGGATATCGACTACTTCCTTGCCGGCGCGCTCGCAGTCGCTGATGACGATGACGCGGTTATCGCCAAACAGCGACGGGCTGGTGGCCTCGAGGAGCTCTCCCTCAGAGACCTCGGAGGCCTTGAGCTTAGTCAGCTCGGGCCGGGCACCGGTAGGTCCGCTCTCCTCGGCCGCGGCGCGCTGAATCTGCAGGCGGGCGCGTTCGGTGAGGAATTCATCGTCGCCGAGGATGAGGTGTACTGGAGGCATGCCCGCCATTCTAGCCTGCGGCCAGACCGAGCCAGGCGATGCCCGCCAGCGTCAGCGCCAAGGTGAGCCACGGGCGGTGATAGAGGAGGCCGGCGATGATCCAGGCGTAGGCAAGCAGCGTAAATAGCGGGTTGGCGGGGATGGTGACCACGAGCAGGTGGGCCACGCCGTGGGCAATGGTATTAATCCACCATGAGAAGGGCTCGATAAGGCGCAGCAAGCCGGCACCCAGCACGTCGAGCGGGCCGAGCTGGGCAAAGATGGCGGCGATTAGCCCCACGATGGTAATCGGCACGGTGGCGGGCTCGACCAGGATATTGGCCAGCACGGAGACCACGGAGACCTCGCCGGACATGAGCGCCACCAGCGGCAGGGTAACGATATCGGCGGCGATAGCCACGGCGACTGCGCGCAGAAAGATGGCGGGCCAGCCGGTTACGGCCAAATGCTTATAGATGAGCGGGCTCAGCGCCACGATGCCGAGCGTCGCCGCGCAGGATAGGGCAAAACCAAAGTGCACGGCGAGGTCGGAATCCACAAAGAGCAGCGCGATGATGCCCAGGCTGAGCGCATGGATGGGCTCCATGCGCGTGGAATTGAGCACGGCGAGCAGCCCCACTACCCCGGCGACGGCCGCGCGCTGGACGGAGGGCTCGAAGCCCACAAGCAGAACATAGGTGGCAAGGGCACACAGGGAGGCGGCCACGCGGGTGCGGGGACCGAGCGCGAAGGCGGCGCAGACCACGGCCGCGGCGGAGCAGACGATGGCCACATTGGCGCCAGATACAGCACTCAAGTGTGAGAGCCCGGTGGCAATATACAAGTCGCGTTCGGCGGTATCTTGCAGCGCGGTATCGCCAAGCACCATGCCGGGAATAAGGCCCTGGCTGGAGGGCCCGACGGTATCAAGGACCAGCGCGCGGAAATTCTCGGCCACGCTGACCGCCCAGCCGTCCATGCCTTCGGGTTCGGCGGTTACCTGCACGTCGGTGGCATTGGCGCTGAGCTTTCCGACGCCCGGCCTATCCGACTCCCCTACCCTCACCCTGACCGTAAGCTCGACGCCAGCGGCCGCCGGGACTGGTTCCGGGCTAAAGACCGGCAGCTGGGTGGGGTATCCCGGAACCTTGAGCTTGAGCAGCCAGCCGCCCGTACTCGTCTGCGTCGGTGCAGTGACAAGGCGCCCGGTGACTTCGGTGCCGAGGTCGAAGGCGGCAGCACGAGCCTGGCGCACCGCGGCGACGAACGCCGCACCCGAAGCGACCGCCCCGCAGAAGAGCGCTTGGCCCCACTGACGGGCAATGAGGCACAGCGCGACGACGACTGTGATGAGTGCGATGGCCCAGCCGCGGCCGGCGAGGAGTACGGCGATGACGGCCAGCCAGGCGGTAGCCGCGCCGGGGACGAGCCGCAGTTCTCGCATCGCACGCTCAAATACGAACTAGAGCTGGACTTGGTCTGTGAGCTGTTCCAGCTTCGCCGGCCCGATGCCGGAGACCTCGAGGAGCTCTTCCACGTCCTTGAAACCGCCGTGCTCCTCGCGGTAGGCCACGATGGCCTGCGCGGTCACCTCACCGACGCCCTTGAGTTCCATGAGCTCTTCGGCGGTGGCGCTATTAAGGCTCACGCCGCTGCCGCTAGCGCTGCCGCCTGGGCTGCTGGAGTTGTCGCCGGCGGGGGCGGGTTCGCCGGGTGCGGGAGCTGGGGCGGCGCCGGAGGGCAGGATGTGGAGCTGTTGGCCGTCGGAAAGCCGCTGCGCATGGTTGAGAGCCATGGTCTCGGCGCCTGGTAACGGCTGGGCGGCGTCGAGGGCATCGGCCACACGCGCGCCGGGCTCGAGTGTTTTCAGTCCGGGCTCTGCAACTTCGCCGATGACCGAGACGATGATCTCGCTAGGCTCTTCGCTGGCGGCCGCGCCTGGGCTCATTGCCGCAGGCTCGGGCATGCCGGAAGATTCTTCGGAGCGTGCATTGATGCCGAGCCAGACCACCACGCCGATGACAAGGAGGACAGCCATGGCGCAGGCTTGCCAGGAGCTGATGCGCAGTCGCGGGCGCGGGTAATCGACGGCGAGGAGTTCTTCCTCACCGGTGGGTTGGGTAAATTCGCGGAGTCGTTCGCTGATCTTGGGTGCCGCCATGGCGCTGAGCCTAAGCCCGAGCGCAATTAAGTGGTATGCCAGGCGAAGGCGGGCTGTGGATAACTTGTTGTGGGTGTCAACGAACCCGGCGCGAAGGGCCTAGTTATCCACAGATCGGCGCGGCGGGAAGGCGCGGGGTCGACCACGTGTGTGAGAATGCACAGGTTCCGCGGGCGGCTCGGAGCTAAACACGGCGGAGACGCCAATGGCGGAGGGACCGGCGTGGACAGCGAGGACGTCGTTAAGCGGAGTGCAGATAAAGGAGGACCCCTGCGGCAGCGCCGCTTCAAGGAGCGCCTCCAGCTTGGCAGCCGCATCTTCGGCCTGATTGTGCTGAATGGCGACGAAGGCCGGCTCGCCGTCCGCGCGGGAGGCGATGAGGTCCACCAGCTTGGTAAAAGCCTTGGTCTGGGTGCGGGTCTTGCCCACCAGCTCCAGCTTGCCGCGGGTAATCGACATAATCGGCTTGGTGGCCAACAGCGCCGTAGAAAGCATGGCCGTGGCCGGGGAAAGGCGGCCGGAGCGGCGCAAGTCCTCCGTGGAATGCAGGTAGACCCAGGTGGCCGCGCGTTTAAGCGTATCGACGGCCGCGGCATAGCACTCGTCCAAGCTGGCGCCACGGGAGGCGAGCTTAGCCGCGGACATGGCGGCCGCGCCCATGGCCATACCGGCCGAACCGGAATCGATCACCCGCACCGTGTGCGGAAAGACGCCGGAGGCGGATACCGCCGCAGAATAGGTGGAAGATAGCTCTTTAGACAGATGTATGGCCACCACGCCCTCATCCTGGGCGCGCTCCATTTCGCGGCCGTAGGCGGCGGCCAGCTCCAGCGCGCTCAAGCCCGAGGTGGAACGCTCCAGACCATCCTTGCCGTGGCTTTCCATAAGGTGCAGGTCAATGACGGTAATGGATAGCTGCTCCGCCAGCTCCGGCGGCAGGCCCGCGGAGGAATCCGTAATGACGCGGACCGTCACTAGATATCCGCCCCGCCGTCCCCGGTGACCTCGCCGCCCATATTCCAGCCGTCGAAATACCACTGGGCGCTGCCCACATTGTCTGGGGTGAACTCCAAGGAGGATAACGGCGTTTCCGGGTTAAAGTCCGGGCGGGCGGTCAGCTGCGACCAGTGGGTATTCTTCAATCCGGAAAGGATGCTGTACTGCGCGTGGTCAAGGCCCAGCAGGTGACAAGTCAGCGCCGAGATAGCGCCGCCATGAGCCACGATGAGGACGGGGCCCTGGTCCCAGCTGGCGAAGTCTGCCATGAGCTCATCGATGACGGGGCGGGCGCGCTCGGCCACATCCACGCGGGACTCGCCCTGCGGCGGGGCCCAAGTGGGGTCGTGGCGCCAAATGGCGCGCGCGCCTGGAAACTCCTCATCCACCTCGGCAGAGGTCCTGCCCTGCCACCGGCCTAGGTGGGTCTCGCGCAGGCGGGCATCCGTGGTGAAGTCCATGCCAAGGGCATCGGCGACCACGCGCGCGGTTTCGCGCGCACGGATGAGGTCGGAGGCGACAATTTTAGACACTCCCTGATCCTGCAGCAGGCGCGCGGCGGCGCGGGCCTGCTCATAGCCCAGCTCGGACAGCTCAGTGTCCAAGTGGCCCTGCATGCGGCCGGTGGCGTTATAGGTAGTTTGTCCGTGGCGGATCAGGATCAGGCGGCGGCTCATGCGGGTTTAAAGCTCCTCGTCCTCACCAGGGACCTTATCGGCCAGTGGGAGCTCGTCGATGGAATCAACTTCGCGCGGGTTAACGCCATTGGTCCATTCGCCGGGGCGCTCTGGGGCCTCGATGCCCTCGATCTCCAGTGCCGGGCAATCGTGGTACAGGCGATCCAGACCATAGAACTCGCGCTGGTCATTGCGCTGAACGTGGACGACGATATTGCCATAATCCAGCAGCACCCAACGGTTCTCGCGGTTGCCTTCGCGGCGCTGCGGCTCGAAGCCTTGCTTGGTCATTTCGTCTTCGACTTCATCCACGATGGAGCCCACCTGGCGCTCGTTGTCTGCAGAAGCGAGTACGAAGACCTCGGTGATAGCGAGAACATCGGAGACATCAATGGCCGCGATATTGGTGGCCAGCTTTTCTTGCGCGGCGTGGGCCGCGGTTTCTGCCATGCGGCGGGCGAGATCAGAAGTAGACAATGTGTAAAAATTCCCTTTTCGCGTCTGAGTATATTCGGTATGAACTATCTCTATTGAGAGTCTATTCTTGCACGTTTAGCAGGCCCGTGCCCAAAATCTGGGGAAGGCCGCGGAAGTTTCTACAAAGGCTTATCTGGGTTGGGCCCGTAGAGATTATTCTTGGTGATGTACTGCACCACCCCATCCGGAACGAGGTACCACACGGGCTGGCCTTGAGCGGCGCGTTCGCGGCAAGCGGTAGAAGAGATAGCCATCGCGGGAATGTCGATAAGATCGATATCCTCCTGCGCATCGGCGGGCAGCATATCTGCGCTTAGCTCATAGCCGGGGCGGGTAACGCCCACAAAGTGCGCCATCTCCAGCATCTCTTCCCAGTTATGCCAGCTCATGATGGATGCCAGCGAGTCAGCTCCGGTGATGAAGTAGAACTCCGCGTCTGGGAAGAGTTCGCGCAGGTCGCGCAGCGTATCGATGGTATAGGTGGGCCCCTCGCGGTCAATGTCTACGCGCGAGACGGTAAAGCGCGGATTAGAGGCCGTGGCCACCATCGTCATCAGATAGCGGTGCTCGGCCGCAGTGACGTCGCGGTGGGACTTTTGCCACGGCTGGCCGGTGGGCACGAAGACGACGGTATCGAGGGCAAAGCGGTGGGCGGCCTCACTGGCCGCTACCAGGTGGCCGTTGTGAATGGGATCAAAAGTGCCACCCATGATGCCGATGCGCTGTGGGCTAGTCATGGATGGCGATTATAGCCGCACTACTAGGGGCGGGTCTGACCGGTACCCTGCAAGATCCACTTGGTAGAGGTCAGCTCCGGAAGTGCCATAGGGCCGCGGGCGTGCAGCTTCTGGGTGGAAATGCCGATTTCCGCACCCATGCCGTAGACCTCGCCATCGGTAAAGGCGGTAGACGCGTTGAGCATGACTGCGGCGGCGTCCACCTCGTTGCCAAACTTCACTAGGACGTCGGCATCCTGCGCGGCAATGGCCTCAGTGTGGCCAGTGGTGAACTCGGCGATGTGGGCGATGGCGCCGTCGACGCCGTCAACCACCTTGGCGCAGATATCCATGGACAGCGACTCCTCGCGCCAGTCCTCATCGGTGGCTTGCACGGCATCCTTGACGCCGAAGGCCTCGAGCTCAGCGACGTCGCCGTGGATGGTCACGCCCGCCTCCTGCAGCGCGGTGATGATGCGCAGCTTGGCGGAGTCGTCCAAGGCGGCGTCGATAAGCACGCACTCCGTGGAGTTGCATACGGAGGTGCGGCGGGTCTTGCCGTTGATGACCATGTCGATAGCCTTGTCCAGGTCCGCAGAGGCATCCACATAGAAGTGGCAGTTGCCGGTGCCGGTCTCGATGGCCGGGACGGTGGCGCCGGTGACCACGGCTTCAATGAGCTTCGCACCACCACGCGGAATGACCAGGTCCACCAGGCCACGAGCGGTGATGAGGTCCTGGACGGAATCGTGGGTCTCGCACGGCAGGAGCTGCACGGCCTCGCGCGGTAGATCGAACTCGGCGAGGGTATCCTGCAGGATTTCTACCAGCTTGGCATTGGAGTTGCGGGCAGACTTGGAACCGCGCAGCAGCGGCACGTTGCCGGACTTGATGGCCAAACCAAAGGCGTCCACGGTGACGTTCGGGCGGGCCTCATAGACCATGCCCATCACGCCGAGCGGGACGCGCACCTGCTTCATCTGGATGCCGTTGTCCATGGTGCGGCCCTGCAGGATCTCGCCTACTGGGTCCTGCAGGCCGGCTACCTGGCGCAGGCCGCCAGCGATGCCTTCGACGCGCGCGGCGTCGAGGGATAGGCGGTCAATGAGGGACTCGGACATGCCGCGCTCGCGGCCAGCTTCGATATCTTGCTTATTAGCGGCGAGGATATCCTCGGTGTGGGCAATGAGGTTTTCGGCTGCGCGCTGCAAGATTTCGTTCTTGCGCGGCGTGGATAGCTGCGCCACGACGGGCGCAACATCCTTGGCAGCACGGGCTTTGGACAGAACTTCTTCGCGTTCAGTGTTGCTCATGCCATACCAGCCTAACGAAAGGCCACGCGCTTTTCAGCGACCTCAGCCGCGGTGGGGTTAAGCTGGCCATCGTCAGCGCGGTTACCGGGGCCTATCCATCAGTAGCCGGCTTCAGTATCTACTTCCGTGGGGATTGCCTCACCAGCGGCAAAGCGCTCCATGACCTTTGCTGCATGCGCGCCGATGCGGCGGCGCACCGAATACGGCGGATTGGCAAGGTGCGGGGTAATGACCACGTTGGGCATGTCCCACAGCGGGTGCCCATCGGGCAGCGGCTCGGGGTCGGTGACGTCCAGGCCGGCGCCGGCGATCTGGCCGGCCCGCAGGGCGTCGACCAGCGCATCGGTATCCACCAACGGTCCGCGCCCAACGTTAATGACCACGGCGTGATTGGGCATGGCGCGGAAAGCGGCGGCGTTGAAAAGCTGACGGGTTTGTTCCGTGAGCGGAGCGAGCGCCACAAAATAGTCGGCGGCCCGCCACACGCGCTCGATATCGGAGGTGGAATAGGTTTCATCGGCGCCTTCAACCGGGTTACCGGAGCGATTGACCGCAATAATGCGTGGGCCGAAGCCTTCTAGCATGCGGATGAGCCGCTTTCCGATGCCCCCGGCACCCACCACCGCCACCGTCTTATCCTCAAAAAGGAAGCTGGTGTGGGCCTCGACCTCATCGCGGTTATCCCAGCTCGTTCCCACGCGCTTGTGCGCATGCAATTGGGCGAGCAGGAGCGCAATGGTGGACTCGGCCACGGTGGCATCATATAGCCCTGCCGCGTTCGACCAGCGGGCGGAGGTATTTCGCATGACGTCGAGCAGGTGGTCTACACCAGCAAACGGGACTTGGACTAGGCCTACGCTTGGCGGCAGCGGCTGCGGGAAATCATCCGGGCCACCGTTGAAGATGAGGGCCTCGGCCTCCTCCAGTGGGGCGCGTTCGTGCCCGGCGGCATCGAGGGCCTGCAGGGTTTCCTCCCACGGGGTGGGCAGCATCGCGTACTTCATTAGTATCCGGCCTCCACATCGACGCGGGTGGGCATGGCCTCTCCCCTCTCCCACGCCGCAGCATTGGCGTTGAAGATGGCGCCTAGGTGATATTGAGCTACGTGCGCAGAGGCGGCCATGTGGGGCGTCATGGTGCAATTAGGCAGATCATAAAGGGGATGGCCATCGGGCAGCGGCTCGGGATCCATAACCTCCAAGCCGGCGCCGGCGATGTCGCCGCTGCGCAAGGCTTCCACGAGGTCATCGGTTACTACGGTGCTGCCGCGGCCGACGTTGATGAAGATGGCGGAGGGCTTCATGGCGCGGAAAGTGGCGGCATCGATAAGCCCCTCGGTGTCCTTGGTGGCCGGGAGGATGCAGAAGATGAAATCCGCCTCGCCCCACACGCTTTCGGCCTGGTCCATGGGCACGACCTCATCGGCGCCTTCCACCGCGCGGCCGGAGCGATTGATCGCGGTAATGTGCACGCCGAACGGCTGCAGGAGCTTAATGAGCTGCTTGCCGATGCCCCCAGCGCCAAAGATCGCTACCCTCTTCGGTCCTTGCTGGTTATAGAGCCAGGCCTGGGATTCATCCAGCTCCTTGGCCACCGACCACGTAGCAGCTTGGGCGAAGGCCTTGTGGTGGTGCGCCTGGGAAAGGGCCAACCCGAGTGCGGACTCGGCCACTGGCTGGGCAAAGGCGCCGGCGGAGTTGCACCACGGCACGCCGTCTGGGGTAATGACGCCTGCATCAATGAGCTGATTGACGCCGGTAAAACAGTGCTGCACCCAACCGATATTCTCCGGCATCTCCGGGATGCGGCGCGGGTTGGGCGCATTATTGATATAGACCTCGGCGTCCTCGATGCTGCTTACGCGTTGGTGCCCGGCAGCCTCGATGTCTTCTACCATCGGCTGCCAGGTTTCCGGTCCCATGAAATACTTCATGCCCCAACCATACGGGGAATCTCGGACTCGGGTTTAGATGCGGGAGGCGAAATTGGAGAGGTAATCCGCGTGGACGACGGAACGGCGCTGCTCCTCAGGAAGCTCTTCCATCTTCTTGCCCTTAATGGCGTGTAGCTCCTCGGAATCGAAGCGCACTTCACCGCGGCCGATGACCTCACCATTCGGGCCCAGGATGTCGATGATTTCTCCCTTGTTGAACTCGCCTTGCACATCGGTAATACCAACGGCGAGCAGCGAGGTGCCGCCCTTGGTGACGGCCTCCTTGGCGCCTTCATCGAGGCGGACTGCTCCACCGGTATCGGCGCAGTAGAGAGCCCAGAACTTCCAGGCAGACAGCTGGCGTTCCTCGCGGGTGTGGAAGACGGTGCCCACGGAGGCGTCGGCAAGCGCGGGCCCAATATTGTCCGTGGAGGTCAGCAGCACTGGAATGCCGCCGCGGGTAGCCAGGCGGGCCGCGGAGACCTTGGTGGCCATTCCGCCGGTGCCGACCTTGCCGCCATCGCCAGCAACAACGCCCTTCAAGTCCTTGCCGGTGCGCACCTCATCGATGAACTTGGCATCCGGCTCGGCCGGGTTCTTATCGTAGAGGCCATCCACGTCGGAGAAGAGGAAGAGCGCGTCCGCGCCCACCAGGTTGGCCACCAGCGCGGAGAGGCGGTCGTTATCGCCAAAGTGCATCTCGGACGTCGCCACCGCATCGTTCTCGTTCACGATCGGGATGGTGCGCAACTGGCGCAGGCGATCAATGGTGCGCTGCGCATTGCGGGCACGGTCGCGGTGGCCGGTATCGGACGCGGTGAGGAGAACCTGGCCGATGGTGCGCTTATAGCGCGCAAAGGACTGGCCCCACACAGAGGCCAAGTGCACCTGGCCGACGGACGCGGAGGCCTGCTTAGTAGCCAAATCGGTGGGGCGCTGGTGCAGGCCGAGCGGGCCCATACCGGCGGCAACCGCACCGGAGGAGACGATGATGACATCGGAGCGGCCCATGCGCGCATGGACGGCATCAACGATGTGATCGATCTTTTCTTGGGAAACGCGGAAATTTTCATCCGTGAGGGAAGAGGAACCAATCTTGACCACTACGCGCTTTGCCTGCGCGATGTCGCGGCGGAGATCCGATTCAAAACCGGACGCCACCGGATTTTCATCGAGCGGTTCCGGGAAAGGGGTATCAGCGGTAGGACCGTCAAATGGCTCTACCGGAAGCGGAAGGATGGGTTCTTTCTGTTGATCAGAAGACATGCCAACCGAGTCTACAAAGCGCCCCCTCTTATACACCCCAAGAAGAGGGGACCTACCGAGCTAGCCTTGCCACCTATCGCGGTTAGCGCCCTCGCGAGTGACCTCTTCATCGGTGCCGTAATCATACTCATCGACAAGGCCACGGCGCGCCTGCGAGGCGCGCTTGCGTTCGGCGGCGGAAACGCGGCCGGTGCCCTTCAGGCGGGCGTCCTCGCCACGGCTTGCCATCGTTGGATCACCGCCGGTCATCGGCTCCCACTCGAAGGTGATGCCACCGATGGTTACCGGGCAGCCCTCCACTGCGCCCTGCTCGCGCAGCTCATCCTCCACGCCGGCCTTGGCCAAGCGGTCAGCCAAGAAGCCCACTGCCTCATCATTTTCAAAGTCAGTCTGGGTAATCCAGCGATCAATCTTCTTGCCCTCAACAATGAAGCCACCCTCGACCTCAGGATCGGGCTTCACGGTGAAATCAGCAAACGCGCCGGTATGTTTCTTATGCCCCTGCGCCTTGGGATGGATAACGGTGTGGTTCTTATCCTTTTTCGGCAACGGCTGGGCCTTGCGGTGCTCGGTCACCATATCCATGAGCCGGAACTTCAGCGGGTCCAGACCCTTGCGAGCTACTGCCGAAATAATAAAGACAGGCCAGCCAAACTTCTCTTCCAGATCATCCTTGACAAATTCCGCCAGCTCTTCGGCCTCAGGCACATCTGCCTTATTCAAGATGATGACGCGGGGGCGCTCACGCAGATCCCCCAAACCAGTATCTTCCTGCAAAGCCTCCTGGTACTTTGCCAACTCATTTTCCATCGCCTCAATATCAGAGACCGGATCACGGCCGGGCTCAATAGTGGCGGTATCCACCACATGGGCAAGCACCGCCGTGCGTTCAATATGGCGCAAAAAGTCTAGGCCGAGCCCCTTGCCATCGGCCGCGCCCGGGATAAGCCCCGGCACGTCCGCGATAGTAAAGGAGCTATCTCCCATATCCACCACGCCCAGGTTCGGCTGCAGCGTGGTAAAGGGATAATCACCGATCTTTGGCTTCGCGGCCGACAACACCGAAATGAGCGAGGACTTACCTGCCGATGGAAACCCCACCAGCCCTACATCCGCCATGGACTTCAGCTCGAGGATCAGATCATGGGCCTGGCCCGGCTCACCTTGTAGAGCAAACCCCGGTGCCTTGCGGTTCTTTGAGGCCAATGCGGCATTACCCAAACCGCCAAAGCCGCCTTCTGCGGCCACGAACCGCGTTCCCGGAACGGTAAGGTCCGCAAGGGTTTCGCCCTTTTCAGTGCGGACCACCGTGCCCGCCGGGACCTCCAAAATCAGGTCTTCACCGCGAGCACCATTGCGCATATCGCCGGCACCGTTGCCGCCGCGTTGCGCCTTAATATGCGGGCGGTAGTGGAAATCCATAAGAGTATGGATTTGTTCAGAGACCTCGAGGATGATGTCACCGCCGTGGCCGCCATTGCCGCCATCAGGTCCGCCCAAAGGCTTAAACTTCTCGCGGTGGACAGACACACAGCCGTGTCCACCGTCGCCTGCTTGCAGGTGCAGGACGACGCGGTCAATAAAACGTGCCATGGTCAAACCCTCCGTAAGTTAAATCTTTGTCCCCGCCAGTGTAATGCGTGTCTTGGGCTGGACTCCAACCGCAACCGGATTGAATCCGCCTACCTAGTCGGCCATCCCATCGGCTGTGTCCGCTAGCGTGGTGTATCTATTACCCGGGTGGAGCCTCGTTTCGGTATCCAGAAAACAAGAAAATCCTCGAGCCGCCCTCATCGGGACGGACTCGAGGATTCACCTCATCGGCCTGAAGTTAGGCAGTTGCTTCTGCAGCAACCTCTTCAGCCGGAACAATGTTGACCATGCGACGGCCACGCTTGATACCGAACTCAACGGAGCCAGCTGCAAGCGCGAACAGGGTATCGTCGCCGCCGCGGCCTACGTTCTCACCTGGGTGGAACTTGGTGCCGCGCTGACGCACGATGATCTCGCCGGCATTAACCTGCTGACCACCGAAGCGCTTGACGCCGAGACGCTTGGACTCGGAATCGCGACCGTTGCTGGAGCTGGAAGCACCCTTCTTGTGTGCCATGTGGTTTTCCCTCCTTTAGGGATAATTACAGCCGGTTAAGGCTTACTTGATACCGGTGATCTTCAAGGTGGTCACAGGCTGACGGTGGCCCTGACGCTTCTTGTAACCAGTCTTGTTCTTGTACTTCAGGATATCGACCTTCGGGCCCTTACCCTGCTCAACGATTTCTGCGGAGACAGAAACCTTCTCCAAGTCGGAAGCCTTGGACTTAACATCGGCGCCATCGACGAGCAGAACCGGGGTGAGAGCTACGGCAGAGCCTGGCTCACCCTCGATCTTCTCGACCTTGACGAGGTCACCTTCAGCAACCTTGTACTGCTTGCCGCCGGTCTTGACGATCGCGTACATAGAGGGTTACCCCTTATCTAAACTCGCTCGGAAGCAACCAGGGAGGCCGCGTTCCGAATGGACACTTACACATTGCGTTTAGTTCCCGCGCGAACATGCCCGCACAGCTCACTAAGTGAGTGTCGGACTGATCCAGCGCCGTGAGTACTAAACAGCGACTGTCAAAGACTACCCCGTAGCGGGCACAAAATACAAACCACGCTTTTTGTGCCCGCGTGGCGTAGCCCTAAGACTTGCTTCGCCGTGCAACGCGGCGTCGGCCACGCCCAGACTTAGCCCGCGCTTTTTCCTGGGGTGCACCGCTTCCTGCACCCTGCTTTTGAGCGGCGTTATCCTGCGCCTTTGGGGCCTTGGCGCTTGCCGACGTCCCCTTCTTGCGTACCGCCCTCTTCTTTCCACGGCGCAGCACCTTGGTCTCGCCCGTGGTCGCCTGCTGGCCAGCACCGGAACGCTCCGTCGAGCCATCCTGCTGCGTCGAACGGCCCGGGGCGGTCTTCGCTACCTTCGGATTCTCTGCTACCGCCTTTTTCGGAGCGGCCTGGCGCACGGCACGGCGACGCCCACGGCCCTTGCCACCGGCGCGCTCCGCGCGTGCGGCGCCAGCGGCCTTTTCATGACGCTGCTCGGCGGATCCGCCCGCCTGCTTGTGTTCGTGCTCCTGCGCCTTTTCCTTGACCTCGTGCGGCACGCGCGAGGTAGTCCGACGCTTGGCCTGCTGGGTGCGCACCGAACGACGGCGGCCACGCCCGCGTCCCTTGCGCTCTTCGCGCGAGGTCTTCTGTCCGTGCTGGTCTTCAGCCCCGCTGGCATTACCGTCGGCGTCGGCAGAGTCCTGCTCACCAGAGACCGCGAAATCCTGCGGCTGCGGGCGCCTATCGGAGCGCGAATTGCCGCGGGTGCGGCGCTTACGGCGCGGGGAAGCCTCAAACTCGGCTACTGCCTCGGCATAGGTCTTTTCAGTTACTTTCTCCGGAGCAACTTCCTTTTCCGGTGCCTTCTGCTCGCCGCCTGCAGCCGTGTGCGTGGCCTTCGACCGGCGGGTCGCCCGCCGCGGCTTCTTGCCACGCTTGGAGCCGGCCGCTGCACCAGGGTCTGCCTGCGCAACGGCACCCGAGTCCGCGTCCGTATCGGCATCGGGGACGTAGGAATTAAATTCCTGCACCTCATCGCTCTCGGCAGCATTATCCGCCGCGGCGTACGCGATAGCCTCGATATCGGATACCTCAGTCTGAGTGCGCTTGCGCGCGCGGCGGCGACCGCGTCCACGTCCGCGATCCTTGTTGCGGTCGTGGTCTCCGCTGTGCTCTTCCGATCCAGCGTGGGACTGAGCCGGACCGCGCTCGTCCACAACGACGTTTGCTACGAGGTCTTCTAACGACGTCTTGGCAGATTCCCGTGCGGCCTCTTCGCTCTCGGTACCGTAGACCGGCGCCTGGGTTTTCTTGAAGCGCTTGGGTTTGGAGGAGCTTTCGGGGGCGTCGTCAAGCTCGTGCTTATGCATCGCCACCGCAGCCGGGTGCTGCTGTGGATCATGGTGGTGCTTCTTGTGCCCCTTGGACTTTCGGCCAGAATGCTTGGAGCGCTGATCGCCCTCGGCCTCGTCCACCGGATACTGGTGAATGATGATGCCACGGCCGTTGCAGCACTCGCACTCGGTGGAGAAGGTCTCCACCAGGCCGGTGCCCAGGCGCTTACGGGTCATCTGCACCAGACCCAGCGACGTAACCTCGGAAACTTGGTGGCGGGTGCGATCGCGGCCCAAGGCTTCCTTCAGGCGGCGCAGCACCAGATCCTGGTTTTCTGGCAGGACCATATCGATAAAGTCCACGACGATCATGCCGCCGAGATCGCGCAGGCGCATCTGGCGCACGATTTCTTCGGCCGCCTCGAGGTTATTGCGGGTAACGGTTTCTTCCAGGTTGCCGCCGGAACCGGTGAACTTGCCGGTATTGACGTCGATGACGGTCATGGCCTCGGTGCGGTCAATAACCAGCGTGCCGCCCGAGGGCAGCCATACCTTGCGCGAGAGCGCCTTATGCAGCTGCTCATCAATGCGGTAAGCCTCGAAGGCATCCTGCCCGCCGTGGTCCTTAGCGCGGTAGCGCACCACGCGGTCCGCAAGGTCCGGCGCCATGGAATCTACATAGGCGCGGACGGTATTGAAGGAACGCTTGCCATCGACGATGAGCTCGGTGAAGTCCTCATTGAAGAGATCGCGCACCACCTTGATGAGCATGTTTGGTTCTTCATACATCGTCACCGGCTTGGCGCCCTTGGAGGACTTTTCCTTCTTAGCGTGTGCCACGATGTCCTCCCACCGGCTGTGCAGGCGGTTGACGTCGGTAGCGATTGCCTCTTCTGGAACGTTTTCGGCGGCGGTGCGGATGATGGCGCCACCATCGCCTGGAACCACGCGGCCGAGAATATCCTTTAAGCGCTTGCGCTCCGGGGCGGGCAGCTTGCGGGAAATGCCGGCGCTGCGCCCACCCGGTACGTAGACCAGGTAGCGGCCGGCAAGGGAAATCTGGGTGGTAAGCCGCGCGCCCTTGTGGCCGATGGGATCCTTAGCCACCTGCACCAGCACCTGGTCACCAGACTTCAGGGCGTTTTCTACCTTGCGGGCGCGCCCGTGCAGCTTGGTCTTGCGCCAGTCGATTTCACCGGCGTAGAGCACGCCGTTTCGGCCCTGTCCGATATCCACAAAGGCCGCCTCCATGGACGGCAGCACGTTTTGGACGCGGCCCAAGTAGATATTGCCAATGAGCGAGGCCTGGGATTCGGTGGTCACGAAGTGCTCGACCAACAGGTCATCTTCTAACACACCCACCTGGGTGATAATGCCGGCGCCGTCCTCGCGCTCCTTATCGCGCACCACCATGGTGCGCTCCACGGCTTCGCGGCGGGCAAGGAACTCCGCTTGGGAGACGATGTGCTGGCGGGTACGGCCCTTTTCGCGCAGCTCGGCACGACGGCGCTTCTGCGCCTCGATGCGCGTGGAGCCGCGGATCGCCTTCGGCTCTTCAATGTGCTCGGGCTCGTCTGCCTGCTCTTCACGCTTCGAACCCGCGCCACGCCCACGGGATGCGCCACGGCGCCCACGGCGGCGGCCCTCAGACTTTCCGGAACCGCGGCCGGAGCCGGAGTGCGCACGGTTATCGTCGGCGGAATCCGCCGCGTCCTCATCGTCATCGCGCGCGGAGTCGGCGACGGAGAAGTCCTCCTCCGCTGCGTCTACTGCCGGTGCGAATACCGTTGCCTCGTCCTGCTGCGGGGCCATGAAGATGGGTGCAAAGTCATAGTGCCCAGAGTCTTCCTCGGATTCAGCGCGCGGAACGATGTGCGGGGCGTAGTAGTCATCCTCGAAGTCTTCGCCGGCTTCAGCCAGCACCTCGTGCAGCTTCGCCGCATCAACCGTTCCGGTATCGAGTGCACTAGCCGGTGCTTCGTCCGTCTCATCCGTGGGTTCAGCTGCTTCGGGGTGCGCCGCTTCAGCGTGCTCGGCGTCCTCGGCGGCTGCGCCAGTTTCGGCTGCGGCCTGGGCGAGGGATGCTTCTACCTTGTCCTCGATCTGGGAGATCTCATTGTCCACGTTCTTGCGCACGCGGTGGCGCAGGTGCTCTTCATCTTCTGCGGACTGCTCCCCTTCCCCTGACTCGGCGGCATCTGCCGGCTCTTCAGGCGCTACAGCGGCGGTCTTACGGGTGGCCTTGCGGACGCGCTTGGCGCGCTTTTTCGCCGGCTTCTTTTCCCGCTTCTCGCCCGCGTTTTCTTCCGGTTGCGCAGCGACCTTGTCCTCGGGCTCTTCAGCCGGCACTTCGGTGGTGTCGCTCGCGGGGGCGTCGGCAACCGCGGCGGCGTTCGCTACAGCGTCCAGCACCTGGCCTGCTTCCTCGCGGGAAAGGGAGCTCTGCGCGCTCTTTTTCAGGCCCATGTCTTTGAGCTGTGCCACCAGCTCGCGCGAGGAAAGCCCCAGCTGCTTGGCTAGGGAATACACGCGGGTCTTGTCCTTGAGCTGGCCGCGGTCTAGGTTCTGGGCCAAAGACGCCGCTGCCTTGAGGCTTTCAGTTGTTTCTTGAGAGTTCTGTGCCACCATGTTCGGGCTTACTCCTGTACATCGTCTGTATGAGGCGCCGCCTCGGGCGCAGGCACGGCCGGAGACCGTACCGCCGCCGCACGAGGCATAGTGCGCGCTAAAAAAGTTTGTGGGATATGAAGTTATGCCGCGTCTCGTACGCGCTATCCCCCATTGTGTCACAGAACCGCGGGCAAGCTGGCAGGCGGTGTTATGTTGGCGGGGTGGCAGAACTAGCACGAATCCCCGCGCGCGAACTCGCGCAGTACCGACAGCGCAATGAAGTCCCGGTGCGCTCGGCGCTTTACTTTGGCGTGCCGGCCGGCTTTGCCGTTGGCTTCGCCAACACGGGCGTGGATTATATGTTGATGGGAGCCGGTGTTTTTGCCGTCTTTGCGGTGCTGGGGTTGGTGCACCTCATTCGCAATTACCCGCGCGGCATCAACGCTGCGCAAGAGGAATTCCGCGATGGTGACTATCCCACGATTGCTTATATAGCGCCGTTTATCCCCATCGCGGCACCACTGGTCATGGCTCCACTGAGCGCGGCCGGTCTGCTTCCAGAGGTAGAGCTGGCCCCGCCCGTTGCCGGGATGCTGTCCGGGGCGTGGTGGGCCTTTGGTTTGCCGCTGGGTATCTGGAGCATGTTTTCCCAGTCCTTCCGCATCGGCCGGCGCCGCATTAACAAGATCCTGGAAAAAGACCCGCTCGACGGGGTTACGGAGGCTCGCTTGCAGCTTGCCGACGCCCACTCGGACATCCTCACCGCCCTCGTCGCCGCCGGCGCGGTGCAGGGAAACACGATTAATTCCACTGCCCTCTCCAAGTTCATGAAGGTAGACCTCGACCCACTTTGCGAGCGCCTCGATGCTTTAGCAAAGGCGGACCTGGTGAAGCTCAGCCGCATGGGACTGCGCACCGCGCCCGCAAAGTGGACCATCACCATCACGCCGACTGGGGTGCGGTGTCTCTATCAAGTGGGCCGGCGTTAATTTGGCAAGCTTTTGTCTCCTGGGAAAATTTTCGGACCTATCCAGAGCATCACGTAAACAAGTCCTACGAGTACTGGGATTTCAATCAGTGGCCCAATGGTACCGGCAAGGGCCTGTGCTGACGCAGCACCAAATGTACCGATGGAAACCGCGATGGCTAGTTCGAAATTATTACCAGCTGCGGTAAAAGCCACGGAAGCAGATTGCGCATAGTTCATTCCTCCGACTTTTGCTACGCCCAAGGCTAGGAAAAACATTCCAACGAAGTAAATAACCAGCGGAATCGCCACTCTCACCACGGCTGTCGGCTGGGCTACCAGCTGCTCGCCTTGCAGCGAAAACAGCAGCACGATGGTGTAGAGCAAACCAATCATCGCCAAAGGCGAGACTGCCGGGAGAAAACGGTCTTCGAACCATTCGCGTCCTTTGACCTTTTCTCCCCACACCCGTGAGAGCACGCCAAGCAGCAGGGGTATTCCTAGGAACACAAGAACCGCAGTGACGATGGACCAGAAAGAAAATTCAACAGAGGTGGTGTCTAGGCCTAGCCATCCAGGTAGAACTTGCAAGTAGAACCAACCCATGACGCCAAACATGGCTACTTGGAAAATCGAATTGATAGCCACAAGTACCGCGGTGGTCTCTCGATCCGCGCAGGAAAGGTCGGACCATACCAAAACCATGGCGATGCAGCGCGCCAATCCGACGATGATTAAGCCGGTTCGCAACTCCGGCTGGTCTGCCAGAAAGATCCACGCCAAGGTAAACATCAACGCGGGCCCCACCACCCAGTTCAGCACGATAGATATCACCATCAGGCGACCATCGGCAGCAATGTCTCGAGTCTTTTCGTAGCGAACTTTAGCCAGGGGCGGATACATCATAACTAGCAGGCCCAGCGCGATTGGAAGAGAAATACCGCCAACCTCTAGAGCAGACAGTGCTTCTCCAATGCCTGGCAGGAAGTGGCCTATCAATAGCCCCACAGCCATGGCCATGATGATCCAAACGGGAAGGAATCTATCGAGAAATGACAACTTTGGGCGTTGCGTAACGGCCATGGCTCTCCTTGTGCGACGAGGAACTCAACATTCGAGCAGTACTTTAATCGCCCATATTGATACTCGTCAATATACCGGAGTGGGAGGCAGACTCCTTATACTGTGTGCATGGACTCCTCCCCTAGCAATGCCGATAGCACCCCGGATGCACAGTGCTGTTCCCTGAGCAGTGGCCCGCTCAGCCAGGGCGACTCCCTCCGCTTTTCCCAGCAATTTAAAGTACTTGCTGACCCAGCCCGCCTGCGCCTGCTATCCATATTGTGCGACGAGGGCTGCGGCCCGATGAGCGTTACGGAGCTGACCGCACTTTCCGGCCTGAGCCAACCGACGGTATCTCATCACCTCGGCAAGTTGAGGGAATCCGGTCTTTTAATCAAGCAACAATCGGGCCGTACCGTTACCCATCGAGTGCAAAAGGAAGCCTTCCGCACACTGCGCCAGTTACTCTCCTTCGATTAGGAGAACTCCAGTCCTAGTCTGAGAGGTGAATGACCTCGCGTGCATTATCCTCAGCAATGATCTGCCGCGTTAAGCACCTTCAGCCCCGAAACAAAACCCCTGCTCCAGTTCTGCTTCTCTACGTATTTGCGGCTTTGCCGTTTCAATACTTATTCAGGGTAGGACCGGATACTCGGTATGCGGCTCTCCGCCTAGGCTTATGGATCAAGCAATAAATAAAGCCCGAGCCTACAGGCTCGGGCTGAATGATGCGCTAAGTGCGCAAAAGTTTAGAGGTTCGGGAACCAGATAGCGATTTCGCGCTCTGCGGACTCTGGGGAGTCAGAGCCGTGCACGATGTTCTCGCCAACGGTCAGAGCGAAATCGCCGCGGATGGTACCCGGGGTGGCCTTGGAGACTGGGTCGGTGCCGCCAGCCAGCTGACGCCATGCCTCGATGGCACGCTCGCCCTCAACAACACCAGCGATAAGCGGTGCAGAGGTGATGAACTCGACGAGGTCACCGAAGAATGGCTTATCCTTGTGCTCCTCGTAGTGCTTTTCCGCGGTCTCACGGTCAGCAACGCGCAGGTCGAGCTCGGCCAGCTTCAGGCCCTTGCGCTCGATGCGGGAAATGATTTCGCCTACGTGGCCGTTCTTTACGCCGTCCGGCTTGATGAGAATCAGTGTACGTTCAGTCATGCCCCACACTGTACCGAAACCGCACGCATGCGTCGCGCGCTGGGGTATTCCTTTGGGGTAAAAGTGTGGGGTTCTAGGGCTACGCGAGTTGTTTAACTATCTCTTCGGCGCGCTCCTGCGAGGTGCCTCGAAACCATAGGCGTACCTGGCCTACTGCGGCGCCAAACTGTCCATTGCCCAACAGTCGCTGCAGCTCCGCGCGCTGTTCTTTATCCAAATCCTCGAAGGTTGCTTCTTTGGCCGGCTCGAAGTTGCTCCGCAGGGCCAAAACCAGAAAAACGCCGCCAATAATGAGGGCGACTAGCGGTAGCCATGGCGTTCCCGTAGCGGCGCGGGCTACCACCGCGGCGATGCAGGCGAGGGCGGCAAGGACGAGATAGAGAGTGCGCATGGCCGCTAGTCTATCGCGTCTTGCCCACTCGCCGAAGGCGTCAAGGCTACCGTGCTATTTCTCGTTGAGGTGCTGCGTGGTGAGGTATCCGCGCTTCATGCGGGCGATGAGGTTGCTGCGCAGGTAGACAGCCAGCAGCCACTCCATGCCAAAGATGATGAAGATGGCGGCCACAGCCCAGTGGACCATAAAGCCCACAATGACGCACAACAGCTGTGCCCATACGATGACAGACAGCGCCCACTTCTTATTCATGAACGCGATCATCACGAGGTGGAATACCACTGCGGCGATGACAAAGCCGTAGTTGAAGGGGGTCCACAAGGTGCCGTCATAGAGCTTGTAGAGCATCGGCAGTGCGAAGGATAGGGCGAGCGCCTCCATGGTCAGGGAGCTGGCAATGACCATCCCGTTGAAGCTTTTGAGCGGGTCCTTGACTGGGGCTTGGCCCATGCCGAGGGGACCGATCTCGCTTTCCGGGATCTGTTCTTCGCGGCCGCGGGTGCGGCGGGGCGGGCGGGGTTGGTGCTCTCCGCGCGGATGGTGATTGTCGCGGCTCATGCAGGTTCCTTTCCAAACATCGCGCGGGCATCGCCAGCGGTGACGACCGAGCCGGTGATGATGATGCCGGAGCCGGACTGGACCTCGGCGTCCTCGGCAAGCTCCACGGCCTGGGCATAGGCGCCCGGCAGGTTATCGGCTACGTGCACGCGCTCTTCGCCAAAGATATCGCGGGCGGTCTCTGCCAAGTCGTAGGCATCGAGGGCGCGCGGCGAGGAGTTTTGGGTGATGACTACCTCGGTGAGGTAAGGCTCTAGTGCGGTGAGGATGCCGGTGGAATCCTTATCCGCGAAGATGGACAGCACACCGATGAGGCGAGCGAAGTCGAAATCGCGGTCCAATGCAGCACCTAGGGCCTTGGCGCCATGTGGATTATGGGCGGCGTCAATAAACGTCGTCGGCGACGTGCGCACGCGCTCTAGACGGCCAGGAGAAATTGCCTGCGCGAAGCCATTGCGCACGGTCGCAACATCCAGCGGGTGGCCGGCCGAGGCGCCGAAGAATGCCTCCACCGCAGCAAGAGCCACGGCGGCATTCTTGGCTTGGTGCTCGCCATGCAAGGGCAGGAAAATATCCTCGTACAGGCCGCCAAGGCCCTGGATATTAACCTGTTGGCCACCGACGGCGATGCGAGACTCGAGGGCAGCGAACTCAGAGCCGGAGCGGGCGACGCCCGCCTCCACGTCCACGGCCTGCTGCAGGATAACCCGCATTGCTTCCGGATCCTGCTCGGCGATGACCACGATGTTTTCATTCGGGGTCAACGGGTCATCAGCATCCTCGCGCGGCTTGATAATGCCGGCCTTTTCACCGGCAATCTCTGCGAGGGTATCGCCCAAGTAGTCCGTGTGGTCCAAGCCCACCGGGGTAATAACGGAGACATCCGCGTTGACCACGTTGGTGGCATCCCACCGGCCGCCGAGGCCGACTTCAACGACGGCGACGTCCACGGGGGCGTCGGCAAACGCGGCATAGGACAAGCCAACGAGAACCTCGAACTTGGACATGGGGACGTCCGACTGGGCATCGACCATCTCCACAAAGGGCTTGATCTCGTGCCAGATGCGCACATAATCGCGCGGATGGATGGGCTGGCCATCGATGCCGATGCGTTCGGTGACGCGCTGCAGGTGCGGGCTGGTGACAAGGCCGACGCGGCGGTGGAAGGCGCGCAGGAGCGAATCCACCATGCGCGCGGTAGAGGACTTGCCGTTGGTGCCGGCAATGTGGATGACGTCGAAGGAACGCTCAGGATGGCCGAGCAGATCCATGAGCATCTCGATGCGATCGAGGGAAGGCTCAATCTTGGTCTCGGGCCAGCGCTCGTTGAGCTCTTCTTCTACCTCCGCGAGGGCGCGCAGCTCTTCGGCCGACACCTCTTGTGGTGCAGCCTCGTTGTACTCGTCCTCACTGCCCATGCCCAAGTTGAGCGTCAGGCCGGACTCGGTGATTTCCACCGGGCCACCGTCGGTGCCTTCTTTGAGGGCATCGACGATTTCGAAGTCCTCTGTCTCCTTGTCCTTGTCCGCCACTACTTCAGGCCCTCCAAACGGCTGGTGATGCGATCGACCTCTTCGCGGGCGACCTGCTGGCGCTCCTTAATCTTATTGACCACTTCTTCCGGTGCCTTGGACAAGAAGTTCTCGTTGCCCAGCTTCTTGCCGGTCTGCTCCAGTTCCTTATTGGCCTTGGCCAGGTCCTTCTCCAGACGTTTGCGCTCGGCTTCTACGTCCACCGCGCCGTGGGTATCCAGGGTGACCTCCACGGTGGCTTGGGAAAGGCGCACCTCGATGGAGGCGGAAGGATCGAAATCCTCGCCCGGGGCGGTGGTATTGGCCAGATTGCGCACCAGTTCCTCTTGGCCGGCGAGATCCGCTGCGGCGAAGTCAAGGCGGCCCGGCACCTTCTGGGAAGGCTTTACGCCCTGGTCCGAGCGGAAGCGGCGCAGCTCGGTGATGAGCTTATCGGCGTCCTCGATGCGGCGGGCGGCCACCTCATCCTTGGTGGCGCCACCATTGGTATCGGCAACGGTAGGCCACGGTGCAATGACGATGGACTCGCCGCCGGTCAGTGCCTTCCAGAGCACCTCGGTGACGAAAGGCATGGTCGGGTGCAGCAGGCGCAGGACGACATCGAGCACGCGGCCCAATACGATCTGGGTATTGCGGCCCTGCTCGCTTACACCATCGCGCGGGATCTGGGTCTTAGCAATCTCCAAGTACCAGTCACACAGCTCGTCCCAGGTGAAGTGGTAGAGCAGCTCGTTGGCCTTAGCAAACTGGTAGTCATCCAGGTAGGCATCCACCTTGGCGCGGACTTCTTCGGCGCGGTCGAGGATCCACCGGTCGGCGTCGCTAAGCTCCTCGCGGTTCGGCAGCGTGGCCACTCCAGCGCCGTTCATGAGCGCGAACTTGGTGGCGTTAAAGAGCTTGGTGGCAAAGTTGCGGGCGGCCGCGGCGGCATCGGAACCCAGCGGCAGGTCCACGCCCGGGTTGGCGCCGCGGGCAAGGGTAAAGCGCAGCGCATCCGCACCGTAATCGCGTACCCAATCCATCGGGTCAATGCCGTTGCCCAAGGACTTGGACATTTTGCGGCCCTGCTCATCGCGGACTAGGCCGTGCAGGTAGAGGTCCTTGAACGGAACCTGCGGGCGGCCATCGGTGCCCTCACCCAAAAGCTCCGGGGTGTGGGTGCCGGCAAAGGTGCCGAACATCATCATGCGGGCCACCCAGAAGAACAAGATGTCATAGGCGGTGACCAGCACGTTGGTGGGATAGAACTTCTCTAGATCCGGGGTCTTTTCTGGCCAACCCAGGGTGGAAAAGGGCCACAGCGCGGAGGAGAACCAGGTATCCAGCACGTCCGGATCCTGTTCGTATCCTGCCGGCGGCTCCTCATCAGGGCCGACACAGACGATATCTCGCTGGCCGTCCTCGCCTTCTGGTCCATACCAGATAGGAATGCGGTGGCCCCACCACAGCTGGCGGGAGATGCACCAATCGTGCATGTCATCAACCCACTCGAAGTAGCGCGGCTCGAGCGACTGCGGGTGCAGGGTGGTATCGCCCTCACGCACGGCGTCGCCAGAGGCCTTAGCCATCTTGGCTACGTCCACAAACCACTGCAGGGACAGGCGCGGCTCGATGGGCTCGCCGGAGCGCTCCGAGTGGCCCACGGAGTGGACGTACGGGCGGATTTCCTTAACAATGCGGCCCTGCTCGCGCAGCGCTTCCCGGATCTCCACGCGTGCTTCCTCGCGGGTCAGGCCGTCGAAGCGGGTGCCGGTATTGGCAATGTGGCCGGTGGTATCGATGACCGTGGGCATCTCCAGGTTGTGGCGGGTGCCCATTGCGTAGTCATTCGGGTCGTGCGCCGGGGTGATCTTCACCGCGCCGGTACCGAATTCCATGTCCACGTAATCATCGGCGATGATCTTCAGCGTCAGGTCATCGCGGAACGGGTGCGGCAGCTCCTTGCCCACCAAGTCAGCGTAGCGCTCGTCGTCTGGGTGTACGGCAATAGCGACGTCGCCCAGCATGGTTTCCACACGGGTGGTGGCCACGATGAGGTGCGGTTCATCGTCATTGAGCGAGCCATAGCGGATGGAGACCAGCTCGCCCTCGACGTCCTTGTACACCACCTCAATATCGGAGACGGCGGTCTCCAGCACCGGCGACCAGTTCACCAGGCGGTTGGCCTGGTAGATCATGCCCTCATCGTAGAGGTTCTTAAAGATGGTCTGGACGGCGCGGGAGAGGCCGTCATCCAAGGTGAAGCGCTCGCGGGACCAGTCCACGGAGTCACCGATGGCGCGCATCTGGTTTTGGATGGTGCCGCCGTACTGCTCCTTCCACTCCCAGACCTTGCCAATGAACTCTTCGCGCTCATAGTCCCAGCGCTTTTTACCCTCGGTCTCCTTGAGCTTGGCCTCGACCTTGGTCTGGGTGGCAATGCCGGCGTGATCGGCGCCGGGCAGCCACAGGGTGGCGTAGCCCTGCATGCGCTTGCGGCGGATAATGGAATCAATCAGCGTGTGGTCCAGGGCGTGGCCCATGTGCAGCTGGCCGGTCACATTCGGCGGCGGCAGCACGATGGAATAAGGCTCGGCCTCCGAATTCGCATCCGGAGTGAAGTAGCCCTTTTCTACCCAGCCCTCATAGAGGTCCTTCTCTACGGCCTGCGGCTCCCACGACTTAGGCAGCGCATCGGCGCGGTTGGTACCAACTAATTGCTCATTATTTTGCTCAGTCACCTGGCCGATTCTACCTTGCACGTCAACCGGCTCAGCCAGGCAGGGTGCGCACCGAGTATAAGGTGCGCACCGAGCGGGTTCTAGAGCAGGTCCGCCACGGCTTGGCGCTCCTCACGCAGCTCGGCCACAGAGGCCTCGATGCGCTCCTTTTGGAACTCAGTGAGCTCCAGTCCCTGCACGATCTCCCACTGGCCATTGCGGCTGACTGTGGGGAATCCGCAGATAAGCCCCTTGTCGACGCCGTAGGATCCGTCCGATGGCACCGCCGCAGTGCGCCAGTCCTCGGTGCCATGAATCCAATCATGCATGTGGTCCACGGCTGCCGACGCCGCCGAAGCGGCCGAAGAGCTGCCGCGTACCTCAATAATCTCCGCACCGCGTTTGGCCACCTTGGGGATCATTTCCTCGCGGTACCAGTCCTGGTCCACCTCGGCGTTGGAGTAGGTGATATCCGGGAACTGGCTAGCGGAATGGTTGCCCCAGACCGCCACCTTGGTGAAATCGGTGGTGGACTTGCCCGCCTTCAGTGCTAGCTGGCTCAGGGTGCGGTTGTGGTCCAAGCGCATCAAAGCGTTGAACTGAGAGTTATCCAAATCCGGCGCATTATTCGCAGCGATGAGGGCGTTGGTATTAGCCGGGTTGCCCACAACGAGCACGCGGACATCGCGCGCGGCGTAGTCATTGATGGCCTTGCCCTGCTTGGTGAAGATGGCGCCATTAGCCTCCAGCAAGTCGGCGCGCTCCATTCCCTTGCTGCGCGGGCGAGCGCCGACTAGGAAGGCGGCAGAGGTGTTCTCAAAGGCTTCCTTGAGATCATCAGTAACCGTAATGGAGTTAACCAACGGCAGGGCGGAGTCATTGAGCTCCATGGCTACGCCTTGGGCCTTTTCCACCGCAGCGGGAATTTCCAGCAATGCTAGGTCTACCGGGGTGTCTTTTCCGTACACATCGCCGGCAGCGATGCGCCACAGCAGCGAATACGCGATGTTGCCGGCGGCGCCGGTGACAGTGATCTTGACGGGCTGAGTCATGATGTAAAGCCTCCTCAATGGCTGCGACATGGGCGGCACACGCGAGCCAGATTGCTCGCACCGCCACGGAATGTAATCCATCACCGAGCTTAGCCCCACCGCCAGCATCCGCGCTGTGAATCTGACCCCCTCTTTTGGAGGGAAAATCTAGAGCACTTGCGTTAAATTACCCCCATTTACCTCCAAATTAGCGCCCCCAATGGGCCAGAAACTCCCGCACGAGGTGATTAATCGGGCATGATGGGAAAAGGAAATGCGGGATACTCCCCCGCGCTGCACACCCAGAATGCATAGGGATTGCCTACTCCCGCACTATTAGACATCAGTTCACCGCGCCACCGCCGCGCCGCAAGGATTAAGGACTTACGCAATGAGCACTGAGAATACTGACCCACTGCAGGCTGCAGATCAGGCGGATTCTCCTCACGCTGCCCACGCGGAATCCGTCAGCATTGACTCCGTGGTGGACGTTGCGATCAAGCAGTTTTCCTGCTTTGGCTTTACAGAAACCAAGCTCGAGACCATCGCCCAAGAATCCGGCATGTCCAAGCGCATGATTCACTACCACTTTGGCGATAAGAAGGGCTTGTACCTGCGTGCGCTGAGCACCGCCGCGCAGCGTCTCAATCCGCCTGAGGATGCCCTGGAAATCGATACCGCAGTTCCGGTCGAAGGCGTGCGCAAGTTGGTGGATTGGCTTTTCCGCGAGCGCGTAGCCAACCCGGAGGCCATCCGCATGCTGGTATGGGAAACTAACCAGCAGATTGTGGACCCGGCACAGCAGGCTATTGCCGACGTCGCCGGAGTGGCCCTCCACCTTGACCGCTTGCTGCTCTTGGGCCAAGACGCCGGCGCCTTCCGCCCGGGCATTTCCGCCAATGACATCTTCACCCTGATTTCCTCGTTGACGGTCTACCGCGTGACCAACCAGGTGATGGTGGAAAACATGCTGGGCGTGAACTTCAATACCCAAGAAAATATCGATGGCATGCATAGGCTCACCGTCGATGCTGTGCTGGCGTTTTTGACCGCCAATATTCCGGACTCTGGCCACGAGTCTTACCTCACCTCGTCCTCGTTCGATACCAAAGAAGGCGACGAGGCCTCCCCGCAGGATATCTACAACGAGGAGTAATAGCGCGGGCCTTCCGGTCCACGCCCTACCCTGCCACAGCCCGCCAGTAGGCGCTGTGGCAGCTAAGGCCTAGGCAGATTCTTTTGCCTCATCCGTATAACTAAACTGCGGATCCGCTCCCTCGGTCACGCACTCCGACGTAATGTGCACCGTGGCAATATCCTCACGGTCCGGCAGGTCGTACATGACCGGGACCAAAAGCTCTTCCATGATGGCGCGCAGGCCACGCGCACCCGTCTTGCGCTCCAAGGCGAGCTCCGCGATGGCGTCCAATGCCGCAGGCTCGATGTCCAATTCGCAGTCATCCATCTCAAAGAGGCGGCTGTACTGCTTGACTAGGGAGTTCTTGGGCTCGGTGAGCACCTTGACCAAAGATTCGCGGTCCAGGTTATCCACCGTGGCCACGACAGGCAGGCGGCCGATGAACTCTGGAATAAGGCCAAACTTCACCAGATCCTCGGGGCGTACCTGGGAGAAGAGGTCAACCTTTTCGCGCTCGTCCTTGGTATCCAGGTTGGCGCCGAAACCCACGCCCTTCCTGCCCACGCGATCCGCAATGACCTGATCCAGGCCCGCGAATGCGCCGGCCACAATGAACAAGATATTGGAGGTATCCAGCTGGATAAACTCCTGATTCGGGTGCTTGCGGCCGCCTTGCGGCGGGATGGCCGCCACGGTGCCTTCTAGGATCTTCAGCAGCGCCTGCTGCACGCCCTCACCAGATACGTCGCGGGTAATGGACGGGTTCTCCGACTTACGGGAAATCTTGTCCACCTCATCGACGTAGATGATGCCGCGCTGGGCACGCTCCACGTCAAAATCCGCGGCTTGCAGCAGCTTCAGAAGGATATTTTCCACGTCTTCACCCACATAGCCGGCCTCGGTGAGGCTGGTGGCATCGGCGATGGCAAAGGGGACATCGAGAAGCCGGGCCAAGGTCTGCGCCAGGTAGGTCTTACCGGAACCCGTAGGCCCCAACATCAAGATATTGGACTTGGAGATCTCCACCTCATCGCCCTCGGCCTTCTTGCGGCGGGCCTCCAACGCCGCCGACTCTTCGGCCTTGATGCGCTTGTAGTGGTTATACACCGCTACAGACAACACGCGCTTGGCCTTGTCTTGGCCGATGACATACTTATCTAGGAAGGCAGAAATCTGCGAGGGCCGAGGCAGGCGCACCTCTGCATCGGAGGATTCTTGCGCCTGCTCTTGGCCCAGTTCCTCTTCGATGATCTCATTGCATAGCTCGATGCACTCATCGCAGATGTAGACACCGCCGCCGGCGATGAGCTTTTTCACCTGCTTCTGACTCTTGCCACAAAAGGAACACTTGAGCAGGTCAGCGCTTTCTTGCATACGTGCCATTAAGTTCTTTCACACTCGCTTTTCGTACCGCTATCCACAGTTGGAAGGACGATTCTACCCTTCCGAGCGGCTTAATCTTCATCTGTTTCTACCTTAGTAAATCAACCCGACAGGCCCTTCATTCATTCCTTCCCGCGTGGCGAAATTCCCAGGCCTTTCCTGCTCTTGCGGCCTAAACTAGAAGGTGAAATCACCCTCATCCCACCCCTTTTAGGATCAGGAGCATCATGTTCGATCTCACAGGCCGGGTAGCCATCGTCACCGGCGGCGCCTCCGGCATTGGCCGCGGCATCGTCGCCTCGCTGCGTGAGGCCGGCGCCACCGTTGCCATCGCCGATATCAACCTAGACCACGCCAACACTACCGCTAAGGAGTTGGGTGCCAGTGCCATTCGCGTGGACGTCACCGACCGCGCTTCGGTTAGGGACATGTACCGCCAGGTCACTGCCGAGCACGGCGGATTCGACATTGTGTGCTCCAATGCCGGCGTCTTTCCCAACTGCCCGCTGGCAGAGATGACCGATGATAAGTGGGAGGCAATGTTTGCCATCAACACCCACGGCACCTTCAAGGTGGTCCAGGAGGCACTCCCCTACCTCAAGCAACGCCGCTATGGGCGCATCGTCATCACCACATCTATCACCGGCTCACACACGGGCTTTCCGGGCTGGGCCCACTACGGCGCCTCCAAGGCCGCCCAGCAGGGTTTTATGCGTTCAGCCGCGCTCGAAGTGGCCCGCGATGGCGTCACCATCAACGGCGTCCTCCCAGGCAATATCCTCACCGAGGGCCTCGAGGCCCAAGGCCAGGAGTACCTCGATCAAATGACACGCTCGGTACCGTTGCACCGCCTGGGCACCCCGCGCGATATTGGCACTGCAGCAGCCTTCCTAGCTTCGGAAGAGGCAGGCTACATCACCGGCCAAACACTAATTATCGATGGCGGCCAGCTTCTGCCCGAGACCCCTGAGGCCATCCTGCCGCCGCGGGATTAGCCGCGCTTGCCGACGCCCCCGTGTACCCCACGCAGCACAAAGCCCCCTGCTACACAGTGTGCGGCAAGGGGCCTCGTGGGGATTTCATTAAGTTGCTGCTTACTGCAGCCAATCGAAGTCGAGCAGGAAAAGTTCTGCATCGAGCATCTCGTGTTCATCCGGAGCATGACCGGTGACGGTTTCTAGTGCCTCTGCTACGTCCTTGGTAGTAGCAGGGGTCTTATCAGCGTCAAGCAGGGTTTCTGCCACCAAAGCGCGAACCGGAGCTTCTGAAACGGTGTCCAGGCCGGTTCCAGTGGTGGAGCCCTTGAACACATCAGCGATGCCGTCCATCAAAGTACGCATCTTGTTCATTTCTCACACCTCCATGTGGCTTTCTCTCTGTTTGATAGAGAAGAATATACGCGGCACACTTCCACTAAGCAACCCCTAGGCCGCTTAAAGTTAACCTTTTGTTAACTTTGGAAAAGTGTGCCGCGCGTCACATGAGAGGTTTACCCCCCCAGGAAGGACAGTGACTTAGAGGTCACCAAACGGCGCGAAGCCAAAGTAGTGGTCCAGCGTCTCGCGGGCAATCCACATGATGGCCACGAGGATAATTACGGCCAGCACCGCATAGACAGTCCAGCCAAGCACCTTCATCTGAGTGCTTGCCGGAGTATCACCTACGACAACGCCATTGTCATCACGAATGGGGTCACCGGTCATGCACCGCATACCCAAGGAGAAAAGGAGCGGAATGCCAGCGCCGAAGACCAGGGCCAAGCCTGCAACGTGAATGAGGGACTGGAAGATTTCTGCAGCAGTCATGGTTTAGCGCTCCTCTTGAGCAGTAGACGGCGCGGAGGCATCCTCCGCATTGGTAGCGGACACTGGTGCGGCGCCGGCAGCAACTGGCTCCTTGCGGCTAGAGCCCGCACCCATGGAGGAATCCACGGACTCGGAGTTTGGATCCCAGTCGTTGTTGACGTTGGAAGCATCCACCGGGTTCATGCGGGAACGGATGACAATGAGCGCGGCCATTGCCAGCAGCAAGACGAAGTCCACGATGGCACCGGTTGCCACGTTAGTGAAGGAGGAGACGCCGTGTGCCAACCACCAGGTAGCAAAGCCCACGAACGCTGCGCACGGCAAGGTGATGAGCCATGCGGACACCATGCGCATGGCCACACCCCAGCGAACCTCGGCACCACGGCGACCCAGGCCGGTACCCAGGATGGAACCGGTGGATACGTGGGTGGTGGACAGTGCCATACCACCGGTAGCAGAGGTGAGGATGATGGCTGCAGAAGTAGCTTCAGCGGCCATACCCTGCGGGGACTCAATCTCCACCAGACCCTTGCCCAGGGTGCGGATAACGCGCCAGCCGCCGGACAAAGTGCCGGCCGCGATAGCCACAGCACAAGAAACGATAACCCAGGTTGGAATGCGGGCGTCGGCAACCGCATGCCCAGAGGCAACCAGTGCCAGGAAGATAACGCCCATGGTCTTCTGCGCATCGCCAGCGCCGTGCGCCAGGGACACCAGGCAGGCGGTGACGATCTGACCGTGGCGGAAGTGCTCGTTCTTCGCCTTATTCGGGATGGTGTTGGTTACCCAGTAGATAAGGAACGTGGCACACGCCGAAACCAGCGCCGCAATGATAGGCGAGGCAACGGCCGGGATAATGATCTTGCCGGCAATGGAAGACCACTCCACGCCAGTCGAGCCCATCGCAGCGAAGGCGGCACCGATGAGGCCACCGAACAGGGCGTGGGAGGAACTGGACGGCATACCCAGCAACCAGGTGAACAGGTTCCAGATAATACCGCCGATAAGGCCAGTAAAGACGACCATAAGCAGCGCTTGGCCGTCAGTGTCAGCGGCGGCGCCAGATAGGTCGTAGGAATCAAGGTTAACGATGCCCTTTGCCACGGTCGCAGCAACATTGACCGAGAGGAAGGCACCCACAAGGTTAAGCACTGCGGAGATTGCCACCGCAGTAAAAGGCTTCAAAGCACCGGTGGCAATGGACGTAGCCATCGCGTTGGCAGTGTCATGAAATCCGTTCGTAAAGTCAAAGGCAAGGGCGGTTACCACCACAATGCCGAGGATAATCAGAGTCGCTGTCACAGCGTTGGCCCCTTGGAAAGAAAACAGATGAACACGGTACGCATCGGCGGCGCCTTCACGCGTCGCGGACGAAATGCAGAGTACTCCTGCGCCTATCCACAGACAATTGATTTTCTTTAATATTCCCTTTGGTTAACCTTTTGTTAACCTGTTGGACCTCAGAATCGAGCCCAAAAGAAGCCCAGCGGGACACAACTTCCCCAGCTCATGCCGTCTATGTTCCCCCGCCTTCCTTGCTTAACCCGAGTGATAAAAACCACTTAGGGAGGTATGCCAACATCACGCCGACATACCTCCCATTTAAGGGTGTTTTACAGCACCTAGCGGAAGGTAGAGAACTTCTTTACCACCCAGCGGCTTAGAGCAAGCAGGATAGCACCCAACACGATGGATACAACGCCGAGAGAGATAAAGAAGGTATTCTCCGCGCCTGCATCATCTGGGTTATAGAAGCTAGCCAAGGAGCCGGCCAGCGAGGTACCCATAGCCACCGCCATCATCCACACCGCCATCATGCGGGATGGGAATGCCACCGGCGCCACCTTGGTGGCAAGCGCATTGCCAACCGGCGACAGGAGAAGCTCCGCCATAGTGAACAGGAACAGAATGAGGATGATGACATACATCGGCGTGGAATTCGCCGCCGCACCCGAGTACGGCAGGAAGAAGAACAAGGAGATGCCGATGACGATATTGGCTACGCCGAACTTCACTGGGGTGGACCACTGCCTATTTCCTAGCTTCGTCCACATCGTTGCGAAGATAGCGGAGAAAATAACAATAAAGATCGGGTTAATGGACTGCACCAGTGATGGCGGGATTTCCCAACCAAACATGTGGCGATCCAAGCGCACATCCGCATAAATCGTCATTACGGTGAACTGCTGCTGGAAGATACCGAAGAACAAAACACCGGAAATAAACATCGGAATAAAGCCCAACAGACGGTTCTTTTCCTCACGGGTCACCAACTTCGAGGTATACATCTGCGCCCACAGATAGATTGCAGCAACCAGAGCAACCGCGGTGACAATATTGGACAGCCAATCAACCTGAATAGCGCCGGTAGCCACTGCCACCACCATAACCACGATAATGGCTGCAACTACCACCACACCCATGAGCAATTGCTTCGGGCTAGCCGGGTTTGGAACTTCATGCCCTGCATCCTTGATGGTGGTTTTGCGCATCAGGGAATACTGAGTCAGGCCAAGCGCCATACCAATAGCCGCGATGCCAAAGCCCCAGTGGAAGCCCTTCCAGCCCCACAGCGCGGTGGTAATCAGAGGGCCAAAAAGGCCACCGATATTGACGCCCATATAGAAGATGGAGAAACCACCATCGCGGCGCGGGTCATCGCGGGAGTACATAGAACCAAGCACAACCTGCGCAGTGGTCTTAACGCCACCGGAACCAATCGCAATGAGGACAAGACCAATGGCCAAACCGGTTACCGCGGGGATAAACGCCAACGCGAGGTGGCCGGCCATAACCAGAACGGCCGAATAGAACAGAGTGCGCTCTGCACCCAAGACTCGGTCAGCAACCAGGGAAGCCAACAAGCAGGCCATGTACACCAAGCCGCCATAGGCACCCACGATGGAAGTCGCGTCCGCGCGGTCTAGACCAAGACCGCCATCGGTAGTGGCGTAATACATGTACAGCAAGACAAGTGCCTGCATGCCGTAGAAGCTGAAGCGCTCCCACATTTCCACGCCAAAGAGGTTGGCCAAGCCCCATGGGTGGCCAAAGAATGTACGTTCGCTGCTCTGCGGCGTGGGCGCAGCAGCCTGAGCCGCCGCGTCAGATGTGTGTTTCTCCATGAAAATATCTGACCACTTGGAGGCCTAAATCACAAATTGGCTGTTATAAGTTTAGTGTCGCACGATAGAATTAAACCTAACGACCTGCAGATATTGCGCAGAGGGCATTACCCCATTCGGGTGCAGCAAGAATTACCGGGGATTGCCCCTTCCCTGCCCCACAACGCCAAAAGCCCCTGCAACGCAACCGGAATCCGGCTGCGCGGCAGGGGCCACCTGGAATAAGTTATTCCAAATTAAGCGTTGAGCTTGCGGTAATCAAAGACCGTATCGATGATGCCGTATTCAACGGCTTCCTGAGCGGTCAGAATCTTATCGCGATCCGTATCGATGCGGATCTGCTCAGCGGTACGACCAGTGTGCTCAGACAGGGTGGTTTCCATCAGCTTGCGCATGCGCTCAATCTCGGCGGCCTGGATCTCTAGATCAGAAACCTGACCCTGAGTACCCTGAGTTGCCGGCTGGTGAATGAGCACGCGGGAGTTCGGCAAAGCTGCACGCTTGCCCGGCGCACCGGCGGCAAGCAGCACAGCTGCCGCCGAAGCGGCCTGGCCCAAGCACACGGTCTGCACGTCCGGGCGGACGTAGCGCATGGTGTCATAGATGGCCATCAGCGCGGTAAAGGAGCCGCCCGGGGAGTTGATGTACATCGTGATATCGCGGTCTGGGTCCTGGGACTCCAGGACCAGCAGCTGCGCCATGATGTCGTTAGCGGAGGTGTCATCGACCTGGGTGCCCAGGAAGATGATGCGCTCCTCAAACAGCTTGGAGTACGGGTTGGTTTCCTTAGTGCCCTGTGCGGACTGCTCAATGAAGGACGGCAGAACGTAGCGGGAACTTGGCATCTGGGACTGATTCATAGTGATTTTCTCCTTATTCCCTAGTTGCTCAGCGGGCCGTTAACGGACTCAATGACGTGGTCAACAATGCCGTAGTCCTTGGCCTGTTGGGCGGTCATCCAACGGTCACGGTCGGAGTCCTTGGTGATCTGCTCAAAGGTCTGGCCGGTGTGCTCGGCAATGAGCTCCGCCATCTCCCGCTTGGTCTGAGCAAATTGCTCAGCCTGGATGGCGATGTCCGCAGCGGTACCACCGACACCAGCGGAAGGCTGGTGCATCATAATGCGCGCGTGCGGCAGAGCGTAGCGCTTGCCCTTGGTGCCGCCGGAAAGCAGGAACTGACCCATGGAGGCAGCCAGGCCCATGCCGTACGTGGCAATATCGCACGGCGAGTACTTCATGGTGTCATAAATAGCCATGCCCGCAGTGACAGAGCCACCCGGGGAGTTGATGTAGAGCGAAATGTCGCGAGTGGGGTCCTCGGCAGACAGCAGGAGGATCTGGGCGCACAGCTTGTTCGCAATCTCATCATCGACCTGGGTTCCCAGGAAGATAATGCGCTCGCGCAACAGGCGCTCGTACACGCTATCGCTCAGATTCATACCCGTAGACGACGAGTTCATTGAAATCTTCTCAGACATTAGTGGTTCTCCTTCAAGTGAAGAATGCTTTAACTGGCCCCACCTTACCGGCATTCCTCTCAAACTTGGCCTCTGTTCGCTATGAGCGTTGGGCCACAGCGCCAAAGGCGCACACGGAAGCTGGGTTAACATTTACTCATGTCTGTTTCCGAGCTGTCCACCAGTACCCAGAACTATTTGAAAGCTATCTGGGGGCTAAAGGAATGGTCATCCGAGCCCGTTACCGCCACGCTTATAGCGAAACAGCTGGGACTCAAGCTCTCCTCGGTTTCCGATGCAGTGCGCAAAATGGCGAAGCAAGGGCTCGTGTCACACACGCCCTATGGCTCTGTGGAGTTAACCGAACTTGGCAGGCAGTACGCATTGGTCATGGTGCGCCGTCACCGATTGCTTGAGTCTTTTTTGGTTCAAGCATTGGGCTACACCTGGGACGAAGTCCATAATGAAGCCGAAAATCTCGAACACGCGGTGTCTGACATGCTCATAGAACGTGTGGATAAGTTCCTTGATTACCCCACTAGGGATCCGCACGGCGATCCTATCCCTACGGTTGATGGACAGATCACCATCCCCAGTGCGCATCGCCTCACCGACAGCGGTGCACAATCGCAGGTGACCGTGGAACGCATTTCTGATTCCGACCCACAACTGCTGAAGTTCCTTGAAGAGCGCGGCATTGTCACTGGGGCTGTTCTTAGCACGCGCGAGGGAGCGCCCTTTTCAGATTCTCTCGAAATACAGGTGGCCGGCGGCACTCAGTGGGTAGTACTTGGACGCCCAGCTACCGACGCAGTGTTTGTAGCACACCACAACCTTTAGACATTCCCCTTTGCATTAATCCTGCTCTCACCTGCCCTTTTCAAAACTACGTTAGACCGTAGTTGCAACTACGGCATTGCGTAGTTAGTCTTTTCGAATATCACCTACCCCACTTATGGCTAAGGCCAGGATGAGCAGGATTGCCATGTCAGACTCACCAGATTTGGTGTACTTTTCCAGCGTTTCAGAGAACACGAAAAGATTCGTCGAACGCTTAGATAGACCCGCGGTGCGCATTCCACTGCGCCCCAAGAAAACCGGGATGATCCAGGTTTCACACCCGTACGTACTCATCGTTCCCACCTACGGCGGCGGCTCGCTCAAACGCGCAGTCCCCAAACAGGTCATCGACTTCCTCAATGACCCAATCAACCGCTCCTTTATCCGGGGCGTTATTACCTCAGGGAATACCAACTTCGGAAGTGCTTACTGCGTCGCCGGACGCATCATTTCCGCCAAGTGCCACGTACCGGAGCTGTATCACTTCGAGCTTCTCGGCACCCAGAAGGACATCGCCGCCGTAAAGCAGGGCCTTCAGAAGTTTTGGGAGCAGCAAAAGCAGTTAACGATGACACCCCATTAATCCCCCACAAGATGAAGAACACATCCGCATCACACAGATTGGAAAACACAATGTGGCCTCTTGATGCCACCCCCACACAGACTATTGGCGCTACGCCCCGCACCGCTTCAGCAGACAATGCCGGCGGTGTCGGCAAGCGCAAGAGCTACCACGCACTCAACGCGCAGCTGAACTTGTTCGACGCTTCTGGAAAAATCCAGTTTGACAAGGACATTCAGGCAGCACAAGACTATGTCACGCACCATGTCGCTCCCCGCATGCATCAGTTCGATTCCACCAAGCAACGCTTGGAATGGTTGGTTGATAACGAGTACTACGAGCGGGATTTCCTTGAGCTTTATGATGACGCCTTTCTGTGCGCCATGTACGACAGAGCACATCGAGTTAAGCATCAGTTCCGCACCTTCCTCGGCGCATTTAAGTTCTTCACTTCATATGCACTGAAAACCTTTGATGGCTCCCGATTCCTAGAAGGCTACGAAGAACGCGTCGCCACCACAGCTTTATACCTTGCACAGGGCGACGAAGAGCTCGCAGAAAAGCTGGTGGATGACATCATGACCGGACGCTTCCAGCCCGCCACCCCTACTTTTCTCAACGCAGGCAAAGCCCAGCGCGGCGAAATGGTCTCCTGCTTCCTCCTGCGAATCGAAGACAATTTGGAGAGCATTGGCCGCTGCGTGAACTCTGCACTGCAACTATCAAAGCGCGGTGGTGGAGTGGCCCTGTTGCTGAGCAATCTGCGCGAATCCGGAGCCCCGATCAAAAAGATTGAGAACCAGGCTTCCGGCGTAGTCCCAGTCATGAAGATTCTCGAAGATAGCTTCAGCTATGCCAACCAATTGGGCTCCCGGCAGGGCGCTGGAGCCGTCTACCTGCATGCGCACCATCCAGATATTCTTCGCTTCCTGGATACCAAGCGGGAAAATGCCGATGAGAAAGTCCGCATCAAGACTCTTTCGCTGGGGGTTGTTATTCCAGATATAACCTTCCGTCTGGCCAAAGAGAACAAGGATATGCATCTTTTTAGCCCGTATGACATCGCTCGCGAGTACGGCGTAGCCATGTCTGACATGTCCATCACCGAGTACTACGACGAGCTGGTTGCCAATCCGCGAATCTCTCACACGACCATTAAGGCCCGCGAGTTTTTCACCACGCTGGCTGAGCTTCAGTTTGAATCCGGATACCCCTACATCCTCTTTGAGGATACGGTCAACCGCGCTAATCCCCTCAAAGGACATATCAATATGTCCAACCTGTGTAGCGAAATCCTCCAGGTCAACACGCCATCGACCTACGGAGCTTCGGGTGACTACACCACCCTTGGCCAGGATATTTCCTGCAATCTAGGTTCGCTCAACATTGCGAAGGCTTTTGAATCGCCGGACTTCGGGGAGACCGTCGAAACCGCAGTGCGTGCCCTCACGAAGGTTTCAGACCTGACGAATATCGAAGCTGTTCCCTCCATCGCTCACGGAAATGCTTCCATGCATGCCATTGGTCTGGGCCAAATGAATCTCCACGGCTTCCTTGCTTCACAGCGTATTCCTTATGGCTGCGCCGAGGCACTGGACTTTACAAATATCTATTTCCTCACGGTGACCTACCATGCGCTCCGCGCATCCCATGCACTCGCGGTTGAAAAAGGTCAACGATTCACAGGCTTCGAAGAATCCACCTATGCCACTGGCGCCTACTTTGACAAATACATCGACCAAGTCTGGGCGCCAGCCACTGAACACGTAAAACAGCTCTTCCACGAAGCAGGCGTGCAGATCCCTCAACGCGAGGATTGGCTACGGCTCAAGAATCAAGTGATGCAAGACGGCATCTACAACGCCTACTTGCAGGCAGTTCCACCCACTGGATCAATTTCCTACATCAATGACTCCACCGCGTCCATCCACCCAATTGCCTCCAAAATTGAAATACGCAAGGAAGGCCGCTTGGGGCGCGTGTACTACCCCGCGCCGGAAATGACCAACGACAACCTGGAGTATTTCGATGACTCCTACGCCGTGGGATACGAAAAAATCATCGACACCTACGCCATGGCCACCCAACACGTGGACCAAGGGCTTTCCCTGACCTTGTTCTTTACCGCTGATACCACCACGCGGGACATCAACAAGGCACAAATCTATGCCTGGAAAGCCGGAATCAAGACCCTCTACTACATCCGTTTACGCCAATCCGCGCTCCAAGGAACCGAGGTCGAAGGCTGCGTCTCCTGTGCTTTGTAGGAGCACGGTCCTCCCCTTTGTCCACAACCATTCACTCAGAAAGAAAGAAGCTATGTCGTCAACATCGAATAGTGCTGAACTAACCAGCATTTCAGTTACTCCGCCGAGCTACCGGCATGATCCTTCAGCCCGCATCCGCGCCATCAATTGGAACCGGGTGAGCGATGACAAGGATCTTGAAGTGTGGAACCGTCTAACCGCCAACTTTTGGTTGCCAGAGAAGGTCCCGCTTTCTAATGATCTCCCGGCGTGGCAGAAGATGACACCCGAGGAACGCAACCTCACCATGCGGGTGTTCACGGGACTCACCACCCTGGATACTGTCCAGGCCACCGTGGGTGAAATCTGTCAGATTCAAGATGCCCGCACCGAACACGAGGAGGCCGTGTATACCAACATCGCCTTCATGCAGTCAGTCCATGCCCGTTCATACTCTTCAGTGTTTTCTACCCTGAGCAGTACAAAGGAAATTGATGAAGCATACCGCTGGGCGGTGAATAACGACCTTCTCCAGGCACGCGCCAAGAAAGTTCTCGCGCACTATTTTGGGCCGGATCCACTCAAACGCAAGGTGTCATCGACGTTGCTTTCCTCGCTGCTTCTCTACGCGGGTTTCTATCTTCCCTTGCACTTTTCTGTCCACGCCACCCTGACAAATACGGCAGACATGATCCGCCTCATTCTGCGTGACAAGGCAGTGCACGGCTACTACTCGGGTTACAAATATCAGCGCGGTCTGGAATCCACGACCCCGCTACGGCAGAAGGAGATGCATGATTTCACCATTTCTTTGCTAGAAGAGCTTTATGCACTAGAGCTGGACTATTCCGGCGAGCTATATGAGCCTTTGGGACTCATGGATGATGTAGCCGTGTTCGTTCGCTATAACGCCAATAAGGCACTCATGAATTTGGGCTACCCGGATTATTTCCCGCCCGAAGAAACGGAAGTGAACCCAGAAATCCTCGCGGCCCTAGCCCCCGGAGCAGATGAGAACCATGACTTCTTCTCCGGATCTGGTTCCTCCTATGTCATTGGTACTGCTGAAGAAACGAGTGATGATGACTGGGATTTCTAAACCTTTTCCGCGACCGGACCAAGGAAGCTGGCTTGAGACCATCGCGCTGTTCGAAGCCATCCGCGAAGGAAACCAACCCGCAGCCATGCGGCTGTTGAATACATCCGCCGCACGAGAGGCCGTCCTCGGGGGGCTTCTAGGACTCATCGAACTGTACTTCCGCCATGAAGAAGGAGACAAAGTAGATGGCTTCCTCACCGCCGCCCACGCTGCCGGCCCACCACCGGCCTTTGGCTGCAAGCCTTTTCTCCCTTGACCACGTCTCCCTACACCCAACTAAGAAAGAAGGTTTACCATGACCACCCCACGTATCAGCGTTATCGTCGGCAGCCTGCGCCGAGAGTCATTTGCACGCAAGATTGCACACGAGGTGCTCACGATGATCCCTGAAGGCTACGAGGCAAACATCGTGGAAATCCGTGACTTGCCGCTCTATGACTTCGACTACGATGACCCCGCCGTCACGGACAAGCCCACTCCGGCTGAGTACACCACCTTTCGCGAGACCATCAAGAACTCGAGCGGGATCCTCTTCATTACGCCAGAGAACAACCGCACTATCCCTGCCTGCCTCAAAAACGCAGTGGACATCGGCTCTAAACCCAACTCAGATGTGGCGTGGAAGAACCTTCCCGTAGGTATCATTAGCCACTCTGTAGGCCGCATGGGCGGCTACAGTTCACAGAAGAACCTTCGCCTCGCTCTGTCCTACTTCGACATGCCGCTCCCTGGTCAGCCCGAAGTATTTCTGGGCCAATCCCCCACCCTTTTCGAAGAGTCCGGACATCTCAATCAACGTACCGCAGACTTTGTCAAGGATTACGTTATGCGCTTCCTGCAGTTGACCGACGAGGCCTTTAGAGCCAAGAACGGCTAGCGGTATCCCCAGCCAACACACATCACGCCCTCTTCGAAGTACTCAAAGACTCCTAGAGGGCGTTCACAATGACACAAACCCCGGATTCAGGCTCATCCTTGAGTTACCTGAATCCGGGGTTTCATGCGCGCTCGCCACCACACATGTGGCAGCAGCGCGTTACAAGCGGGAGATTACTTCTCCTCGGAAGCTTCTGCAGCGTCCTCTTCTTCGATTTCACCGAAGTACTGGTCAACGTCTACGTCGTTGCCCTCTTCATCCTTGACGGTGGTGCGGCAGATAGCGGCAGCCAGTGCCTTGCCACGGCGCACGTCAGAGAAGAGGTTTGCGATCTGGCCGTTGGACTGCAGCTGCTGGATGAACTGGTTCGGGTCCATGCCGTAGGACTGAGCGGTGAACAGGATGTGGTCGGTCAGCTCCTGCTGGGAAACTTCCGGCTCTTCCTTCTCTGCTACAGCGTCAAGGAACAGCTGGGTGCGCACGGACTCTTCGGCCTGCTCGCGAGTCTGCTTATCAAACTCTTCGCGGGAGGTGCCCTGTGCCTCAAGCAGCTGAGCCAGTGCCTTCTCATCGTGAGCCAGCTGGCCCAGGATCTGGTGCAGCTGGGAGTGAGCCTGCTCGTCCACTACGGACTGCGGCAGCTCGAATTCAACCTCGGACAGTGCGGACTTCAGAACCTCATCGCGGATCTGTGCAGCCTGCTCAGCCTTCTTGGTCTCCTCCACCTGGGTCTTGGTGGACTCACGCAGCTCGTCCATGGTGTCGAACTCAGAAGCCATTTGAGCGAACTCATCGTCCATAGCCGGCAGCTTGCGCTCCTTGGACTGCTGGACGTGGACCTTGATGGTAGCCTCTTCGTCCTTGTGCTCGCCGGACTGGATGGTGGAGGTGAATTCGTTATCCTCACCGGTCTTCATGCCACGCAGGGCGGTATCCAGACCCTTGATGAGGTCATCGTCGCCGATGCGGTAGGAAAGGCCCTCGGTGGAAGCGTCTTCGATCTTCTCGCCGTCAATCTCAGCGGTGATGTCGATGATGGCGTAGTCGCCGGTCTTCATCTTGCGCTTGGTGTCCTTGAGCTCACCGAAGCGCTCTGCCAGCTCCTCCAGAGCCTTGTCGACGTCCTCTTCGTCAGCCTTCAGGGCCGGGACGGTAACGGAGATCTTGGAGAAGTCCGGGATCTCGAACTCAGGGCGGATATCAACCTCGGCGGTGAACTCCACGAAGTCCTTGTCCTCGATCTTGGAAATGTCAACGTCCGGCTGACCGATGACCTTCAGATCGTTTTCCTTGACTGCCTGCTCGTAGCGGGAAGGCAGCATGTCGTTGACAACCTGCTCCAGGATGGGGCCGCGGCCGAAGCGAGCATCAATAAGCTGGCGCGGTGCCTTGCCCTTACGGAAACCTGGAATAGAAACCTGCTGCGCGATTGCCGCGTAAGCTTGATCGATTTCCTGGTCCAGCTCCGCAAACGGAACGTTGACGGTGAGCTTAACGCGGGTATCGCTCAGCTTGTCTACGGTGGTCTTCACGAGTGAATCTCCCTGGCTTCATTGTTTTACGTACATAAACTTAAAGGGGGTCCGGAAATCCTTATTAGGGCATTTCCAGACCCCCATACGTCGGGGCGACAGGATTTGAACCTGCGACCCCCTGCTCCCAAAGCAGGTGCGCTACCAAACTGCGCCACGCCCCGTATGTAGGCCACCAAGTTGCCTTGGCTGCGTTGCATACCTGAGACAGTGTACCGTGTCCGTTTTAAATCTCCTAAACGGACCCCCACCTAATGGAATCAACGCAGCACAGAGGCCACTTTTGACAGCCTAGCGGCTAGAAATCGAAATCAAACATTCCGTCAAAGAATCCGCCACCATCGCCATCGCCAAGGCCATCAAACAGGCCGCCACCGTCATCGCCGCCGCCCATGTCACCGGCGCCGCCAGCATCGCCAGCGTCACCACCCATGTCGCCAGCATCGCCCATGCCTTCACCGCCACCCCAGTCGCCGCTTTCAGCAGCGGCCGCAGAATAGCCAATGCCAGACATACCGGAGAATAGGGCATTAAACATCATGGAGTAGCCGACCATCCACACGCCGGTCTGCAATGCATCAGCCCACCACGGACGCGAGTACCACCCTGCCGGAACTGGGCGTCCTGCGACGGTTCCGCCTGGGTAGTAGTTCGGGGTATCCGCGGAGGCGTACGGCGAAGCAGTGATCTGCTGGCCATTCGCTTCCACGGTGCGCTTTTCCGTCACCTTACCGGCGGCGCGCTGCCCCTCGAGCGGTGGCAGCTCTGGGCCCGGGTTCATGCCCATAATTTCGCGCGCGGCATTCACATAGTGCATGCCTTCCAAGGCGGACTCACGCGCTAGATTCGCCTGCTTTGCGGTGGTGGCGCGCGAAATCGCCGAGTTAGCTGCTGTAAAACGCTCAGACGCATCGGCCATTGCCTGTTGGGAGGCAGAGTCCGTGCCAGAAATCTGCATCACTTGGCCACCCAGGCGTTCAATCCACCGGCGAGCGTCAGCTTGTGCACCGGCCAATTGCTGTGCTTCTCGTTCCTCGCGGCGCTTTTGAGCGTTGCGCGAAGACATAAACCACGCGCCTCCGCCCACTGCCAGCACAAGGAGCAAAATTTCCACTACGATCATCGCTTTCTATTGGTAGGGCCATTCCTCTTATAACAACGGCTCAAACGCCACCCTAGTTCCCTATTTTCATTTTTGCCCTCGCGTGCGCTAAAGTATGGCGCAGCGTTCAATAGCGCGCTGTGGGAATGTCGTATAGTGGCTAATACCTCAGCCTTCCAAGCTGAAGACGCGGGTTCGATTCCCGTCATTCCCTCCATTTTCGCCCATCTTTCAGGTGGGCGATTTTTCGTTTTCCACTTACTCCAGTCCCACCCACCCCCGCTGGACCCACATGGTTTACGGCGGACACATGCGGCGAAGTGTAGGGTGACGCGCATGACTGCAACCAATAAGTATTCCGAATTTATCCGCAATCGCCATTCTCCCCGTGCGTTCCTGCCGGAACCCAGGGTTAAGGGTCAAAATGTGTGTCTGGCTCGGCGTGTCGCGGGGGTTAGATTTGGCCTTTTTGAATGCCGATTGAGTGGGTGTAGTCGGTGTCGATAGCGTTGTCGTAGAGGGCTGGGCGTCCTGTTTCGTGGTCGGCTTGGTTCTCGGTTTGGGTCAGGGTGGATACTTTGGCGAGTTGGCCCTGGCCCCAGTCGGACTGCCTGGCGATTCGTACTGGATCGTCAGGCAGTTCCGTTTTTAAGTAGAGCCACCAATCCAGCATGCGGCGTTGTCGTTCGCCTGATCTGCCGCGGTGGGTTCTGGCGAGCAGTTTGAGCTGGGCGTTGATGCCGCCTTCTAAGCTGTTGGTGGTGGATTTGATCCGCTCGGGCGCAAGGACTCCTGCTGGCGGGTTGAGGTAGACAAACAGCATCTCGGACCGCCAAAGATGGTTGAGGCTGTTGTAGGCCTTGCGCACGTTGTGGTGGGTCCACACGCGGGTCCATGCACCTGTTTTGGGGTCTTTGATCATGGTTTTCTCGTTCATCCATTCCCGGTAGATCGTTGAAAACTCGTGCAGTTGCACACCCCACGCGGCGGCTTCATCCAGTGTGGTGATCCGGGTCAGTTTCAGCGCAAGTCGGTAGATGGTGCGCCCGGCATCGGTGCGTGGGTTGGTGGTGGTGTAGCGGCGGACCACGCGTTGGGCGTGGACGAGGCAGCGTTGAATTTTCGTAGTCGGCCAGCACTTTTTGATTGCGCTGTATGCGCCTTGGCCGCCGTCGATGACGGCGATGAGTGGGGCTTCGATGCGTT
>NZ_JASPHJ010000009.1:0-112304 GCF_030229085.1 Corynebacterium sp. MSK158
TAGATAGGCCAGACCTGGAAGCACTGTAAGGTGTGAAGGCTACTGGTACTAATTGACCACAACAAACACCAACACACTACGTGTGACTTGGCAAAACAACAAGAGAAAAAGAAAACATTGTCACTGTCGTGACCGCGTCCACTATGCAGTATCTGACACAACACCCACACAAAGTGGGCACCCAAAAAAGGGGTTTGTACTAATGCTTCGTATGTTTGTCGGTGGTCAATAGCTGCAGGGAAACGCCCGGTCCCATTCCGAACCCGGAAGCTAAGCCTGCACACGCTGATGGTACTGCAACCGGGAGGTTGTGGGAGAGTAAGTCACCGCCGACACCAAACAACAAAACACAACAAAATACAGAAACAATGAGGCCGTAGAAGACAAGGCACACTATAAAGTGCCGGAACATTCTACGGCTTCATTCGTCGTTTTACCGCGATTGTATGTGATGCCATCTTGAGGGTTATTCCGAATGATGTCCTGAAGGGCAAATTTTTTCGTTGCATCTTTGCTATGCTTGCTCACTCGATAGTTTGGGAGGAAACTCATGTGGTTCGATGGCTATCATCAGCAATTTGGAAAACGTCTGGAAGAGTTTCACGCGGTTGCTATTCCCGCGATGCTCGCGGAGCTATCGCCGGAGCAGGAAGAACAAGTCACCCAGGGCTCTAAAGAATTTCCGTTCGACGCGGTGCTTGACGTCTTAAACTCCAAGGACAGCTACGAGGACAAGGTTTCCCGAATACTGGCTATCAGCGGTACATGGATGAATGCTGCTTCCGGTAGCCAGTGGGCTCTAGGCCCATTGAGCAGCACAGCTTACTCTGAACGAGTAGGGATAGGGGTTAGATGGGGCGAGATTGCATTCTCACCACTATTGAATGTCGCAGAGAACCTCATTGATGCGTATCCGATTTGGCCAGGCGTGCTCAGGGAATTCGCTGAGAATCAAGAATTTAACCGTGACTATTTTTCGCAGCGGCTTAAGGACATTTAGCGGTGTTTTCCTTCTCTTCTGAAAGACCGCTAGATGCTTCTGGAATTAGGGTCTTATTCGGTATCGGTACTGCGCTGCCGGGCTCTTTGCTCTTGTCTATTTCGTGTGAAGGTGGCAGTGAGGGCTGGTGGGATACTGCGAGTGGTGCGGTTTTGATTGTGTGTGCAGTGATTCTTCTCGGTTGGGCTGCATTGAGGAAGGCGGTGCGTCGTCAGGCGCTGTGGGGCCTGCTATTTGTTGTCTACGGCGCGCTAGGCGCGCTACTTGTTCCTGGTGGTAGCATCCGTTTCGTTACGGTGTGCCTCTGGGTTGGTTTGATGAGTAATGTTTGGGTAACGCTGCGGCAGCGCGTCCGGATCTAAATTCCGGCTTTTTGTTTGCGGGTTGTAGAATAGGGCCGGTATTTCTGTGCTAGTTCCAACCAAGAAAGGGTAGGGCTGAATGTCGGAGCGCAATCCCAATGGGCGCGGCGGTCGTGACCGCAAGCCACGCAATAACAAGGGCCGTGATTTTAAGGGCGATTCCCGGAAGAAGAAGTCTTTTTCGCCACAGCGCTCCGGTTACCGTGAGGAACGTATTAACCGTCGCATGAGTGACCCAGACATCCCGGCTGAGGTAGATGTCAACGACTTGGACCCGATGGTGCTGCAGGACCTGAAGTCGCTATCGAAGGAGAACTCCGAGGCCGTCGCTAAGCATATGATCATGGCTGCGACCTGGATGGAAGATGATCCTAAGCTGGCCCTGCGGCACGCACGCGCTGCCAAGGATCGTGCAGGCCGAGTTGCTATCGCCCGTGAGGTCAATGGCATTGCTGCGTATCGTGCGGGCGAGTGGAAGGAAGCGCTTGCTGAGCTGCGTGCCGCGCGCCGCATTTCCGGTGGCCCCGGAATGCTCGCAGTAATGGCGGATTGCGAGCGCGGCTTGGGCCGCCCGGAGAAGGCGCTGGAGCTAGGCCGTGCGGAGGAAGCATCGGAACTTGATGAAGAGTCCACGATTGAGCTGGCAATTGTTTTGGCCGGCGCCCGCCTAGACATGGGGCAAGCTGAGTCTGCGGTTGTCACCATTCAGCGCGCACATCCTGACCGCGATGCCCGCGGGGTAAGCGCGTGCCGTCTCGCTTATGCCTACGGTAATGCTCTGCTTGAAGCAGGCCGAAAGGACGAGGCTCGGGACTGGTTTGAGCACGCAGTTTCTATTGATGAAGGCGACTGGACTGATGCTGCCGAGCGCCTTGAGGAGTGCAAGTAGTGACGGTTCTCAGTAAGCACGACGCTCTCCTTCTCGATCTCGATGGCACCGTGTGGGAAGGCGGTCGCCCGCTTTCTAACGTGGTGGACGTCATCAACACCTGCGGAGTGCCGGCAGTGTATGTGACCAACAATGCTTCGCGCAGCCCACAGGCAGTGGCGGAGATGCTGGCGGACATCGGTCTCACCGCGGGTACGGAACAGATCGTTACCTCTGCGCAAGCGGTTCTCCAACTGGCGGCCGAAGAGGTCCCAGCTGGGGCAAAGCTGCTTATCATCGGTGCCGATTCCCTCCGTGACTTGGCCCGAGAGATGGGTTTCAAGGTAGTTTCCAGCGCTGATGACAAGCCCGCTGCCGTAGTGCAAGGCTTTGACCGCTCGGTTGGCTGGGAACACTTGACTGAAGGTGCCTTGGCCATCCGTCAGGGAGCCAAGTTCTTTGCTTCGAATCTCGATACCTCTCTGCCAATTGAGAGGGGTCTTGCTGTGGGAAATGGTTCTCTGGTTGCCGCCATCCAGTCAGCCACTGGGGTAGAGCCGGTATCTGCTGGTAAGCCCGAGCCGGCCATGTTTACTTTTGCGGCAAAGCAAATCGGCGCGAAGAAGCCACTTGCTGTGGGTGACCGTCTGGATACTGATATTGCAGGTGGCAACTCCGCAGCAATGGATACCTTCCATGTGCTCACCGGCGTTTCTGGTGAGTTGGAGCTGATTGAAGCACCTGTGGAGGCACGGCCAAACTTTATTGGCGCAGGAATGCACGAGTTGGCCCTTCCTGTCTCCGTCGCTCGTCCCGGAGCACAGGGTGGATTTACGGCGCGGTGCGATGGCCATGACCTTCTGCTCGAGGGCGGCGACGAAAAGTCTACCTCCGTTCAAGCATTGCGCACGGTGTTGGAAGTTGCATGGGCTATGCCGTCGCCGCCGCGCTATATTCAGCCGCGTAGCGAGCGTGCGGAAAAGGTTGTTGCGCAATGGCGGTAAAGCCGCACGACTTTCGAGCCGTCAAGGAACCGGCAGAGATCGATGCGGAAGTAGCAGAGATCCTTGGAGAAGACGCAGCGGATTTGGCCGCTGAAGTAGATCAGCTTGATCGCGCTCACAATGTGTTGCGCGATGCATTGCAGGAGAATTAATGCCCCCACAACGTCGTAGGTTAGATGCGGAGCTGGTGCGCCGAAAGATTGCGCGGTCACGTGAGCAGGCACGGGAGATGATTAAATCTGGCCGTGTCACGGTGGGTGGCTTCAAGGCGCAAAAGCCGGCGTCGATTGTAGAGCCCGAGGTTTCCATCAAGGTAGAGGAAGCCGAAGAAGACAAGTGGGCTTCACGTGGCGCTCACAAGCTATTGGGTGCTTTGGCGGCGTTCGACGTCGACATGAACGGCCGCATCCTCGATGCCGGCGCTTCTACCGGTGGCTTTACGGACGTGTGTCTGGAACACGGTGCGCAGGAAGTGCTGTCTGTCGATGTGGGCTATGGGCAGCTGCTCTGGCGCCTGCAAAACGATGATCGCGTCACCGTTTTAGACCGTACGAATATCCGGAATTTAACGCTGGAGCTTACCGACGGCCCCTGCGATGGCATGGTAGGCGATTTGTCCTTCATTTCCCTCCGCTTGGTATTGCCGGCCATTGTGGATTGCCTGAAGGACGGCGCTTGGCTGTTGCCTATGGTGAAGCCTCAGTTTGAAGTGGGCAAAGAGCGCCTTGGAAGCGGTGGCGTGGTTCGTTCACCGGAGCTGCGCAAAGAAGTAACCAAGGAAGTCGCTGAATTTGCGTTGTCCCTGGGGCTTAGCATGCATGGGGCTGTGGCATCCCCGCTGCCTGGGCCAAGCGGCAATGTGGAGTATTTCCTGTGGCTGAAAAAGGACGGCCAGCCCACAGATCTGGCTAAAGTGGAAGAAATGATTGACCGCGCAGTCGAGGAAGGCCCGCAATGACACGTGAGATCCTGTTGGTACCTCATGCCAACCGCCAGCAGAATTTGGAGGCGACGTCGCGTGCAGCGGAGCTTTTGCAAGATGCGGGAATTACTGTTCGAGTGTGCGCGGACGAAAAGGTACTGCCGGGATTAAAGCATGTACCTCACACTGAAGATGCGGCCTCAGGGTGCGAATTGGTATTGGTTTTAGGCGGCGATGGAACCTTCCTCCGTGCCGCCGACATGGCGCGGGCCGTAGATATTCCGGTGCTGGGTATCAACCTAGGCCACGTGGGATTTCTGGCTGAGTGGGAGGTTGAATCCCTTGACCAGGCCTTGGTGCGGGTCATTGAAAAGCGCTACCGCATTGAAGACCGCCTCACCATTGATGTGTCCATCTTTGATGAGGAGGGAACCCTTCTTAGTCGCAGCTGGGCTTTGAACGAGGCTTCGGTGGAAAACCAAAACCGCTCCGGCGTCCTGGATGCAATCTTGGAAGTTGACCGCCGGCCGGTGTCGTCCTTTGGCTGCGATGGCGTGCTGATTTCCACTCCCACTGGATCGACCGCCTATGCGTTTTCCGCAGGTGGTCCGGTGTTGTGGCCCTCCCTAGATGCAATTTTGGTGGTACCTAATAATGCGCATGCGCTGTTTACCAAGCCATTGGTTGTATCGCCCAATTCTTTAGTGGCTGTCGAATCGACGATGCGCACGACTCCAGCCACCGTGATATTAGATGGCTTCCGCGAATTTGCGATGCCACCAGGGGCACGAGTGGAAGTAGTGCGAGGCGAGCGTCCGGTGCGGTGGGTACGCTTGGATGACCAACCTTTTACTGACCGTTTAGTCTCGAAGCTGCGCCTGCCCGTGGAAGGGTGGCGCGGGCCGAAGGAGAAATAGTGCTCGTCGATATTTCCATCAATGATCTGGGCGTTATTAGCCAGAGCTCCGCGGAACTATCCGCGGGCCTTACCGTGCTTACCGGTGAAACCGGTGCGGGTAAGACCATGGTGGTTACTGGTTTAAGGCTCTTAGCAGGTGGTCGCGCGGATGCCTCCCGGGTGCGCGATGGCGCGAAAAAGGCTGCAGTGGAGGGACATTTTTCCTCTGCAAAGGACTCGATCCGTGAGCTGGTGGATTCGGTAGGCGGAGAGCCCGACGAAAATGGCGAGTATATCGTTTCACGCACAGTCTCTGCCGCGGGAAGATCGCGGGCCTATTTAGGCGGCCGCGCAGTACCGGCTGCAACCCTGGGCGAGTTCGCGCGCGAGCTCATTACGGTCCACGGGCAGAATGACCAGCTGCGTCTGCTCGCGCCCGAGGAACAACTGGGTGCGGTTGATCGTGCGGATCCGAAATTGGCCCGTGTGCGGGAGCGCTATACCGAGGCCTTTAAAAAGTGGCGCAGCCTAGCGAAGGACTATAAGCGGCGCACGGAGCAGCGCCGCGAGCTGGCGCAGGAAGTTGACCGTCTGCAGTTCGCCGTCGATGAGATCGATGGCATCGCCCCAGAACCCGGCGAGGATGAGGAACTGGTGCAGTTGGTTCGCAAGCTGCAAGACGTCGATGGGCTGCGCGAGTCGGCGGAAGTTGCGTTGGCTGCGATCGACGGCACCGAGGAGCTGGAGGAGGCTGCCTCGGCCTTGCTGGGCCGGGCGGTTTCTGCCTTGGCGGGATCCACCGATAAGGATCTGGCGGCCTTGGGCGAACGGCTCAGCGAGATCTCGACGCAGTTGGGCGATATCTCCGGTGAGCTCGGTGGGTATCTAGCCGGACTGCCGGCAGATCCACACCTATTGGAAAAGTCCCTCCAGCGGCAGCAGGAATTGCGCACGTTGACTAGGAAGTACGCGGGGGATATTGATGGCGTGCTCGCCTGGCGCAATGAGGCAGCGGCAAAACTGGAGTCCATGGATACCTCCACAGAAGCCCTGGAGGAGCTAAAAAAGCAGGTCAAAGACGCTGAATCGGTGATGATTGAGCGGGCAGGGGAGCTGACAAGGGGGCGTCGGAAAGCGGCGAAAGCTTTGGGGGAGCAGGTAACGCAGGAGCTCCACGGCTTGGCCATGCCAAATTCGACCTTGACGGTCGAGCTTACGCAGGCGAAATTTTCTAAGTCCGGCGCAGACGCAGCCGAGCTGCAGTTGAACGGTAAGCCGATCGCCTCTGCTGCCTCGGGCGGCGAACTCTCCCGTGTCATGCTGGCCTTGGAGGTCGTGCTGGCAGACGAGGACGGCGCCACCTTAGTCTTCGATGAGGTAGATGCCGGTGTGGGCGGGCGCGCAGCGGTAGAGATCGGCCGCCGCCTGGCGCGCTTGGCGGTGCATAACCAAGTGATTGCGGTAACGCACCTGCCACAGGTCGCAGCGTACGCGGATGCGCACCTGCATGTATCGAAGGAGAAATTTACCTCTGGCGTGGCCGAGCTATCACAGGAGGAGCGCGTGGAGGAGCTGGCCCGCATGCTGGCGGGGTTGGACGATACCGAGACCGGCCGCGCGCACGCGCAGGAGCTTTTTGACCGCGCACAGGAAGAAGCTTCCGCGCGCCTCGCCCACTCGAAACCATAATCACGCCACAATAGGGTCCATGGCTCTGTTTTCCCGTAACCCCGAGCAGCCTGGTGCACTGCGCGACTGCACTCCAGGCGCTAAGGGGATGAAAAAGTTTAGTGAAGGCGATGTCGCCGTAATTGATGCGGCCAATATCTCTCGCCACGAGGCTCAAACTCTCGTAGACCTTAAGCCCTCCGCCGTCATTAATGTGGCGGAATTTTCTACCGGCACTGTCCCAAATTATGGCCCGCACATGTTGCTTGACGCCGACATTACCCTCCTTGAAGGCGTGGGGCAGTCCTTTGTTTCCGAGTTCAAAGAGGGCAAAAAGGCGCGCATCGGGGAGGACGGCACCGTCTTTAGCGGCGATAAAGCGCTCGGCACCGGCCGCGTGGTAACTCGTGAGCGAGCAGAAAAGAACTTCACCGCAGCGCAGGGCGCGCTGATTGACCACATGGAATCCTTCTTTGGCAATTCCATTGATTTTATTAACTCGGAAGGCCCGCTGCTTATCGACGGCCTCGGCGTCCCCGCCTCCGGCTCCGAAATCGCCGGCCGCAAGGTTGTCCTCTTTTCACCTACCGATAGGCACCGCGAACAGCTCAAGCAGCTGCGCAACTTTATTCGCGAGTATGAGCCGCTGCTGATCGCAGTGGGCACGGCGGCAGATTCGTTGCTGGCCCAAGGGTATAAGCCAGATTTCATTATTGGGGATCCCAATGGCGTGAGCGATGAAGCTCTGCGTTGCGGTGCCCGCGTAATCGTTCCTGCGGACCCGGAAGGCGAGGTAGAAGGCCTCGACCGCATCCAGGACCTCGGCATCGGTGCGATGACTTTCCCCGCAGCAACACACTCAGGTACCGACCTAGGCCTGCTTCTTGCTGATTATCACGGCGCGGATCTCATCGTTCAGGCAGGCGGTGGGGTAGACCTCGATGATATCTTTGCTGACCGCACCAACCCCTCGGCCGTGCTGTCCCGCCTCAAGGCCGGTACCAAGGTGGTTGACGCTGATGCGGTAATCAATCTCTACAGTGCGCCTTCCTCCAACCTCGGCTGGCTGTGGGCAGTGCTGGGAATCCTCGTTGCCATTGCGGCGGTCATCCTCATCGTCGGCTTTGGCGGCAGCCAGGACTTTGCTAGCAACCTTAGCGAAACCTGGTCTAGTCTCTTTGGGGGCGCATAAGGCATGGCAAAGACTGAGCTTGTAGCAGGCTTGGGCTTCGGCGCCGCGGTAGGCGTAGCCTTGGGCGCCCTAGTGATTGCGCCGAACTTGACCACCAGCATGGCGGACGACGATCCGATCCGCGAGGAGCACCGCAAGGTGGTCCAAGACAATAAGATTCTGCAGACCCAAAATGACGCCAGCGATAAGATCGTTGGGGATTCTGGGGCGGAAATGGTTGACGGCGCATTGTCACAGCGCCCAGTGCTCATCGTGACCACCGATGACGCCAACGGCGGAGACGTGGACGCGATTCGGAAGCTCTTGGAGTCTTCCGATGCCACGGAGGCCGGCGAGATTAAGCTGACCAAGGACTTCTTGCGCCCCGAAACTAAGGACAAGCTGCTTCCCATCTTGAAAGATACTGCGCCCAAGAAGGCAGATATCAAGGACTTGGATTCTGCAGGAGCCCTCAGCGGTGAGGTCCTGGGTACTGCGCTGTCTATGGATCCTGAGAGCACGAAGCCTTTGGCCTCGGTAGACGAGCGTGCAGACGTGCTCCATAAGCTGCGCGACGAGGGCTTTATTGATTACGAGGACGGCACCATCGTGCCTGCCCAGGCCATCATCGTGGTCTCTGGAAATGGCCTGCGAGGTTACCCGTCAACCGCGCTGGCAGAATTTGCCACCGGGTTGGATGAGGTCAATGGGTCCGTGGTGTTGAGCGGGCGCACCAAGCAGACCCAGGATGATAAGGCGCTAGCCCAAGTGCGTGATCAGGACGCGGAGCTGTCTACGGTCGATAGCACAGAACGGGCAGTGGAGCGCATTGCGGTCATTCTGGCCACCCAGGAACAACTTGATGGTGGCCAGGGTGACTATGGCGCCACCGAAACTGCTGACTCCGCCTTGCCGGGAAAGGAATAGCCCATGGCGCATGATTTCAAGGTGCTTGATTCGCAGCTGCTTGTTGAAGCCCCCATTATTGCTCTGCGCCGCGACGAGGTAGTCATGCCCGGTGGCGTTTCTGCCTCCCGGGAAGTAGTCGAGCACCTAGGTGCTGTGGCCGTCGTGGCAGTGGACTCAGACGAGCGTATTGCGATGGTGTATCAGTACCGCCACAGCGTAGGAAAGCGCCTGTGGGAACTGCCAGCGGGATTACTCGACGTACGCGGTGAGGATGAGTTGACCGGCGCCCAGCGTGAACTGCAGGAGGAGGCCGGCCTGAGCGCGCAGACGTGGTCCGTGTTGACGGACCTTGTGACTTCGCCAGGTTTCTGCGAGGAGGCGGTTCGCGTATTCCTTGCCTCGGAGCTTTCCGACGTCCCCCGGATGGAGGCTACCGGTGACGAAGAAGCCGATATGGAAGTCGCCTGGGTGGGCCTCGATGAGGCCGTTGAGAAGGTACTGCGCGGTGACATCGTCAATTCCATCGCCTGCAGCGGTATCTTGGCCGCCTACGCGGTGCTGCGCGGCGGCAAGAGAACCCGCAGCGTGGAGGAGCCGTTCGACCTTCGACCGACCTCAATGAGCTCCCGCCGCACGGGCGCGGACCTAAAGCAGCTGTGAGTGCGCTCGAAGGCTTAGCGCAGACGTGGCTTAATCATCTAGCAGTCGAGCGAGGCGTTTCTGCCAATACCTTGAGCAACTATCGCCGCGATGTCCGCCGCTACCTTGCCTGGTTGGGGGATAACGGGGTAGAAGATCTGCGGTCGGTGACGCGACCGATGGTGGAGGCTTATCTTAAAGAACTACGCTCACACATGGCGGTGTCCTCAGCCAACCGAGCGCTCATCGTTGCTCGCGGACTGCATAAATTTGCCGTGTCAGAAGGCGTAGTGGACGTCGATGTCGCGGTTGAGGTAACCCCTCCGTCAACTGGGCAGCATTTGCCTGAGACATTATCGGTTGACGAGGTCACCGCCCTCATTGAAGCGACCCCTACTGAGACCCCAGTAGATGTGCGCGACCGTGCCCTGCTGGAGATGCTCTATGGCACCGGCGCGCGCATCTCAGAAATTATCTCCCTTACCGTTGATGACGTTTCCTCCGCGCAGGAGGTAATACGCCTGCGGGGCAAGGGAGACAAAGAGCGGGTTGTGCCAGTGGGCTCGCATGCTCGCCAGGCTCTCGATGCCTACCTGGTGCGGGCGCGACCGGCGCTGAGCAAAGGTAAGACGCCGGCGCTGTTTCTCAATACCCGCGGTGGGGCTTTATCGCGACAAAGTGCATGGACTGTGTTGAAGACGGCAGCGCAGCGGGCGCAAGTGGGGAAGTCCATTTCTCCGCATACCTTGCGGCATTCTTTTGCGACGCACCTGCTTGAAGGCGGCGCTGATGTGCGCACCGTGCAAGAATTGCTGGGACATTCCTCGGTGACGACAACGCAAATATATACTCACGTCACTGCCGATTCCTTGCGCGAGGTTTGGCGCACTGCTCATCCTCGTGCTTAAGAAAGGACCACTATGTTTTCAACTCGTATAGCTGGTGCGGTGCTATCTTCCGCATTGCTTTTCCCAGCGGTGGCACACGCGCAGCTGCCGCCGGAAGTAGAAGCTGCTATTGCTGCTCCCATTTCGGTTCCTGCCGGTCAGACCACGACTGTAAGCTTGCCCGTGCCGGCCGAAGCTAGCTACTTCGGCGACGGGTGGAATGTATCTGCCTCTGGTACCTCCGCTACCATCACCGCCCCAGCTGAAGGCGGCCAAGTCTCGGTTCCTGTTTCTGCCCAAGGTATGAATGCGACCCTGACGCTAGTAGCCGATGGGTCGGTTGCGCAGGAGGACATTCAGGAAGAAATTGATGGCGCGGAAGGTGGCCCGAACCCAGCGCCAGCGCCGGATCCGGGCTCTGATAAGCCGGCTCAAGGTGGCAAGGCGCCAGCCGGAAAAGATGCCGAGGGTGGAGCTGACAAGCCCGCGCCGTCGAAAGAAAATAGCAACTTGCCGGTTATTCCAGGTAAAAAGCCGGAGCGCAAGCCTGCTGGGGAAGCCAACCTGGAAGGCGCGGAATACGTCAACCTTGAATCCACAATCGAAGGCAATACTATTACCGCGAAGATGGGCCTCAAGCAGGCCTATGACCTTTACCAGCAGTTCAAGGACACGGAAGAAAACGACGTCACGCTGCGCTACCTTGACGGCGAGGGCAATATCATCCAAGGCGTAAAACGCGACGTGGACGCCTCTTCTCGAACCCTCACGCTGACCTATCCGGAAGGCGAAGCGCCTGATAATCCCTTTATTATGCAGTTGCTGCGCAATGACGGTTCTGGGGCCGCACTCATCGTCACCCTACAGGACCCCAACTATCAATCCGTCGCGGAAAACCTCGATGAGCGCCAGCAAAAGGAACCCAAAGAAGAAGACGGCGGCTCATATCTAGGGTGGATTATAGGAGGGGCAGCCGCAGCGGTGCTCATCGCACTCATAGCTCTAGTGGCAATCCTCAAACGCCGTTCTAGTCAACGCTAAACGCTTGATATACACTAAGTCTCGGTACTTTTGGGCTGTAGCGGGTACGCTTTAATGACAACGTTGTAATCAACCCTAAGCCAAGTGTCATGGTCCGGAACTTGGCGTCAAGGAAGCAGGTGTGACTGTGAGCGAAGAGGGTCTCTTTTCTGCCTCTGACGTAGAGGTGGGGCTGACCGGTCGTCCTATCCGTGAGCTACCGGAACCCGCACCCTTGGAGAAGCATGGGCCGGCCACCATTATTTCGATGTGTAACCAAAAGGGTGGCGTCGGCAAAACCACCTCTACCATCAATATGGGCGCCTGCTTGGCGGAGTATGGCCGTAAAGTCCTCTTGGTTGACCTTGACCCCCAGGGAGCGCTGTCGGCAGGCCTTGGTCTCACGCATGATGATATCGAGGACACCATTTATGACGTGATGCTCGATAGTCACACCTCTATTCATTCCGCTATCCAGCACACCGGTGTACCGGGCTTGGATCTGGTGCCGGCAAATATCGACCTTTCCGCCGCAGAAATTCAGATGGTCAATGAAGTCGGTCGCGAGCACACCCTTGCCCGGGCTCTGCGTCCGGTGCGCCGCGATTATGATTTCATCATTATTGATTGCCAGCCTTCCTTGGGCTTGCTTACCGTCAACGCCCTTGCTTGCTCACAGGGTGTGATCATCCCTATGGAGTGTGAGTTCTTCTCCCTGCGCGGTTTGGCGCTGTTGACCGATACCGTGGAAAAGGTTTCTGATCGCATTAACTTTGACCTCGAGGTCATGGGAATCCTAGTGACTATGTTTGACCGCCGGACCAAGCACGCCCGGGAAGTTATGTCCCGAGTGGTGGATTACTTTGGCGATAAGGTCTTTGACACCGTCATTACTCGGACCGTTCGATTCCCAGAGACTTCGGTAGCCGGCGAGCCGATTACTACTTGGGCACCAAACTCCCCGGCCACACAGCAGTACCGGAACTTGGCCAAAGAGGTCATCGAGCGCTCGACCGTTTAAGGTATCGTGACCCAGCCGGAGATTACGGGCTTTCGCATTGCACTGCGGAATTTTGAAGGCCCATTTGACCTGCTATTGCAGCTCATTCAGTCCAAGAAGATGGACGTGACTGACGTTGCGCTGTCAGAAGTGACGGACGAATTCGTGGCGTATACACGCCAGCTGGGAGAGTCCGCTGATCTGGATGAGACCACTGATTTTTTGCTAGTGGCAGCTACGCTCTTGGATTTGAAGGCGGCGCGGCTACTGCCGCGCGGTGACGTCGACGATATTGAAGACTTAGAACTGCTGGAGTCGCGCGACCTTCTTTTTGCCCGTCTGTTGCAGTACAAGGCTTATAAGCAAGCAGCGGACCAATTCGCCGTGTGGCAGCGCGAGGCGCAGCGCAGCTATCCGCGCGCGGTTTCCATCGAGGAGAAGTTTGCTGAACTTTTGCCTCCAGTTTCGCTCGGCCATACGCCGGCCAGCTTTGCCGAGTTAGCTGCGGGCGTGTTCCGCCCCAAACCACCGGAGGAGGTGGCAACCGGTCACGTGCACGCCGTAGCAGTATCGGTACCAGAGCAGGCCGGCAAGATCTTGGAAACACTCAAGCTACTCGGCGCAGGTCAATGGACCAGCTTTGGTGCGCTAACCCGCGACTGTACGGTTTCTATGCAGGTAGTGGGGCGTTTCTTGGCCCTGTTGGAGTTGTACAAAGCCAAGGCGGTTGATGCTCAACAAGAAGAAGCGCTGGGTCAGCTGGACCTCTCGTGGACGGGCCTGGATGTTGACCCAGCGGTAGTTGCCGCAGCGAACTGGGACTAAGGGCGCTGCTGGATGAATTCCAGTGTCTCGGGGGAGAGCTCGCGGTCGGAGTAGACGCGTACGTCTGGTTCCTCGGCGTGGTCCTCGGTGCCTATGCGGCGCCCTTCCCATACCTGTTGGAGCCCTTGCTTTTCGATGACCCGGATGGCCGCCGGGTGATTTGTTGTTACGCGGGCCGTGATCGGTGAGTCAGGGTCCACTTGGCGGATGCATTTAACTGCTGCCGTGGTGATCTCTGTGGCAAAACCGGCACCCCAATGGGCGGGGCGCAGGCGGTATTTGATGTCCCAGAAGTTTGCCTCGTCGACGAAGATGGCACCACCGACGCCGACGAATTCCGAAGGGTTGTGGCGCATATACGCGGCCCAAGGCCCGAAGCGGTGGGCGTCCCACGACTCGGAGGATGCTTGTGCGAGTGCACGCGTGGTGCGGATGTCAGCAAAGCGCCCATTGGGACGGTGGTTCCAGATACGTCCGTCGCTGTAGACCTTGTGGGTCTCTTCGGTATTAGCGGCGGACAGCGGGATGAGGATGAGTCTGTCAGTGCGAGTGATAGTTTCCATGACAATATGTTAGCCGAGTCACAGTAGGGAGCGAAAGTGATTTGGAGAATTTTCAGCGACTTTTTCTTCTCCAGTAAACTCGAGCGCTATGGATCTTCCCCTCATCTCGCAGCTGCGTTCCCGTCTTGAGTCCATTTTGCTCGTGCTGGACTCCCCAGCCTCTGTGGAGTCTTTGGCGCGTGCGCTGGGGGCAGAAAGGGACGTCGTTAGTGATTGCTTGCGTTCTATTCAGCGGGAGTTGGATAGTCGCGGTTCTGGTATCGACCTGCGCGAGACTCAAGAGGGGTGGCGCTTTTATACGCGCACCGAAAATGCCGGGGCAGTGGAAGAATTTCTTTTGGATGGCGCCCAAACCAAACTCTCCCGTGCCGCCCTAGAGACTTTGGCGGTAGTGGCTTACCGTCAGCCCGTTACTCGCCAGCAGGTGGCGGCGGTTCGCGGCGTCAATGTCGATGGCGTAATGCGGACCCTTAACCTGCGCGGGTTGGTCCGGGAGCTGCCGCAGGACGATTTTGAGGGCGCCGCGCACCGGTACGAGACAACGGAATTATTCCTCGAGTTATTGGGGATCGATTCTTTGGAGCGCCTGCCTGACTTGGCGCCGCTGTTGCCTGACGTAGAGGCGATCGACGAAGAGTACTAGCGTGGGGTAGGATTGCCCAGGTAATTTCATATCTTCGAGAGAAAAGGACACGTACGTGACTCCTCCCGCTCGCCGTGACGGCACACCGGATAAGAAGCAGCGAGACAGTGACATCATTGTCTCCAATGCCAAGCCGGCCCGTCACCAGCATGTGTCAAAGAAAAAGCAGAAGGCTACTGCAGAATCCGTAGCCCGCGAATTGGGCGCCGATTGGTTGGTCGATGAAGACAAGCCCAAGGGAGAGCGCCTCCAAAAGGTGCTCGCTAAGGCGGGCGTCGCTTCCCGCCGCCACGCAGAAATCCTCATCGATGCCGGCCGAGTTGAGGTCAACGGCAAGATCATCGTCAAGCAAGGCGTCAAGGTAAACCCCTCCGTTGACGTCATCCGAGTAGACGGCGTGCGCGTCAACGTCAATGAGGAGCACGAATACTTTGTGCTCAATAAGCCGCGCGGCATGCAGTCCACCATGTCTGATGACCTAGGGCGCCCGTGTGTGGGTGACGTGGTGTCAGAAAAGGTCGCAGCTGGCCAGCGACTCTTTCACGTTGGCCGCCTCGACGCCGATACGGAAGGCCTGCTCATCCTCACCAATGATGGCGAGTTGGCCAACCGCTTGATGCACCCCAAGTACGAGGTGACCAAGACCTACCTCGCCACCGTATTGGGCGAGGCCGATAGGAAGCTCGTGCGCCAGCTCAAGGAAGGCATCGAGCTGGAAGACGGACTGGCAAAGGCCGACTTTGCACAGGTAGTTGATACCAACCAGGGTTATTCCTTGGTGCGTCTTGAACTGCATGAAGGCCGCAAGCATATCGTGCGCCGCATGTTGAAGGAGGCCGGCTTCCCCGTGCAGCGCCTGGTGCGCACCAAGCTGCATACGGTTCAGCTGGGAGATATGAAGCCTGGAGGTCTGCGTGCCCTTAATTCCAGCGAGCTGACTAGCCTGTACAAGGCGGTGGAGATGTAATGATTTCTAATATGCCGAATGAGGGTCTCATCCTCGCCGTGGATGGCCCATCTGGAACTGGAAAGTCGACCACGTGCCGTGCGCTGGCCAAGCAGCTGGATGCAAAGTACGTCGACACTGGTGCAATGTACCGAGTGGCAACGCTTGCTGTGCTGCGTGAAGGCGTCGACCCTGCTGATACCGCCGCGGTTATTGCGGCTACGGCCAATCTGCCCTTGGGAGTATCCGATGACCCGGACTCCACCGAAGTTCTCCTCGGCGGCGAGGACGTCTCGCGCGTTATTCGCGAAGACGAAGTCACCCGCAACGTGTCCGCCGTATCTGCCATTCCGGAGGTGCGCGAGAATCTGGTTGCGCTGCAGCGAAAGCTTGCCCGCGAGGCTCACCGCGCGATTGTAGAAGGCCGCGATATTGGCACGGTTGTGCTTGCCGACGCCCCCGCTAAAGCATTCATGACCGCCTCTGCCGAGGTCCGCGCTCAGCGCCGCCAAGCCCAGAATGAAAAGGCGGGCATCGCTTCGGATTACGAGACGGTACTCGCAGATGTCCAGCGCCGTGATGCGGCGGATTCTTCCCGCAAGGCCTCACCTCTGCGCCCAGCGGAAGACGCAACCCTAGTCGATACCTCCAATATGAGCCCAGAGGATGTGCTGGAAGCTCTGATTAACGTGGTAAAGGAGTCTGTCAATGACTAATCACGATCCCCAGGAAGAGTCGGAGACTCAGTTCCATTACCCAGCCGGTAAGTTCGATGACGAGGTGGTAGAAGCCTCACCTGGCTGGGCCGCCGATGATTTCAATTCCGAAGAATTTGACTATGACTTCGATGACTCGGAATTTGGTGAGGCTGATTATGGCGACGATTCGAACGCGGAAGAGCCTCTGAGCGAAGAGGAATGGGAAGAACTCTCCCGTGCCTTCGGTGTGGAGTCCGATGACCACACGGAAGAAGCCCTGTGCACGGTGGCCGTAGTCGGTCGCCCCAATGTGGGTAAGTCCTCCTTGGTTAACCGTTTCCTTGGCCGCCGCGAAGCGGTGGTAGAGGACCACCCTGGCGTTACTCGTGACCGAATTTCCTACGTTGCGGACTGGAATGGCCAGCGCTTTTTGGTGCAGGACACCGGCGGCTGGGATCCCAACGTGAAGGGTATCCATGCGGCGATTGCCCGCCAGGCAGAAGTAGCCATGGAAACCGCCGATGTCATCGTTATGGTGGTGGACACCAAGGTGGGCATCACGGAGACGGATGAGGTCATGGCTCGCCGTCTGCAGAAGTCGCCTGTGCCAGTGATTTTGGTATCGAATAAGTTCGATTCCGATAATCAGTACGCGGATATGGCGGAGTTTTATGCCTTGGGCTTGGGCGATCCGTGGCCCGTATCCGCCCAGCATGGCCGCGGCGGTGCGGACGTGCTCGATGAGATTTTGCGGGTCTTCCCTGAAGAACCTCGGCAGACCGCGATTACCTCTGGCCCTCGCCGCGTCGCACTGGTGGGCAAGCCTAATGTGGGCAAGTCCTCGCTGCTGAATAAGCTCACCAGCGAGGAGCGCTCCGTGGTCGACAACGTCGCGGGAACCACCGTGGATCCGGTGGACTCTCTAGTGCAGCTGGATGAGCAGCTGTGGAAGTTCATTGATACCGCGGGCCTGCGCAAGAAGGTAAAGAATGCGCAGGGGCATGAGTACTATGCATCCCTGCGTACCCGCGGCGTTATCGATGCGGCCGAGGTTTGCATCATGCTTATCGACGCCTCTGAGGAGATCTCCGAGCAAGACCAGCGCGTGCTCAATATGGTGCTCGAGGCGGGTAAAGCCCTGGTGATCGCGTTTAATAAGTGGGATCTCATGGATGAGGATCGCCGCTACTACCTGGACCGCGAGATTGATCAGCAGCTGAGCCACTTGCCGTGGGTCACGCGCGTGAATATCTCTGCGGAAACGGGCCGTGCGCTGCAGAAGCTGGAGCCGGCTATGATTGAGGCGCTGGAAAGCTGGGATCAGCGTGTGTCCACGGGACAGCTGAATAACTGGCTGCGTGAGGCTATCGCGGCTAATCCGCCGCCGATGAAGAATAATCGTCTGCCGCGCGTATTGTTCGCCACGCAGGCCTCGACCCAGCCGCCGACCATCGTCTTGTTTACGACGGGCTTCTTGGACGCGGCATACCGCCGCTACCTTGAGCGCAAGTTCCGCGAGCGGTTTGGCTTCCACGGAACGCCTATCCGCATCGCAGTGCGAGTGAGGGAAAAGCGCGGCAAGAAGCGCTAGCAGTATGCCCGTTACGCTGGGATTATAGCACTCAGGCGAGCGATTATTGCACCGAGACACGGTGTGAGAATTCGCTCGCCTTTCCGTTTATGTCCGTTCATGTGGGTTTGGATAGGATATAACCAGTCAAAAATTCTCTCGTGATGGAAGGCTCAGCATGCTAGCCAGCGTAATTGCGCCAGATTCAATTCTGGCCATCGTGCTTCAGGTCATCATCATCCTCAGTGCCCTGCTTCTGGGCACTCGCTATGGTGGCATCGGACTTGGTCTTATTTCCGGCATCGGATTGATGCTCATGGTCTTTGTCTTCGGCCTCGCCCCGGGTGAGCCGCCGGTATCTGTGATGCTGACCATCATTGCGGTCATCGGTTGCGCCGCCACCTTGCAACAGGCGCGCGGCCTAGAAGTGATGATGCAATTTGCCGAGAAGTTTCTCCGTGCCCACCCAGAGCGCATTACCATCCTCGCCCCGCTGACCACTTGGTTCCTGACGGTGCTGTGCGGTACGGGTCACGTCGTGTACACGATGTTTCCTATCATCGAGGATATTGCCCTGAAGAAGGGCATCCGCCCAGAGCGCCCCATGGCCGTGGCATCGACGTCGGCTCAGATGGGTATTACGGCCTCTCCAGTGTCCGTGGCCACCGTATCCCTAGCGTCCATCATCGCGGAAAATGCCGGCGCTATCGATCACGCCTATTCCATTCCGCAGATCCTCATGGTGGCTATGCCCGCCTCGCTTGCCGGCGTTATCCTCGCTGCGCTGTGGTCGCTGCGCCGCGGCAAGGACTTGGACGAGGACCCGGCATTCCAGGAGCGCATGAAGGATCCTGAGTTCGCAGAAAGCATTCACCAGTCCACCGGGTCGCTCATGGATGAGGAATTTTCGCCAGAAGCAAAACGCGCGGTGGTTATCTTCCTCGTGGCTATCGCCAGCGTGGTGGCACTCGGTGCGTTCGAATTCCTGCGCCCACTCGTCCCAGGCGATGACGGCGAGTTGAGCCCGCTTTCGATGAACCTGGTTATCCAAATGGTCATGCTTGTTGCCGGCGCAATCATCCTGCTCACCTGCAAGCCAGACCCGAAGAAGATCGCTTCTACGCCAGTCTTTAAGGCCGGTATGACCGCAGTATTCTCGGTCTTTGGTGTGGCATGGATGGCAGATACCTTCTTCGAGGCCCATATCGATGCCCTAGAGTCCAACCTCGGGTCCGTGGTGGAGGCCGCCCCGTGGGCCTACGCGGTGGTACTGGTCATCGTGTCCAAGCTGGTTAACTCCCAGGCCGCCGCCCTGGTTGCCATCGCTCCGATTGGCCTGCAGCTCGGCATCGATCCCGCCATTATCGTTGGTTTCTACGGCGCAGCGTATGGCTACTTCATCTTGCCAACCTACCCTTCGGACCTAGCCTGCATCGGCTTCGACCGCACGGGCACTACCCACATTGGCAAGTTCGTCATCAACCACTCCTTCCTCGTTCCCGGCGCCATCTCGGTGTTCACCTCCTGCGTGGTGGGCTCGCTACTGGCGCAGGTCCTGCTCTAATCCGAATCCCGTACCAGCACGAAGGCATCCGTGCGGTACGGGATGCGTAGTTTTTGCCCCGGCTTAAACCCCATGTGCTCGTAGAGGTACCAATCCAGGTTGTGGGTCATACGTTCATGGATGTCTTCGCCATTGCGCAGCCAATAGGATCGGGTGTGCATCAGCTGGTGAAGCTGTTCGGGAGTTAATTCGTTCTCCCAGGTCAAGCGCAGCTCGCGGTCCAAAGACCACGGCGCCATATAGTCCGGGTAAAAGCCTGGCTTATGTACATCGCCGGAGTGCATGATGCGAGACAGCCGCAGGATCCAGGGGTCCGCGTTGACGTCGAGCGTATTCCACACCAAGAGAATCTTCCCGCCTGGCGCGAGGACGCGGTCAAGCTCTGCACAGGCGGCTGGCACGTCGACCCAGTGCCAGGTTTGGGCGAGGCAGGCGGCGTCTAAGGAGGCGTCGGCAAGCGCGGTGTTTTCGGCCGTAGCACGAAGGACTGGCAGGTGGAGGTGGGCTGCGAGAATACTAGCCATATCGGCAGAGGGCTCCAGAGCCACAACCCGAGCATTGGGTAGGGACTCGGTGAGTTTTCCAGTACCGGCGCCGATATCGGCAACGGTATGGGCGTCAGCAATAAGGGCAGAAACCTCGTCCGGATAGCCGGGGCGCACATCGTGATAGGTGCTCGCGCCGCGGCGGAAGGCCTGGGCGGAAGCGGTGCGGTGCGCGGCATCGCGGAAGCCGGGGCCTTGTCTAGTGGAGGCCCTGCGGTAGCTAGGGAAGTGGCTGGGATCGGGGTGGCGAGTCGACATAGTCCATCTAACCTACCGCGAATTAGAATGGCAGCCTATGAGGACACTTCCTGCACCATCAGATCCCAGGTGGCTGCTAAAGACTGTCTTTTCTCGTCCATCCCTCACTGTGCCGGCCGCACTCTGCATGGCTGTATCTTTTCTGCTTAACGGATCGACTCCAGTGATAGTGGGACACGCCATTGATGAAGCTGTGTCAAAAGGATCCGTTGACCGACTAGGCATGTGGCTGGTGGTATTGGGGGCAGCTTTTGGTCTTAATGCCATAGCCGCATGGTTCGGACGCGGCCTTAACGCGCGAGCCATGCTAGTAATTGGGCACGATGTTCGCATGGCCATCACGGATAGGATTCAGGATCCGCGGGGCATCGCAGGCGAGCCTCGCAGCGCCGGCGAGCTGCTTGCCATCGCCTCCACGGACGCACGGCGCGTGCAGAATGCGGTGATGATGACAGTTTTCCCCGTCGCTGAGATCACCGCCATTGTGTATGTGGCGATCATGGCTAGCCGTATTAACTTGCCTTTAGGCATCGCTATTTTGTGTGGCGGGCCGTTAATGGTGTGGGGCTCTGTGCGGGCGGCAAAGCCTCTGCGTACGCGTTCCGGAGTCCGCCAAGCGGCGTTGGCCAAAGCCAGCTCCATGGCCACCGATGTGGTCCAGGGCCTGCGGATCCTTAAGGGGCTGGGCGCTGTAGCCACTGTGAGTAGGCGTTATTCCGCGGTGTCTGGTGCCGCCTATGCGCGAACGGTGGAAGCCAATGCTGCCCAAGCGCGGCTTAATGCGACTACGGAGATTTTGGGCTCGGTATATGTCATTGCTGTGGGTATTGGTGCCGGAATGATGGCCATGCGTTCCATGATGAGCGTAGGTGAACTCATTACGGTCATCGGCCTTACGCAGTTCATTATCACGCCGATGACGATGCTGGGCCGAAATATCGCCTCGCGGTGGGCGGCAGCGCAGGCAAGCGCTGAGCGCATTACCGCCCTCCTTGCCGCCCCCGGGGTGGAAAAGAGCGAACCGCAGGTACCAGCCCTCGCTCCTGGGGTCAACGTGGTGCCCGAGCCTGTTCCAGAGGATCTAGTCTTCTTGCCGCGCGAGCGATTCCTGGTTGTTCCACACGAAACCATGCTTTTTGAGGGGACCGTGGGGGACAATATTCATCCGGATAGCGCGAGTGCACAACGAGCCCTCTTCGTGGCTGCAGGGGAAGATATCCCGGGCGGGTTGGACCGTGAGGTGGGAGAAGGCGGCCGAAATCTCTCCGGCGGACAGCAACAGCGCGTGGCGCTTGCACGAGCCATTGCGGCGGACGCGGAGATCCTAGTTTTAGCCGATCCCACAACCGCCGTGGACTCGGTGACCGAGCAGGAAATTGCCCAGCGGGTGGCGCATCACCGCGGGCCTAAGCCCACGCTTGTCTTCACCACTTCGCCGGCGTGGGCAGCAGTGGGGGCGGAGCTATGATGCGGTTTCCTACGGCCTCCTGGCCCCAAGTGCGTAAGGAAGTGGGACGCCAGCTTTCCGACGTCCCCGGTGCCCGCCCCCAAGCCGCAGCGGCCTTGGCCTTGCTTACCGCAGGCGCCGGCAGCAATGTAGCGATCCCCATCCTGTTGGGAAAGATCGTTGACGCTGTCATTACTCAGGGCGCCATGGTATCGATCGGTATCTCGCTGGTGCTGGTGGCCGCGGTTTCGGCACTGTTTTCCGCGGCGGGGTTCTATGTCCTTTCGCGCCTGAGCGAAAGAGTGATCTCCGCTTTGCGGGAAGATATGGTTTCTACCGCTCTTCGCCTGCCTACCCACCGGGTGGAGGAAGCCGGCACTGGGGATTTGGTCTCTCGCTCTACCGATGATGTAGCAGAACTATCGGCTGCCGTAACCGAGACCGTCCCTGTGCTGACGAAATCTGCCTTCGCCATCGCAACCACTGGGGTGGCACTAGTCAGCCTCAACTGGCAATACCTACTGGTAGTAGGTGCAGTTACGCCGTTATATTTCATTGCTGCGCGCCAGTACCTGCAGCGCGCTCCGCAGCGCTATACCGACGAACGCGGTGCCATGGCGGAACGGGCACGCAGGCTCCTAGAGGCAATTCGAGGGCGAGAGACTGTGCGCGCCTTTGGCATGGAAAACCAGATGCATGCCGGTATTGAACGTGCCTCCGCACAGGTGGTGGACAAAGGGTACGCCGCGCGAAGGACAATGATGGTCCTGCAGCTTTGGATGACGGTCATTGAGCTAGTAATGCTGGTCTGCGGTTTGCTCGTTAGCTTTTGGGTGGTGCAGGTTGGGGCGCTCACCGTTGGCGCAGTTACCGCGACCATGCTCCTTCTTATCCGCTTGCGGGGTCCGCTCATGGGATTGATGCGAGTAATCGATACCGTTCAATCCGGCTATGCCTCCCTGTCTCGGATAGTTGGGGTGGTTATGGATCCACCACGGGCGGTGCCAGACTTTGGCGCCCCGTCTCCACGTGGAGTTGCCGAATTAAAAGAAGTGAGCTTCAGCTACGAAGACGGCGGCTGGGCCGTGAGGGACATAAACCTTAAGCTTCCCGCTGGACACACCGTAGCTTTAGTGGGACCCTCTGGTGCGGGAAAGACCACGGTCGCTGCTCTTCTAGCCGGACTGCGAGTCCCGGCTACCGGAACAGTCTTGGTGGATGGAGTAGAGGTATCGGCCCTTTCTGATTCCGAAAGGGTGGCGCGTTTAGCGATGATTTCCCAAGAGGTTCACGTATTCTCAGGAACCCTACGCGAAGATTTGTCCTTGGCCGCCCCGCAAGCCTCAGACGCACAAATGGAAGATGCATTACAGCGCGTCGGCGCACAGTGGTATGCGCAGTTAGAGGAGGGCCTAGATACAGTCATTGGCGCTCGGGGAATCCACCTTGACCCAGTAGCAGCGCAGCAGCTTGCGCTGGCGAGAATATTGCTTTTAGATCCCCAGATCGTCATCATGGATGAGGCCACCGCAGAGGCCGGATCGGTGGGGGCGGAAGCTCTGGAAGAAGCCGCGACAGAGGTCACCCGTGGGCGAACAGCACTGGTAGTGGCGCACCGACTAGACCAAGCCGCACGAGCCGATAGCATCGCCGTAATGGATAACGGGCGGGTGGTGGAGCAAGGCAGTCACCACGAACTGTTAGATTATGGTGGCCGCTATAAGCAACTATGGACCGCATGGCAGAAGGGACGACAAAGATGAACGCGAGGTCGCTACGGGCCGTGGTTGGTGCGGTAGCAGTGAGTTTCCTTGCGGTTGCCGGCGCATCATGTTCGGCCGATTCGCCCGACTCCGCGCCCCCAGCAGTCCCAACTGAGACGAAAAACCTAGGGATTCCAACCTCTGCACCGCTAAGCGGACCCGAGCCAGGAAGCTATACCACCGTTAATCTGCCATCGGGGCGCTCCTTTATCCTTAGCTTGCCCAAGGACTACACGGGGGATAAAAAGTGGCCCATCGTCCTGGCTTTTCCAGGCTGGGGACAATCTGCCGAGAATCTCCGCGGCTATTCCCGCCTCGACGCCGCTGATGCCATCACTGTTTTCGCAGAAGGTAAAAAGAAGGCTTGGAGCCCTGCTCCTTATGCCAAGACGTCAACAACAGAAGATAAAAAATTTGTTCGCGACATCATTGATGCCGTTCGAGCAACGTATCGGGTAGATGACTCCCGGATTTTTGCTACCGGCATGTCGAACGGCGGCGGGTTTGCCGCCTACCTGGCCTGTCAGATGCCCGATGTTTTTAAGTCCGTGGCTACCGTTTCCGCTGCCTACTACAAAGATATTCTTAAAGACTGTGCTCATTCCCCCGTGGGTCGATTGGATATTCACGGCACCGTGGACCCCGTGGTGGGTTACTACGGTGGAACGCGCCATAAGACCAAGTACTATTCCGTGGAATCGGTGCTGGAACAGGACCGTAAGCGCAATGGTTGCTCTACCAAGGTCGACACGACCCGCCTAGTCAACAATGCACTCGATATGAAGTGGAGCGGCTGTACCGCACCGCTGGAACACATCCGTATCGCCGGAGGCTCACACGTATGGCCTGGTGGTACAGCAGACGCGCACAATGAGGTAGGCAAATTCTTCGCTACCGACCGCGTCCTAGACTTCTTCGGCATTCCCGGTCGCCCGTCCGGTACCGCACAGACTTAGTCCTGGCGATAGACCTGAAAGGATGCGCCTGGGACCTTGCGCACCCTTTCAATGCAAATGTCTGCCACGGTAGAAAAGCCCGCGCGATGAGCAGCGCTACGCGGGGAGGTTGGCTCTGGTATTTGCACAAGGTGAAAAGACCGAGTGCCCCCATCGTCGTTATTGAGTTCCACTACAGCCTGTGCAGTGGTGCCGGAGCCCGCGAAAAAGTCGAGGACGCGCGCATCCTTTCCACCTGCAATGGAAATGAGGTGCTTAATCAAGCGCACCGGTTTTGGAAACTCGAAAATGCCCTCTAGCCCCATTACGTCTTCAGCATTGCGCCGGCCAGTGCGGGTCACCCCAAAGCGCTCCCCGTCCAAGATGGAGCGGGGGCGTGCTCCCACCTTCTGATAGTTCTTGGTATAAACAAACCCTCGGCGGAAGACGAGCTCATCGAAGCGCTGTTCAACCATATCTCGGCCCCAGCGCCAACGGGCGACTTTTTCTTTTCCCACCGGCTGGTCCGGCCAATATTCCTTGCCGTCGGGCCCGGAGATAGGGAAGTCGAGGGAGGGAAGGTACCCAAGGGTTTTAGAGTCCAACCGCACCAAGGAGTACTTCCCTTTGTCATCCTCATGGCTGTATTTGGTGGAAGTGTGGCCAAGGAGATCGACATTGAATCCAGGGTTATCAGGAGTACGGGCGTAGCACAGAATATATTCGTGCTCTACCACCGCGTACTTAGAATCATTCTTGCCGGTTCCTGCCTTTTTCCAAATCAATTGGCCGGCAAAGCACTCCTCTCCAAAAACTTCATCGAGTACCTTGCGGGTATTGGCTACTTCGTCCTCTCCAATGGATACGAAAATAAAACCATTTGTTGACAATACTTGCCGGGCCAAGATGAGCCGGGGAAGCATCATAGATAACCATTGCGAGTGCCACTCTGCATAGCTCCCCGAGCGCATCTGCCGGCGCAAACGGTAATTGTCGCGGTAGACAAAGTCTTTGCCGGTGTTATAGGGAGGGTCTATGTAAATGACGTCAAAGAGCTCTCCACGGCTGGCAAGTTCCTGAAGTACTGGAAGATTATCTGCGGCAATAATCGCGTTGTCCGCACCGACAGCTGTACTGAGTGCAGAATCACGCGTGAAATGGCGTGGCAGAGGGGTGCTAGCTGCTGCTCGAGCTGCCTCCTTGCCCGGCCATACTAAGCCAAAGAATTCCATGCCCGTCTCCGGAGTAGATGGTCGCGCTGGGTTAGTGGAAGCCATGGTGCAGTGCCTTCGTCGGAGAATCGTCGATACCGTCTAACGCTATCATTTGCAAGACTTAGGAAAATTGGCTTTTGGCTAAAATACTTCACTGCTTTTCTTTAAGCATAGCTAGGGCCGGGCTAAAGCAGCAGGCCCTATTGGGTGGTCGTCAGGCTGCGGGGGTGTCCACATACCCCTGAGGGCAACTTGGATATGGAGTAGTAAAACTTATTTGGTCTAGTGACCTAAAGAACTTTTCGGTGGCATGTTGGCTCAAGTGTCGGTACGTTGGGGTGTGTTGCCGGACACGGCAGCTTTTAGATAAAGCTAGAACTAGAAGAAAGGATAACCACATGGGTATCTTCGATAAGGCAAAGGACGCACTGAACTCCGACAAGGGCGAAGAGCTTAGCGACAAGGGCCTGGACAAGGCAGCTGATGCAGCTAAGGGCAAGCTCGGCGAGGACAAGGCTGACCAGATCGACAAGGCTCGTGACGCAGCTGACGGCAAGATCGGCAACGAGTAAATAGCTTCGCCCGCTTACAGGGCGAATGGCTACCTTCTATTTTGGCCCCCAGCCCGCAAGGGCAGGGGCCAAAGCTATATAAAGACCAGCGGCATAAAGCTGGAAAAGGTCTATTTTGGTGCTCCCACCTTTTTGTGGGTGACTCAACCTATAGAGTAAGCGTATCCCAAGCAATTTTGCATCAGATCGCTAGGATTATATTTGTGAACAATCTTGAAGGCACCGTTTCCCATGCGGGCTCCACTAAGCAGCGTTTGTTGGAGCAGAGTGCCCGTATCTTGGCTAAGGGTGGGTGCGACGCTTTAAAGGTTTGTGCTGTGGCGGAGCAGATCGCTGTTCCAGTCGATGAAGCTAAGTCCTTCTTTGAAGATGACCACGACCTTTTCATTCAGACCAGCCGGTTCTTGGATGAGCGTCTCCGAGTAGCGTCCTACGAGGCACTCGATAATTTGCCGGATGACGCGACCGCGATCCAGAAACTTCGCGAGTCTGCCAAGGTCTACTTCAACTTGGCTGTTGATAACCCCACTTACTTCGCCGCTTATAACAACGGCGAGACGGCAACGAGCTTTCCCAACTTTGAGGACGGCATCGAAGAGGCGAAAAGCTTTGATGCCTTCCCGCCCGCCTTCCGCTGGATGCTTGAACACATGCGGGAAGCCGCCATTGCAGCGCGCGGCGATTTTGATCACCGCTTGGTAGTGATTCAAACACTTACTTTCTTGTCTGAGTTGCAGGGTATTACGCACTTGGCCACGTTCGGCATTATGCGTCATCTCTCGCCTGCGGCGAAGAAGCAGACCTTCAATGCTTGCATTGAGACTTTATTCTCTGGGTTGGAAGATAGCTTGCGTGACGGGGAGATTGCGCCCTTTGAACCGCTAGCACCCGTCGGGGATCCAGCGGAACCGTTTACTACAGCAGCAAAGGACATGCCAAAGTCTACGGCTGAGGAAAAGCGTGCAGCCATCTTCCGTGGTGCGGCCGAAGAGATTGCCTATAACGGTCTTCCTGGCTTGCATCTCGGCTCAGCTGCTGCGCGAGCAGGCGTAGATTTGGCAGACGCGGAGCATCTTTTCGATGGTAATTCTCACCTGCTGCGTTCTTTGGAAGAGTCTTTGGATGAAGCCAATACGCTAGCGATCATGCGCCAGAACCAGGCCGTGCCAGAAGGATCCCACGGGCTGGATTATATTAAGGCAACCGGCTTCGGATATCTGGAGTATGCGCTGGAAGACCCTGTCGGCTTCGTCGCTCTCATTGAAGTATCAAGCCGCTCGATTGTCCCCGTCTCTTTCGATGAGTCCAGCGATACTGAGCAGCCATTTGATATGAGTAAGGCCTTTACCTTCATCATGAATCTGGTGCGCGATGCCATTTCTGAGTCGAATGGACCTCGATCGCCATGGATTCTTTTTACCCAGATTGCGGTGCTGTGGGCCTGCATCCACGGTCTCTCGCAGTTGAGTACCGTAGGAGCCCTGCGCCATCACTCGGCTAATTTCTACTTCAACCTAGCTTCCAAGGTGATGGACGTGGTTCTTCAGGGCATGGTCAATGTCCTCGAGCTAAAGAAGCCAGAATAGGAAACCAAGCAATAAAGGGGACCCGCAGCGGGCTCCCCTTTTTCTATATCCACCCCCGGGCATGTGCCGTAGTTGCTGCCTCAAAACGGTTCCCAGTTCCTGTTTTGGCGATGAGCGAAGAGACAATATTGCGCACTGTGCCAGTGCTCAGGTGAAGGTGTCCGGCAATCTGGCGGGTGTCGCTACCCTCCAAGACATGACGTGTAACCTCCTTTTCGCGTGCGGTTAGTGGATTGTCGGGCGTGAAAATAGTCTCTTGGGCCAGTGCAGGGTCGATGACCTTTAGACCGGCGTGCACTCGCCTAATGGCTTCGGCAAGTTGTTCGGGTGGGGTGTCCTTGACTACGAAGCCAGCTACGCCTGTTTCCAAAGCACGTTTGACGTAGCCACTGCGCCCAAAGGTCGTGACAATCAGGCTGCGGCAACCCGTGCCCTCAAGTTCAGCGGCCGCATCAAGACCGTTCTTACCGGGCATTTCAATATCAAGTAGCGCAACGTCGACGCCATGCTTGGCGACGAGCCCCGCAACCTCCGCGCCCGTTGCACACTCAGCCACAACGCTGATATCTGGCTCTGTCTCCAAGAGGGCAACTAGGGCCCCACGCACCAATGATTGGTCCTCAGCAATGAGAACTCGGATGGGATCAGTCATTGCCTGAGCCTCCGGCGGTAGTAAGAGGAAGAAAGTCCGTATCGCCATTCATGGTAACCAAAGCCAGAGTACAGCCCTTGCGGCGCGCAAAAAGCAGCTGTCCGCCAGCATCTGTTATACGTTTGCGCAAACCGACAATCCCACCGTGGGCACGAGAAAGGCTTTCCTCAGCGTCAAACCCGCAGCCATCGTCCACCACTTGGAGTTGGTGGTCTGTCACCTGAACCCAACAGTGCGCTGCGCCTGAGTGCCGGACCACGTTTGTGGTTAGCTCACGCAGGGCCCAGGAAAATTCGGCATCGTACAGCCCAGCGCTTTTGGCCGCAGAGGGCAAGTACGACTCAATGCCGGCAGTGTCGAGAGCCCTGTAAGTCGCGTGGATTTCCCCTTCAAAAGTGGGCATGCGCATCCGGGTTACTGTGGAGCGGACTTCCGCCAAGCCTCTCCGAGAAAGCATGCTCACCTCCTGGAGCTCCTGCTGCGCCCGTTGCGGATCCGAATCTATTAGACGGCGGGCAAGCTCTGATTTGAGGTTGATAACGGTTAAAGAGTGGCCCAAGAGATCGTGAACATCGGTAGCGATATCCTCGCGTTGGCGTGCCAAGTCCAATTCATGCTCCAATTCAGCGCGGCTATCTTCGCGCTGGGAAAATGTACCTAGCAGCACTAGTAGTATTGGCCAGACGAAGAGGACTATCAGGGCCCAGCCGGTGCTTTCAGGAGTGAAGAACCACGTGGTGGTGGCGAGCACGGTCCCCATTAGCAGGGTAAGCGCTAATGCTCGGCGTAGCGGAAGGTTAAAGCCGATCAGCGCCGCAAGGTAGGGCACAAACGTGACGGCTATTATCCCGAAGAAACAAATTGATATCGCTGCGATGGCCGCGAGTGACACCCAGTAGAGCCCGATCCGCTGTCCTAACCGCCATCCGCGTGGGTAGTAGCCCACAGCGCCAAAAGAAAAGAAGTAGACGGCACTAAACGCTAAAGCGCACGCAGACGCCCCAATTCGTTCAGCGAGCGTCGTTCCCGGCGCGGCAAAGGTCATCACCAACCCGGGAACGAGGAAGACCAACCATACGCTGGCGAAAAGAGCGCTATTTAGGCTAAAACCGCGCCACGGATCGCGAAAGGGGCCCATTAACGGCGCGCCTTGTCGCGGGAGCGCAGCACCAGGCAAGCGGTGAGAAAGATGGTCGTCCATACCGCGAAGTTTAACCATGCGGCCCACATGGGGTGCGACACGGTGCCTTCCTCCCCGCTAAGAAACTGCATGCCTTCTGCAAGGGGCCACTGGGCGAGCACGACCGGGCCAAAGAGGGGAGTGAAGCGGCCCAATTCCATCAGCGGCTCGGTAAGGGGAGTGAATACATTGGCGGCAAAGAGGAAGAGGACAACGGAGGTCGAGGCGATTGCGACAGAATTGTCGGTGGGCAAAGCCATGGCCCACACCAAGCCATAAAAGCCAAAGGGAATGGAAACTAGGACGCAGGCGATAATGGCTAAGACCCATTGGTGGGGGTGCATTGAAGCTTGTGTCATGGCACCGGTGATAAACACCGCGGTGATGGGGAGCAGTGCCTGAAAGCCGATTGATATGAGGTTTGCCCACAGCAGTTGTCGTGGGTGCAGGGGAGTGAGGGCTAATTGACGCGCCCACCCAGTCTTCGCATCTGTCACGGCGGAGCCAGCGGCAGATACGGAACCAGCGACGCCGCCGTAAAGGGCCATGCTGATCATCTCTAAGGCGGCGAAGTTTCCTCCTTTAAAGGGGGCATCACCAAAATCCATCATGGTGCCAAAGAGGAGGTAAAAAAATACCGGCAAGATGGTGCTGAAAAAGAGAGGAGTAAGGTTGCGACGAAGGCGCAGCAGGTTGTGAGTGGCAAACCGGAGAGTGCGCGCACTGGTCGTTGCAGCTTGTGTGGTCATGGCATGTTCCTTTCACGAAGTGGCCAACGGAGTGACGGGTTAGGACTGGGATGATGTCAAAGCAAGAAATGCGTCCTCTAAGGAGTGTTTGCGAATAGTCAGGTCATAGGCCGAGGTGTGGTTGAGAAGGAATTTCGCAAGTACATCGGAGTCACTGGTGGTTATCCGGGCGTAGCCGCCAGACAAGGAAATCTCGGCGACGGTGGGTAGCTTTTTCGCATTTAAAAGTGTGCCGTCGAACTTCGCCTCGACTATGCGCTTGCCCGACTGTTCGCGCAGTTCTGTGGCCTTTGCATCGGCTCGCAGCTTTCCTTCGTGTAGGAGAATTATCCTTTCTGCAAAATTGTCTGCCTCTTCGAGGTAGTGCGTAGCGAAGACAATGGTGCGTCCCTGGTCTGCTTGTCTGTGCATGGTGGACCAGAACTCGTGGCGCGCTTGAGCATCCATGCCAGCTGTTGGCTCATCGAGCAATAGGATTTGGGGATTGCCCAAAATAGCGAGGGCGAATCGCACACGTTGTTGCTCGCCACCAGAGCATTTTCCTACTGGGCGGTGCAGGATCCGGTCTAGGTCTGCTTGTTTGGCAACTTCTCCGATGGGAAGGGGATGGGGAAAGGCAGAGGAAATCATCTTTAGTGTGTCCAAGACTGTGAGCTCGGGTAGCAGGCCACCGGTTTGCAGCACGGCGCCAATCTGTGCCGCGCGGATCGCGGTGTGCGGTGTGTGTCCAAGCACGGAAACGCTGCCGGAGGTGGGGGTGGTAAGCCCGAGGATGAGGTCAAAAAGGGTGGTTTTGCCTGCTCCATTGGTGCCTAGTAGGCCTACGATCTCGCCTTGGGCGATGCTGAAGGAAATTTCGCTGAGCGCACGGATAGGTCTGGAGGATTTACTAGCAAAGGATTTGCTTACTCCCGATACGTTGATGGCTGGCGGCTGTGCAGTAGATGGGTTTATAGTGCTCATACCTGGAAAGTATCCGTATCCAACAGGAATGATGGATAAGAGCTGTCATCACTATTCCATGACAAGTGTCATGAGGCGATAGGGTGGGAGAGTGCTTACTACTCTCGCAGCGGCTACTGGACTATTCGTGGCCACCAACATCGATGACATTGTGGTGTTGTCCCTCTTCTTCGCCCGTGGAGCTGGACGCAAGGGCACGACGCCCGCGATTCTGCTAGGTCAGTATTTGGGTTTTCTCGGCATACTAGCGGCCTCTGCCGTTGTCGGGCTGGGCTTTAATGCTGTTTTGCCTGAGGAACTGATTCGCTACTTTGGTCTCATTCCATTGATTTTGGGCCTATGGGCAGCGTGGCAAGCATTCCGGGGTGAGGATGACGATGACGACGTTTCGGGTAAAAGGCTGAGCGCCATGGTGGTAGCCGGGGTGACTTTTGCCAACGGTGGCGACAATATCGGCGTCTATGTGCCAGTTTTTACCACCTCTACGCCGGCTGAGGTAGCGATCTATTGCGTGGCTTTCTTAATACTGGTGGTGCCCCTAGTGTGGGCAGCGCGGTTTGTGGCCACGCGGCCAGGCATTGCAGAAGCACTGGAAAAGTGGGAAAGCGTGCTGTTTCCCACGGTCCTCATTCTGCTGGGAATTGCGATCTTGCTTGCGGTGTAAACGCGGAATAGAAAAAGCCGGCACCTTCACGGTGCCGGCTGAATATTTGTCGGGCTAACAGGATTTGAACCTGCGACCCCTACACCCCCAGTGTAGTGCGCTACCAAACTGCGCCATAGCCCGCCGTCGAACTGTGCGACTTGTCTAGATTACATCAGTAGGATTCTACTGTGAAATTTGGGGTGTAACCTGCGCTAAAACTCGCCGCTGGAGTACACCCAAGCGCCGCCGACGCGGCGAAACGAGGAACGCTCGCGTTGTGAGCCAACGGCCGCGCCTTTATAAAAGGCCTCAAACTCCACTACGCCGGAATTATCGAGCAATCCGCCTGCTTGGGTGTCCAGGATATCGAGGCGATAAAACCGGACGGGAGAATCAGCCAAGTCGAGTGTTGCAGGGCGAGTATCGGGATCCCACGTACGGAGGAGATAGGCTTCGTCTCCAGTAACAAAGGCGCTAAAGCGCGAGCGCATGAGCGCCTCCGCAGTGGGGGCGTTGGTGCCGGCATGGTACTTGCCACAGCACTCGCCGTAGGTCAGGCCGGTGCCGCACGGGCAGCGGCGCGAGGGATCAAAGGCTGCCATTAGTGCGCGTCCACGTCCACGATGGTGACGTTGCCGAGCATGCGCTCAACATCGGTGTCCTTCGCGGCAGAGCGCAGGGCGGACTTTTCTTCCGCTGACAGTTTTCCGGCAAGCTCGATGCGGCGTTCGAAGCTAGCGGGGCCGGTTTGGGTGATGCTCACGTGGACGTCGTCAAGCGCAAGCCTCTTGCCGGCATCCTTGATTGCTTGGGTGGCGGCCGTAGCCAGCGCGGACATAACAAGGCCCTCTGCGGTAAAGCCCTTACCCTTGCCGCCATTCTTCTTCGTTCGGTCGGCACTGAGGTTGTGGTCATTATGGCGGACGACCACGCCGAATTTGGTGCCGGTGGCCGGCTGCGCAACGGCGGCGTCGGTTCCTACTTCCTCCGGGCGGTAATCAGGAACGATAAACTGCTCGGCCCACGCACCGATGAGATCCGCAGCGCGGGCTGCCGTGCCCTGCTTGGTGAGCAGGTGATCGGTCTTGTCCAGGGAAACCAAGGATTTGGGGTAGCGCGTGAGCAGGAAGATATTTTGCGCATTGTCTATGCCCACCGTCTGGTCAATGGGTGAGTGCAACACCATCAACGGCTTGCGGAGCTTGGGCAGGTACTCCTCAGGGTTGGTATCGGCCAAGTCCTCGAGGAACTTGCGGGAAATGATAAGGCCGCGGCCACCGAGGATTACTTCCACCTCTCCGTTGGCGTCGACCTCGCCAATTTTGTCCGCATAGTGCAGCACGGAGTGGGCAGGATCAAAGGGCGCGCCAATGGTGGCTACCGCCTTAAGTGATTTCATGGTGGTGGCCGCCTTCAATGCAGCGGCGCCACCGAGCGAGTGGCCCATGAGCAATTGTGGAGCAGAGTAGTTCTCCGTCAGCCAGGCGGCAGCGGCATGGATATCATCAACATTTTGGCTAAAGGTAGTATCGCCAAATTCTCCGGCGGACTGGCCAAGACCGGGAAAATCGAAACGCAAAGTGGCGATGCCGAACTCGGTGAGCTGTTTCGCGGTGCGGGCAGCACCGGGAGTGTGGCGCGAGCCGGCGAAGCAATGGGCAAAGATGGCATAGGCGATCGGGGGAGAATCCGGGAAGTCGATGGTTCCGGCCATCTCGGTTCCCCGGCTCGAAGGCAGCTTAACATTGACGGATTGCATGAGAACTACAATAACGGGCCTCTTACCCGCAAGCCATACCAGGTTGACTACAGTCGATAGGAGCAATCCAAATAAGGAGGATGAGGTATGGGCGCGTTCGATTGGTTCTGGAAAGCAATGGGCTCGCAAAGCGAGCGTAACGATAAGAAATCCAAGGCCATCGTGGGTTCCGCCGATGAAGCGGCTCGGGCATTGGGCCAGCAGGACGACGCAGCTGTAGCCCAAGCTGCACGCGATGCCGTTGCAGGCGGCGAGATTGCGGATAAGGCGCAATTCCTCGCGGCCCTAGCAGTAGCGTGCGAGCGCACCCTAGGGATGCATCCGTTCAATGTGCAGTCCCAAGCCGTACTTCGCCTGCTTACCGGAGACGTCATCCAAATGGCCACCGGCGAAGGCAAAACTTTGGTGGGTGCCATGGCGGCTACGGGTTTCGCGTTGACTGGCAAACGCGTCCACGTTGTCACCGTCAATAACTATCTTGCCGCCCGCGACGCCGAATGGATGCGTCCTGTCGTGGAGTTCTTTGGATTGAGCGTTGCCTCGGTTACGGAGGGCATGACACCGGATGAGCGACGCGCTGCGTACGCGCAGGATATTATCTACGCACCGGTCAACGAACTGGGCTTTGATCTGCTCCGTGATAACCAAATTACTGATCGCTCCCACACGGTGCAGGCCGCCGGCGACGTTGCCCTCGTAGACGAGGCCGACTCTGTCCTAGTGGATGAGGCCCTTGTGCCCCTGGTGCTGGCCGGAAATCGTCCAGGTGAGGCCCCCACCGGGCACATCACCAATGTGGTTTCCCGTTTGCGCGAGATGCTGGATTACTCCATCTCTGAGGACGGCCGCACCGTTCAGCTGACGGAGACTGGTGCCCGCCGCGTGGAGCAGGAATTGGGCATTGATTCGCTCTATTCGGAGGAAAACATCGGCACCATCTTGGTGAAGGTTAACCTCGCCCTGCATGCAAAGGCCCTGCTTATCCGGGACGTCCACTACATCGTGGTGGATGGAAAACTGCAGCTTATCGACGCCTCCCGGGGCCGCGTTGCCGACCTACAACGCTGGCCCGACGGGCTCCAAGCGGCAGTAGAAGCCAAAGAAGGCCTCGAAGTTTCCGAAGGTGGGCGCATCCTCGACACCATTACGCTGCAAGAACTTATGCGACGTTACCCACTTGTGTGCGGCATGACGGGTACCGCGGTGGAGGCGACCGATCAGCTGCGGCAGTTCTATGATCTTCATGTATCCGTGATTGACCGCAATAAGCCGCTGCAGCGCTTTGATGAGCAAGACCGCATTTTTGCGACCGTCGATGATAAATCTGCCGCCATCGTGGAGGAAATAGCCACCATTCACGCCACGGGCCAACCCATCCTCGTGGGCACGCAGGATGTCGCCGAGTCGGAAGATCTGGCGGATGCACTCCGCGAGCGGGGCATTGAAGTCAATGTACTCAACGCCAAAAATGATGAGCAGGAGGCACAGATCGTCGCCGAGGCCGGCGATATTGGACGCGTCACTGTCTCTACTCAGATGGCCGGGCGCGGCACCGATATTAAGCTGGGCGGTGCTAACGAAGCTGACCATGATGCAGTAGCGGAGTTAGGTGGCTTGGCGGTTATCGGTACCTCCCGCCACCGCACCGCCCGCTTGGATAACCAGTTGCGCGGCCGTGCGGGTCGGCAAGGCGATCCGGGCCTATCCCTATTCTTCGTCTCCCTCGAAGATGATGTGGTCCAGCAAGGCGGCGACGGCGAGACTGTGCGTGCTCAACCGGCAGAAGATGGGCGCATTGAATCCAAGCGAGTAAGTGATTTCGTGGCACACTGCCAGCGCGTGACCGAGGGTCAACTACTCGAAATTCATGCCCAGACCTGGAAGTATAACCAGCTCCTAGCTGATCAGCGCATCATTATTGATGAGCGCCGAGCCAAGCTGTTGGATACTGATCAAGCGTGGCAGGAACTATCCCAACGTGCTCCGGAGCGTGCAGCAGAGCTATCGGAGGTTCCAGAGGAAGCCCGCATCAAGGCCGCGCGCGAAATCATGCTGTATCACTTGGACTTGGCCTGGGCCGACCACCTAGAGCTCATGGACGATGTGCGCGAGTCGATCCATCTGCGCGCCATCGCCCGAGAGACTCCCATCGACGAGTACCACCGCATTGCGGTGAGGGAGTTTAAGGACTTGGCTCAGAGGGCCGTAGACAAGTCTGTGGAGACTTTCCGTACAGTGCTTATCGACGCCGCCGGGGCACACCTCGATGACGCCGGCCTCGCTCGTCCGAGTGCTACATGGACCTACATGGTGTCCGATAACCCCCTTGCGGGCAAAGGAAATTCCGTGCTGAGCGGCATCGGAAACATTTTCCGGTGAAATAATTCCCCGCGAAGGGGTCACGGATTCAAATGAGTCGCTAGTATTGTTATAAGTAACTCGTAACTAATCCCCGGAGGTAACAATGAGCGAGAACACCGGAACCCCGGAACCACAGGTAGAGACCACATCTGTATTCCGCGCAGACCTGCTCAAGGAGATGGAAAACGGCGCGAATGGCAATGATGCTACCGTTGCCGGCGCCGACAATCTGGCGGAAGGTCAGGCCCTCCTCGTGGTAAAGCGTGGCCCGAACGCAGGTGCCCGCTTCTTGTTGGATCAGGCGACTACTACCGCCGGCCGCCACCCTGAGGCAGACATCTTCCTCGATGACGTTACGGTGTCCCGCCGCCACGCGGAGTTTCGCAAGAATGATGACGGCAAGTTTGAGGTAGTTGATGTGGGATCCCTGAACGGAACCTACGTTAACCGCGAGCCTCGCAACTCCCAGGTGCTCGAGGTAGGAGACGAAATCCAGATTGGCAAGTTCCGCTTGGTTTTCATCGCTAACCAGAGCTAATTTTTTACGTAGACTAGCCGCGCTTCCTTACTAGGAGGGGCGGTGTAGTCTACTTATGGCACGATAAGAACTTTCAGTACCCCTAAGAGATAGACACAGTGAGCGCAGCAGATTCTTCGGCAGCAGCAGTACGCCGCACCAGCCCTAAAGCTAAGAAGCCAAAGACCATGTCCATTGGCGTGGTTTTGGAAACGCTGAATCAGCAATTCCCAGACGTCACGGTGTCTAAGATTCGCTTCCTTGAATCTGAGGGGCTCATCAGTCCACAGCGCACGGCCTCTGGCTATCGCCGTTTCACCCAAGAAGACGTGGACAGACTGCGGTATATTCTCACCACTCAGCGCGATAACTATACGCCGCTGAAGGTTATCCGCGAGCAGCTAGAAGCCATGGATTCCGGCCAGGTGACCGCCATTGTTTCTGCGGGAAATGCAGAAACCCTACTCTCGCCGCAGCAGTTTAGGGCCCCTGTGGTCACGCGCCTGACCGACGTAGAGGTAGCTACCCAAGCTAGTGCCAGCGAAGATGATGTAGCTTCCTTGGTTAAATATGGCCTCATCCGCCCGGATGCCGCAGGCTTTTTCAATACCGACGACGTAGCCATTGCCTCTGCCGCGGTGGCCCTCAAAGCTTTTGGTTTTGGCGCCCGTGAACTCAAGTCCCTGCGTAATAACGCCCGCCGGCAGGCTGATTTGATTTCCCAGGCGGCAGCTCCCGTGGCACACTCAAACTCTGATACCGCGCATCAGAAGGCAGAGGAAATCTCCCAGCAAATGACCGCTCTAGTGGTCTCCTTGCACGCAACTCTGGTGAAGTCGGATCTGCGCGACGAATACCACTCCTAATACACACGTAATCCCGCGTTTGTGGGAGAGTGGTATTTATGAGTGATGTATCCCTAGAGTTTCACGGTATCCACCAGGTAGGCCCCGAAGACGATGTGTGCGCTGTGCTGCGCTGGCCGGAAGAGAACCGGTTGATCCCCGTGTGGATCTCCCCGATTGAAGGCATGCAACTAGCTGCCGCTTTAGACGGCCACCAGCCTAATCGTCCCACCTCGCACGATCTTATCTGCGAGGTACTAGAGGGCACTGGCGGGGTAGAGGCCATTGAAATTGCCAACTACCACCAGGGAACGTTCATGGTAGATATTAAGGCTCCGAACGGAGAGGTTTATGACTCTCGGTTGAGCGACGCACTTGCCGTATCCGAATATTTCCACGTCCCCATTTCAGCCGAGGCGGATCTCCTTGCCCAGGTTTCCGTATATGCCAGTGATGCAGACGTGAAAGAGTACTTCGACCTGGAAATTTCCACCCACGCCGCAGGCGATAATCTACCAGCCAGCGAAAACAATGATTCCTCGACCTCGGCGTCGGGAAATGCCCAGGCAGATGCGGATTTTGAAGCCATGATGAGGTCTTTGGGTATGGAGGAAAAGGATTTCCTATCGGGGGATGACGACGAAAAAAGTTAATGACACGCGTGTGACTAATGGTGACAATGGGGTTTAAGAAGTCTAAAGTTGTACTTGACAGTTGAGCAATCAGCGCTTGACGGGCGTATGCGCTTGGCTTTTAATTGATCTTTAGAACTTCCAACAAACCCCATTGGAGTAATTACGTGAGCATTAACGAGGACTCCCAGTCCGAATCCACCTACGTACAGGAATCGCTTTTTGACGTCGGACCCGACGAAGAGGTGGGCTACCGCGTTCCCATCGCTTGCCAAGTTGCCGGCATCACCTACCGCCAGCTGGACTATTGGGCACGCACCAACCTGGTCAACCCTTCCATCCGCACGGCGCGCGGCTCCGGCTCCCAGCGCCTGTACTCCTTTAAGGATGTACTGGTGCTCAAGATTGTGAAGCGCCTCCTGGATACCGGCATCTCTCTGCAAAATATCCGATTGGCAGTTGAGTCCCTGCGGGATCGTGGTGTGAATGACCTAGCAGAGCTCACCCTCGTATCCGACGGCACTACCGTTTATGAGTGCCGTTCCAACGATGAGGTCATTGACTTGCTCGCCGGCGGCCAAGGCGTCTTCGGCATTGCAGTTCCAGGCATTTTGAAGGAGCTGTCCGGCACCATTTCTTCCTTCCCTTCGGAGCGCATCGAAGACTTCGCCGAAGACAATGTAGTCGGCCTCGACGAGTTGGCCGCTCGTCGCAAGCGCAAGAGCTCCTAGGCTCGTCCACACAGAATCCACCCTCCTTCCCAGCTCACGGGGAAGGAGGGTGGATTTTTGATTTCTATCGCAATGAGTGCACCATCCAAGACAGTCTATTCCGCGCTGTGTGGCCTCGCGGGATCGAAGTCCAGCCCAGGCTTAGTACCCGAGACGACTCTGTGTTTATATCTGGTGCAGCGCCTGTAGTTCCGAGGTGTAGGAGAGCACTAGTCACAATAAGCCGACAAGAAAGGCACCGAACGAGGCGTCGTTCGGTGCCGTGGGCAAGGAAGAGCTGCGTATTAGACTCCTGCGGCCTTATTAATTGCTCCAGAGACCGTCGCTTCATCGGCTGAGTCAACAGAGGTGAAGCTATCAGCCGCGGACTTCAGTGCGGCATCGACATTGCCTTCACCGACATGGACGACGCTGAGGGAAACGTCCTTGGAGGTGGCGTCTTTAAGAGCGGAGGTGAATTGAGCATCATCCATGTCCTGCTCGGTGCCAGTAGTTACTACGACTACGCGTGCCTTGTCGCCAGTTCCAGCGGCTTGATCGGCGGCATTCGCGACAGCTGCTACAACGGCGCTGCGCGTTTGCGGAACACCGCCAGTTCCAAAGCCACTGAGCGTGCCGGATACAGCGTTGCCATCGCCAAAGCCCAGGTTTTGTCGGAACCCAACCGTGGCGGTCTCGGAGATAGGAGAGGAGTAGTTCCACAAAGAAACTGCTCCGCCGTCAGCGGCTAGGTCAGAAGCAGTGGTGCCCAAGGCTTCGGATACAGGGCCGTACATCGGCGCCATGGCCGTAGAGGTATCCAAGAGCAGGAGCGTATTTGCCGCCATCGTCACATCGGGCTTGGGAGCTGCTGCGGAACTCGTCGCTGGAGCGGAGCTCTTCGGGGAAGAACTCTTGGGGGCAGCGGAGGTGGAAGCACTGGAAGCAGCTGTCGTACTGGTCTCCGGTGCGTCTTCGGTGCTGCTTTCCACTGCGGCGGGTGCGGCGGAGTCTTCGCCGTCGTCATTGCCTGCGCCGCGCAAAAGGAAGACCACCAAGGCAATTATGGCCAGTAGCGCGATAATAGCCACCGCAATAACCCATCCCGCTACTGCGAAGCTATTTTTCCCGTTTGAATGCCGTGCCATGTGGTGTCTTCCTCCCAAACAAACTGCCGTTGTTAGTGGCTCATTCTAGCGGGGCAAGTGCTTGATCTATCACAGCGACAAGCCGGTCTCGCAGTGGTTTAGCTGTGAGCGCCAGCGTTCTTTGCCTCGAGACGTACTCGGCCTTGCCCTCAGGGGTCTCGATGGGTACCACGCCAAGTCCCCAATCACGGCAGTCATAAGGAGATGCCTCCATGTCAAGGATGCGCGCTTCAATAGCCAAATCCAGACATTCAAGGAAAAGTTCGCCTGGTACGAGTGGTCCCAGCTTCCAGGCCCACTTATATAGATCCATCGTGACGTGTACGCAGCCTGCCTGGTCATTGTTGGGCTGATCTTCACGATGCAGGACAGTGAGGTTAAGAGGCCGAGCGGGAGGGGTAAAGAACCGGAAAGCATCATAGTGAGAACACTTAATTGAGTGCTCATCGACAACCCGGTTGGTGCCGTCCGCACCGAGCCGCAAGGGCAACGAATGACGCGGGGAATCCGTGTGGTAGACCATTGCCCATTCATGAAGACCGAAGCAGTCAAAGTGGACCGGATTGGTAGCGGAACGCCGAAGCAGATTGGAGATATAGCGAACCGAGTCACCTCGACGCTCTAGAAAGCTGGCGAGGTCGACGGTGATGCCTTCTGAGGTGGCGTGGTAATCCCGCCATTCAGCGTGCGGAGGAGTGCCTGCTAGCGCAGTTCCTACCCCCGGGTGCCAGCGCTTTAGGTGAGAGGGACGTACGGGGTAGTACTCAAAGAGAAAATCGAAAACAGGGTGGTAGCTGCCAGGATGCCGGAAGCGCTCTAAGCGGTCTGTGGCTTGCTTTTCGTGTTCATGCTGTTGAGCACTCCAGTCCTCAGGGCTCAAGATGCGCATGAGCGTTCACCTCCTTGACTTAACGGCGTCGGCGGCGGGCGACTTTGCCGTCCGAGCGGCGGCGTTGAGAGTTGGACTTCTTGACAGATTTCGCCGGTTTCTGGGGCGCGCTCTGCCCGGGTGGGGGAAGGGCAGGGCCATTGGGCTTGCGAGCGCCCGTAATCTCCTTAAGGATCGGTGCGCCAGCAGGATTGTCACGGTGAGAAATATCGTGCTCCGTAGCTGTGACCCCGGCTTTCTTAATGAGAGCGGCTACTTCTTTGCGTTGTTCATCCATGACCAAAGTGATCACGGTACCCGCAGCACCGCCGCGTGCCGTGCGGCCGGCGCGATGGAGATAGGCTTTGTGCTCTGCGGGCGGATCGACGTGAACGACGAGTGAAACGTCCGCAATATCGATACCGCGGGCGGCAATATCGGTGGCGACCAAGACCGGAATGCTGCCATCGGCGAAGCCTTCGATTGCGCGGGTACGCGCGCCTTGGCCTTTATCGCCATGCAATGGATAAGCGTTGATGCCAGAGCGACGCAATTTCTTGACCTGCCTGTCCACGCCGTGCTTGGTGCGCATAAACATGATGGTTTTGCCTTGGCGGGCAGCGATGCGCAGCACCACCTCGTTGCGGGCGGGACGCTCGCCGACGAAAAAGAGGTGATGGGACATGGAATCCACTGCAGCTTGCACCGGGGCTGTGGAGTGGACCACCGGGTCATGGAGGAATTGCTCCACCAGCTTATTGACTTCGCCGTCAAGCGTCGCCGAAAACAGCAAGCGCTGGCCTTGCGCCGGAGTTAGGCGCAGAAGTTTGCGTACCTGGGGCAAAAAGCCCATATCGGCCATCTGGTCGGCTTCATCCAGTGCAGTAATCTGGACCGCATCCAAATGCAGCTTGCCCTGGTCAATGAGATCCTGGGCACGGCCAGGGGTAGCAACAAGAACATCAACGGGGCGGGCGAGGGAGCGGATATGGTGATTAATATTTACCCCGCCCACGACAGCGAGCACTCTTAAGCCCAGCGTTGCCGCAGGTTCATCAAGGCGCTGGTGAATTTGAGTAGCCAACTCGCGGGTGGGGGCGAGGATGAGCGCACGGGGATGAGCAGGCTTGGATGCACCTGTTCCGGCAAGGCGGGCGAGCATGGGCAGGCCAAAGGTATAGGTTTTGCCCGACCCGGTAGGGCCGCGGCCGAGTACGTCTTTGCCTGCGAGGGCGTCGGGAATCGCGGCTTTTTGAATAGGAAACGGTTCGGTAATGCCTTGGTTGTGCAGAACGTGCACCAGGCGCTGGGGAAGGCCGAGATCGGCAAAAGTAGTCATCGCTTTCCCATCCTATCGGCAGCGTGTCGGATCGCCGCATTCAACGGGAAAGACCTGCTCGGAAACGTGATTGGGGCCCCGAAGGGCCCCTGAACACGTCACTGCGAATCTAGTCAGTTTGGGTCAGGCTGCGGTCACCGGACCACTCAATGTGGAAGGTGCCCGGCTTGTCGGTGCGCTTGAAGGTGTGGGCGCCGAAGAAATCGCGCTGGCCCTGAATGAGAGCGGCCGGCAGGCGCTCGGCACGCAGGCTGTCGTAGTAGGAGAGGGACGACGCAAAGACCGGTGCCGGAAGTCCCAGCTGGGTAGCGGCGACAACCACGCGGCGCCAAGGGTCGATGAGGTCTTCCAGCTCGCCCTTGAAGTAGGGGTCGAGAATGAGGGCGGGCAGGTCCGCATTATTGTCATAGGCTGCGCGGATGCGATCCAGGAACTTGGCGCGGATGATGCAGCCGCCGCGCCAGATGGTTGCTAGATCGCGCGGGTCAACGTCCCAACCGAATTCTTCGGAACCTGCCTTAATCTCGTCAAAGCCCTGGGAGTAGGCAATGAGCTTGGCGGCATAGAGTGCGCGGCGGACATCCTCGATGAACTCAGTCTTGTCCACATCGAGCGCCTTGATGGTGCCGGCGGGAAGCTGGCCTTCTTGTGCGGCGCTGCGCTGCGCGGTGGAGGAGGACAGCGCGCGGGCGAAGACGGATTCGGCAATACCGGTAATCGGAACGCCGAGCTCCAATCCATTGATGGCAGTCCAGCGGCCGGTTCCCTTCTGGCCGGCGGCGTCCACGATGACGTCGACAAGCGGGGCGCCAGTCTCCGGATCCTTTTGGGCCAGAACCTCGGCGGTAATTTCAATGAGGTAGGAATCAAGGTCGCCGGAGTTCCATTCGCGGAATACCTCTGCGATTTCGGCCGGCTCCATGCCTGCGCCATAGCGCAGCAGCTGATAAGCCTCTCCGATGACCTGCATATCGGCGTACTCGATGCCATTGTGGACCATCTTGACAAAGTGGCCGGCGCCGTCGGGACCAATGTGGGTGACACACGGGGTGCCGTCCACATTCGCAGCGATGGACTCAAGAATCGGGCCGAGGGTGTCCCACGACTCCTTGGGGCCGCCGGGCATGATGGAGGGGCCATTGAGCGCGCCCTCCTCGCCGCCGGAGATTCCGGCGCCGACGAAATGCTTGCCGCGGGCGGCTACGTCCTTCTCGCGGCGAATGGTGTCAGTGAACAAGGCATTTCCGCCGTCGATGATGATATCGCCATCATCCATGGCCTCGGCCAGCTGATCGATGACCGCATCGGTGGCCTTGCCAGCCTTGACCATGATGATTGCCTTGCGTGGGCGCTCCAAAGAAGCCACAAAGTCCTCGATGGATTCCGAAGGCACGAAGTTGCCTTCTTCACCGTGGGCCTCAATGAGTGCATGAGTCTTTTCAGGGCTGCGGTTATACACCGCTACGGTATTGCCGTTGCGGGCAAAGTTGCGGGCCAAATTAGAACCCATGACCGCCAATCCCACGACGCCAATCTGAGCAAGTTCATTCTTATCAGTCATGCTGCCTATCCTACGTCACTAGGATGCGAGGCTGGCATCAATGGCTAGGCTGGTGGACTATGTCGGATACGCAGAAACTCAATGACTTGCTCCACCTCGCGCACACGCGTGTGCTCACTGCAGAAGAACTGGAGTCTCTCAATGCCCTAAACGGCGGCCTTGCGGCATTGCTAGGACTGCAGTTCACCCACGTGGGCCCGTGCGAGGCCCGGGCGACACTGCAGGTGCTGCCGGAGCATCACCAGCCCTGGGGAGTAGCCAACGGCGGGTTGTATTGCTCTATCGCAGAAACCGTGGCCTCCATTGCCAGCGTGGCGGCTGCCGACGCCCCCGCGGTCGGCGTCAATAACTCCAGCGACTTTATTCGATCCACAGGTGAGGGCGAGTTAGAAGCCGTGGCTACGCCAGTGCAGCTAGGCGGCCGCACCCATGTGTGGAGCGTCGAGATGCGGCAAGGCCGCGCGCTTATCGCCCGCACCACCTTGCGCACAATGATTCTGCGTTAGTTCACCCGAGCGGCGGTAAAAGACATGCCGTGGGCGGAAAGCCGCTGCAGATAAGGCTTTCCAAGTCCGGTGGCCGGGGTGAGTACGCCGCCTGCGCGGTTAGTACCGGAGCGCGAATCGAGCAAGCAGAGCGCAGCCTGGCTCATCATCATTGCGGTGACTTCATAACCTGGGTCGCCTTGTGCCGACACAGTTGCCCGCCAACGTTCGCCATCTTCGGTAATGCCGTGGTGGCTGACTTGGAAATGCGCACCGCTAGGTCCGGGTGTGGGCAGGACCTTTTCCACCAGTGGGCGCAGGCGCGACTGAGTGCCATCGAAAAGTATCTTGGTGGCGAGCGCCAGCCCATAGGCGCGTACGCGACCGGCAAGACCGGTGCCAGCCCACCATGCTTCCTTGTAAAATAGGCGTGTGCCCCACGCGCGCCCCAGCAGAGCGTTAGAGCGGCGCACCACGCGGGTATTGAACATGGACATGAAAAAGGGGCCTACCCAGCCCACGCCGTCGAGCTCTTTAATTTCGAAGTCCTTCTGGAGGCCGTCTAAGCGTGGCCCGGCCTTGGGATCCGGGTCCAGTGAGTAAGGATTGTGCAGGTTGCGGGCTACCTCTTTATCCGCGTGCGCAGCATGCGAGACCTGCAGGGAAGACTCGATGGTGCCCGGAGAGATTCCGCCTTTGAGCTTGTCGACGACCATCTGTACTCGTGCAAACGGCTTTCCTGCCGCCTGGTAGAGATTGAGCATGCCAATATCTGAGGGCACGGAATCAAAGCCGCAGGAGTGAACGATGCGCGCACCCGTGGATTGGGCGGTGGCGTGGTGGGAATCGATGCTTCGGCGAATAAAGGGAACCTCACCGCAGAGGTCAACATAGTCCACGCCATGGCGCGCGCAGGCAGCAACGACGTGGCCGCCATATAGACTGTAGGGGCCGACCACGGTGATTAGCACCTTGGTACCTTCCACCATGCGCTCCACAGCGGCGGCATCATCGGCGGCGGCGATGGCGATGTCCCAGTGCGGATTGAGTTCATCGCGCAGCGCGGCTAGCACCGGTCGGTTCCGGCCGGCCAGAGTCACAGAGGGCGCGTTAATCGAGGCAAGGTAGCGCGCCACCAATTGGCCGACCAGCCCGGTAGCGCCATAAACAGTGATATCGCTCATAGAGCACCAGCGTACCGGAGGGATTAGAGCCAGTGGTTCTTTCGGAACCAAGCCCACAGGCCCACAACGACCAAGATCATGATGATAATCGCCATGGGGTATCCCAGCGCCCAGTGCAGCTCCGGCATAATGTCGAAGTTCATACCGTAGATACCCGCCACCAGGGTAGGCGCGGCCCACATGCCTACGACCGCGGAAATGGTGCGCATATCTGAGTTCTGTTGCATCGTTACCTTGGCTACCGAGGCGTCGATAAGCGAGGTAAGGCGCTCATCGAAGCTGGATACTTGGTCCTTGACCACGAGCTCATGGTCGTTGACATCGCGCAGGTAGGAGCGCAATTGCTTGGAAATTAAATCCTTGTGGTCCGAGACCATGGATTTCAGTGCCACCGAAAGTGGGTCAATGGCATGCTTCATCTCCAGCACCTCACGCTTGAACATGTAGATGCGGTCTACATCAAACTTGAGGTTCGGGGTAAAGATTTCTTCTTCCAGCTCATCGACCTCGATACTGATAAGGCGGGAAATCTCCGAGTAGCGGTCCACCATCATATCCAGGATCTTCCAGGCCATGGCCACTGGGCCGAGCTCCACCAAGTCCTGCTCATCTTCCACCGTATATGCCAGGTTGGGCAGCTTTGCCCCGTGGCGGACGGTGATGATGAAGTTGGAGCCCATAATCATCTGGATCTCGCCGGTAGAAATGATCTGGCGCTTATCCGTGACCTCATCATGATCGCGGTAGTTCACCGAACGCGCGACCACGAAGAGCTGATCATCGTAGCGTTCGAGCTTAGGGCGTTGATGGGCCATAACGGCGTCTTCTACGATGAGTTCATGGATGCCAAACTGGGAGGCCACTTTGGTCATCTGGGACTCATAGGGCTCATGCAGACCAACCCAAATAAATCCGCGGCCGTATTCCTCAATGGCTTCCAGCGCGGAGCTGGTGGAATACTCCCCGGGAAGCGCCTCGCCATCCACAAAGACGCGGCAATGTTCGATGGCGCGCTCCGGTGGTACCGCCAGGGAAGTGGGCTTACTAGGAGGCTCGGGTTTCTTGCGGCCCCTAAAGGGTGAAGGTACGGATGGCATCTTTTCAGCCTCCTTTGCGCGGTAGTGCGGATATTTTCCCAATGGGCAGGCGGCGATTTTACGCAGCGGGTAAATCTTACACCGAAGCCGGGTAATATAATCGAATCTATGCCTACGTGGAAAGAAGTAACCGAAGCTAATCCCGAGCACTCTCATAACTTTGCCCGCAAATGGAAGGTGCTTGCCGCACAGGGGAAAGACATTAATGGCGAGGCTCGGCTTATCGACGCCATGGTGGAGCGCAACTCCACCATCCTCGATGCCGGCTGTGGCACCGGCCGCGTCGGCGGCGAGCTGCTTCGCCGTGGCCACAGCGTAGTGGGCGTCGATGTAGACCCCATTCTCATCGAGCACGCTGAGCACGATTTCTCAGAGGGGCAATGGTTCGTGGGAGACCTGTGCGAGGAAGAGGTGCCAGAAGGTCCCTTTGATATCGCCGTATCCGCCGGCAATGTCATGGGCTTTCTAGCAAAGGAAGGCCGCGAGCCCGCTCTGCGCAATATCTATAATTCTCTCAAGCCCGGTGGTCGCCTCGTCACCGGCTTTGGCGAGGGCCGTGGGTGGGAATTTTCTGATTTCCTTGACATGGCACAGAAGGTGGGCTACCGAGTCGACTTCACTTTCTCCTCGTGGGACATGAAGCTCTTCTCGGAGCATTCCACCTTCCTCGTCGCCGTTCTTTCGCGCCCTGGGTCGGACTTGCTGGCCTAAAAGCGCCTATCGGCTTGGTCGAAGAAGTCGACCTCATGGTGGCTGGCGGTAATATAGGCGCGCTCGGCCCGCAGGCGGGTGCGCTCATCCGCCCCGGCAAGGGCTTGTTCGACGATGTCGAGGCTCGCGCGAACCCCGTTAAGGAAGTCCTCGCCGCCGTACATGGAAAGCCAGGAGTGATAGGGGTGTTCGGGGGAATCAAATTCTGCAAGGTGGAGGCCTACCTCTGCATATAGCCAGTAGCAGGGCAGTACCGCCGCAGCGCCCACCGCGTAGTCATCCGTATGCGTCGAGCGGATGAGGAAATCCGTATAGGCGCTAGTAACCCGGGATGCTGCGGTCGTGATATCGCTCTCGAGCCAGCCCCGGTGCAGCTCGGCCTCCACCGCCAAGCAATCATGCGCTCCCTCAGCCCAGTGCAGCTGCTGTGCCGCTTCTGGGGCTTGGCTGGCGAGGCGAGCCAATGCCTTGGAGTAAGCATTAAGATACTGGGCATCTTGGTCGAGGTAGAAGCCAAAGGCATCCTTTTCCAACGCTCCCGTGCCCAAGGCCCGAATAAAGGGCAGTGCCTTGATAGCCTCCCAGTGATCCCCGGCTAGATTCCACAGGCGTTGCGTGTGTGGGCCGGCCGCGGGAACGCGGGGCTGGTCGACGCTTTCCGGTTCTACCAGCTTGCCGGATAAGTACGGCTGGGGCAGGGCAGAGGCCGCCTGCATGAGACGCTGCGAGCGGTGCAGGTGGTCCACGGGTCCGTGTCCCTTGCCCACGTGAAGCGCATCCGCATTAGCAATCGCCTCGTGCAGCCATTGGGTGGACCACGCCAGAGCTGCCGCGGGGCTATCGCCGCCTCCCAGGCGGGTGGCTAGGGCAGAAGAAAGGGAACAGCCAGTTCCGTGCGTATTCTTCGTGTCCACTCGGCTTGCGGCAACGCGGTGTACCAACCCATCCGCATTGACCACCGCATTGTCGGCGATGTCGGCATCGAGGTGCCCGCCCTTGACGACGACCGCGGTATTAGCAGCCTTTGCCCACTCCTTTGCCGTGGCAATCGCCTCTTCTAGGTCGCTCGCCTCGTCCGTCTGGGTAAGGACTGCCAATTCCTTCAAGTTCGGGGTGATGAGATCCACCTGGGAGCAGAGATCGCGCACGGCCTGTTCTGCTTCCTTCTCCAGCAGGCGATCTCCGCTGGTTGCCACCATTACCGGATCAAGTACCACGGGGACATCGTCCGGCAGGCGCCGCAGGAAGTCTGCGACCTTGGCGGTAATGGCGGCGTCGGCAAGCATGCCAATCTTTACCGCATCAATCTCCACATCATCGATGACGGAGTCTAGTTGCTCCTGCAGAAAGTCCACCGGTGGTATGTGGACGCTGCGAACACCCTGAGTGTTTTGAGCCACCAACGCCGTCACGACGCTCATACCGTAGCCGCCTGCGGCAGAGATGGATTTCAGGTCGGCCTGAATTCCTGCTCCGCCAGTGGGATCGGTGCCGGCAATGGACAGTACTCGAGGATAGATGCCTTTAGCCATGGAAAGCCTCCTTAAGCTGGGCGGCGGCTGCTGCGGGGTCCTCGGCCGCCATGATGTCGCTGACTACGCAAATTCCGGCAAAGTCGCTGCCCGCCAGCTCGTGCGCATTATGGGTCTTGATTCCGCCGATGGCGACGGACTCGATGCCACGCTCACGTGCGGCGTGGGCGAGTGCTGCTGCCGCAGATGTACCCATGCCGGCTGGGGCGTTTTTCTTCGTTGCCGTCGAATGTACGGGCCCGATGCCGATGACATCTGGGCGCGCATCGTCTGCAATAGCAGCAAGCTCCTCGTGGCTGCCGATGGATAAGCCAATAAGCTGGCCCTCACCCAGCTTCTCCCGGGCCTCGCGAAAAGCCATATCATCCTGCCCAATGTGCAGGTGGCACCCGAGTTTTGCGGCCACCTCTACGCGGTCATTGATGAATAGCGGGACATCGCCCAGTACGCCAAGCAATTCGCGTGCGGTGCGCTCGATCTGTTCATCGCTAGCTTCCTTGTCCCGGAGCTGGACAACGGTAACACCGCCGCGTACAGCTTCCTGCACGATGGAAACCACGTTGTCTCGACCGCCAGCCAGATCTGGATCGGTGACCAAGTAGAGCGTCCAGTCAATAGACACTTAAACCTCCTCTAGGTCAGTGAGCTTGACCAGGCCCTCGATATCCGCGGTCGGAACATCGTAGAGCGCATCCAGCCAAGCAACGGCAAAGGAGCCGGGGGCGTGGTGCTTTTCGGCGGCCACGCTACCTGCTGCGCCAACGTGCGCGTGGGCTGCGATAATCGCTTCGAAAGGATCCTCCCACGCTGCCAGATATGCGGCGCAGATAGCACCAAGCGAACAGCCGGTACCGATGACGTTCTGGAGCATCGGGTGCCCCGATTCGAGGTAGACGGCACGCGTTGTATCGCCGACATGGACGATAAGATCCCTCGGGCCGGAAATGGCCACGACGGCGCCGGTATCCCGGGAAAGTGCTACTGCCGAGTCCAAGGCGGCTTCCACGCCATCGGTAGATTCGACGCCTCGGCCGCCCTGCCCGGTACCTGCGAGGGCGATGATTTCTGATGCGTTGCCACGAACTGCGCCCGGGCCAAGTGGCAGCACCTCGCGCATGAATTCGGTGCGTTGGCTCAGGCCGCCGGCACCTACCGGATCGAGTACCCAAGGGGTTTGTGCGGACCTCGCCCCAGCGATGGCCTCGCGCATGCCGCCGTATTGCTCGGAGCTGGGCGTGCCGCAATTGATGAGTACGCCGCTGGCTACCTGCGCGAATTCGCGCGATTCCTCCGGCGTATCGACCATCGCTGGGCTAGCCCCGATGGCCAGCAGGGCATTGGCGGTGACGTTACTGACGACCTTATTGGTCAAACATTGAATAAGCGGCGTGGACTCGCGCACAGCGTCGTGTGCGCGCAGAAAAGCATAATCCACAACTATCCCTTCGCTAGTTCTAACTGAGTGCAGGTTCGATGGGTATTTCTCAGCCGCACCATGTGCGGCACCCCATGTTGCGTGTCTCAGCCTAACAAAGGTCACGGAAACTATGTGCGAAAATCGGCGTTCGGTCGCCCCAGTAGTGGAATCGCTGGCGCTAGCAACGGGTAGCCCGGGAAGATAAAAATCGCCGCCCAGAGCCTGCTTTGCAGCAGGTGGGGCGGCGATGCGAGCGAGGAGTTATTACTTCTCGTTCTTGTTAATGATATTGCGTGCGATGCGCTGCTGGTTGGTGATTTCCAGATTGCCGCGGTCGCGGGAGAGGATATTGGTTGCCCAGTTAACCAGCACGGCCAAGCGGCTGCGCAGACCAATAACGTAGGTCAGGTGCAGGCCAAGCCATGCTACCCAACCGGCAAAGCCACCGAACTCGGTCTTGCCCAGCTTAACGACGGCGTTGAAGCGCTTGACGATGGCCATGGAGCCCTTGTCAAAGTAGTCGAAGGCTTCCTTCTCATTAGCGGTAGATTCCTCGTCCACCTTGGCCTGAATGAGCTTAGCGACGTGCGCGCCACCCTGGATTGCAACCTGTGCCAGACCTGGCAGGCGGTTGAGGGAGATCATGTCACCGACCATGTAGACGTTATTGTGCTCGCCCACGGTCAGGTCCTCGTTCACGGAGACGCGACCTGCGCGGTCTGCCTCGACGCCAGCCTGCTCTGCAACCATCTTGCCCAGTGGGGAAGCGGCCACACCAGCAGACCAGATCTTGGTAGCACCCGTCAGGGTGGTCTCCTCCTCGGTCTTCATGTCCTTGTAGGTGACGGTGTCCGCGGTTACATCGGTCACCATAGCGTTCAGGTGCACCTGTACGCCTTCCTTCTCCAAGGTGCGCTGAGCCTTGCGGCCTAGGCGCTTACCAAATGGCGGCAGTACCTGTGGGGCGCCATCGAGCAGGTAAATCTTGGCAGAGGTGGTGCCGTAGTTGGAGTAGACATCGTTGAGGGTACGGTTTGCCAATTCGGCAATCTGGCCGGTGAGCTCAACGCCGGTTGGGCCAGCACCAACGATGATGAAGGTGAGCAGGCGCTCGCGCTCTGCGGGGTCGTCGGTAAGCTCAGCCTTTTCAAACGCCGAGATGATGCGAGAGCGCAGCTCCAAAGCATCGTCCAAGGTCTTCATGCCTGGGGCGAATTCAGCGAAGTGGTCGTTGCCAAAGTAGGATTGACCGGAACCTGCGGCGACAACCAGGGAGTCATAAGCATAGGTGCGGGAGAACTCGTCCTGCTCGGCGGTCACCGTCTGATCCGCCAGGTTTATATCAGTTACCTCAGCGTTGACGAAGTGGACGTTGTCCTGATCGCGCAGCAGCTGGCGGGTGGAAGGGGCAACCTCACCGGCGGAAATCATGCCAGTTGCTACCTGGTACAGCATCGGCTGGAACAGGTGGTGGTTCTTCTTATCGATGAGGGTGATTTCCACATCGGCGTTCTTCAGCTTCTGAACGGTGTTGAGACCACCGAAGCCGGCGCCAACCACGACGACGTGGTGACGGCCGCCGTTAGGACGATAAGGGGTATCAGTCATGGATTTAATGCGACCTTCCTTAAGAAAGCTAATGTTTAGTACCCATACAGTCTAAACACTTCAAACAGAACGCGCATACTTAATGACTGATAAACTTCCGCCGCTCCGTTGCGGTTTCCGTGGGAAGAACCGGCGCGGCTGTGCGGAGCGCCTAAACCGGGGTGCGCACAAAGCTGACTAAGGTTGTTCCGGATAGTGACTTCCTCCGCCCACCAAGGAGCGCACCTGGCATTATGACTTTTACCCGCCCTGAGCATTTGAGCTCTATCGATGCAGAATCCTGGCCCAATGTGGCTACGGTGCCCGCACCTCGTTGGCCTGGAATGAAAGCCCGCCGGGCAGAGGCTGAATTTGCCAAGGCCTGCGATGATGCCGGACTAGAACTAGACCTCGAAGCCGAAGGCGGACCAGATCTCAAGGTGGGGCATGATGCCTTGTTTGAGCGCATTGCCGCTAGCGGTTGGCTGGGATTTGCGGAAAGTTATATGGCAGGAGAGTGGACCGTTACCTCTTCCTCGCAGCTGGTAAAGGTGCTCGGCCGCCTATTGGGAGTGGGCTACCTTCCCAAAGCCAAGGTGCTAGGTGCTGGTAAGTCGGAGCCAGGGGAGCTGCCTCTGGAATTGGTTCGGCTCTATGCCGGCGATGGATTAAGCCATGTAGGTGGGATATTTTCCAGTGGTGTACCGACCACCATTAGGGAAACGGTGGAAAGCTATAGCCCCAAGGCCGGCCGCAAGGAACCGAAGAGCCACTTCGTCGATGTCACGACGCTGAGTGAGCCCACGAGTGTGGACAGGGATGACCTAGGAGATGCGCAGCGCCGCGCAGCGGATTGGCTGCTTGACGCCACCCGTACCGGCGCCGGAACCCACCTGTTGGTGTACCCGGCTGCCGGAATGCAGCCCGCGATGCGGGCGACTAAGCGGCGCGCTACAGTGGACGTTTTGACAAGTGATGTGGACCAAATGAGCCACATGCGCGAGGCCCTCGTATTCGAGGGAGCAGACGATTCCATCCATATCGAGCGCATTCCCGGCGTCGTCCCGAACCCCAAGCAGTGGCACGGGCACTATGACGCCATCGTCACCGTAGAAAAGGTAGAACAACTCAGCGCTAGTGAGCGCAAGGAGTACATCCGCGCAATTGACCGCTTCTTGACGCCTAATGGGCGGGCAGGAATCCAGTCCATCGTGGCGACCGAGTCGATGACTGAGGCCGGTAGGGCCTCGCTTCAGGCTTTGCGAGCCTATGTGTGGCCGGGGTTGGACTATCCGTTCACCACCGAAATGCACCAGCTAGTAGATAAGAACTCGAACCTGCGCATCGTGTCCGAAACACACGTGGGCACCCATTACCTGGAGTCCCTGCGTCAGCAGCGATCCTTTTTTGATGGGCACCTACGGGAGGCAGCGGCCGCTGGATTCGACCCAGTCTTCCGCCGCTTGTGGACCTTCCAATTTGCCCTCCGCGAGGCCCTTATGACGCTCGGGATGATTGACTCGGTGCAATTTGGGTTGGCCCACCGCAACCGCGGGGGCCGGCGTTAGGTGGGCGGCCGTTAGGCCGGCGGCAGTTCGTCGAAGTTCTTCATCAGATCCGCGCTGGGCACAAAGAAATTGGTGCCTGTAAGCGCGGTGGAAAAGTCCAAGATGCGGTCGTAGTTTCCCTCCGGCTTGCCAATGAACATATTGCGCAGGCGCTCCATGACGTTTTCTGGGTCCTTGGCATAACCAATGAAGTAAGTACCCATCTCACCCGCGGCGAAAGAGCCAAAGACCATGTTCTCGCGGTAAATATCTTCCTCTAGGTCATTGAGGGCTACGTGAGAATTAGTGGGCTTGGTATCGTCATCCAACTCGATACCGTCGGCCTTGGTGCGGCCGATCACCTTTTCTTGCTCCTCGGTGCTCAGCTCGTTCCACTTGGCTAGGTCGTGGATATATTTTTGGACGGTGACATAGGAGCCACGGGGGTAGTCGGCGTCGTCGCCAAGCAGCACGGTATCTAAAGCCTCTTCGGCGAGGGGATTGGCGGTGCCATCCACAAAGCCCAGCAAGTCGCGCTGGTCTAGGTACTTGAAACCTTGGGTCTCATCGATAACCCTGGCGGCATCGCCCAGCTGATCCAGTACTTGGCGGGCCATCTCATGACACAGGTCATAGTTATTTGCACGGAAGTGTAGAAGAATATCGCCTGGCGTGGCCGGGGCCTTATGCGCGGCGTCAATTGCCTCAAATTCCTTCAGGCGTTCGGGCATAGGTGCACTGGTCAAACGTCGCCACATGGAGGCACCAATGCCAACTACGGTATAAAGTTCGCCTTCGTTATAGCGGAAATTGACGGACTTAAACAGTCCGGCAAACCCCGTGAGCATATCGCGGGTGGCTTGCTCACCGCCGTCCTTGATCTCAAGGACAAGAAAGAGAGCTGCGCGGGAAGGCTTATCTACTACGTGCTGAATTGTCATGGTGTCAATTTTACGCACTCGTCTGCCTTTCAGGACGCCAGCGGGGTGGGATTGCCCCTTGGTGGAGGCCATCTCAGGACCGCGACAGCAAGCCATGTACGACGATAGAGCAAAGAGAGGGAACCGCACCCATCTTTAAAGTGACATAATGTGAATTATCGGACAATTACAGATATCCGAAGGCCTTCGTGTGTCGCTCCCATATGCGCCCGAGTGCTAACTCATCTTTCCGGCCCATCTACTGGGCCCGGTTCAGCTTCTTTCAATGTCCGCGCAATGTTGCGGCGCTTTGCTTGGCGACGCCCCGCGGCCTTGGCCGCGCCCTGAGTCGGCCGCCAGACTCAGGCGCATGTATCGATTCCAGCTTGTAGCTCATTGGAGTGCAGCTCCGTGACAGCCGGCCCCATCTATCTTTCCGGACCTCTTCATTCCGAGGCCAACTATTAGTGGCGGCGTTTCGCTCGGCGACCGAAAATGCTGAAATTGGGCAAAAATATGCCCTTCTAACAGAGGCAACTACACCACTATATAACGTCACACTGACGTTATTCGGGGAAGTTCCCTCAACGCCGTGAAGGCCTAACTAGCGATTCCGGTAAGCGCTCCACAGCTGCCAGATAGTCAACAGCGCCAAAAGAACCGAGATGGCCACAATGACCCACATATGTTGAACGGCTACGAAAATGGTAAAGCCGATGACAACGACGAGTCGCAGCCACATAAACGGGATAATCTGACGGGAATTCACTGGCTAGGCCCTCGCTAGTTCTTCTCGAAGGAAATGCGGAGATTTACTTCTCCCTTTTCCTCGACCTTCGCGGCGAGCATCTCCGGGGTCTCTACGCCGTAATCAAGGCGATCAACTGGCACGGTGCCGCCGATAACGATCTGGTCTCCATCGCGAAGGACGTCAAAATCTTGAGTGATCTCGTGCGTCTTATTCTTGATCGTCAGATCGCCGGTGAGCTTGACTGTGCCAATGGAGCCGTCATCCGGGACGTCGGCAAGCGAGGCCGGCTTAGTCAGCTCAAAAGAAGACTCCGGGAAAAGCTGGGTCTCAAAGAGCTTGGACTTCATGTTCTGGTCGCGGACCTTCTTATCCGTGGTCAGCTCGTCCATATCAACGGTGACCGTGGCTGTTTTCAGGGTGGAATCAGAAATATCCGCCTGGCCGGTTACCTCCGTGGTGGATCCCGATGTGGTGGTCTTTTCCGCAGGTAGAACCTCGTTAAAGGTAAAACCAACCGAGGTATGGTTATTAGCACGGCCCTTGGCTACCTCCCAGGTGCCATCGAGCTCCGTTGATGCGGCATTTGCGCCGTCGGCAGAAACTGGTTCGGTTTTTACTCCGGCGCCCTTGAGGAGCGAATACACCATCGGGCCAATGGCCACGGCGGTGAGCAACACAATCAGCACCACAAAGATGGTGATGACGAGCTTGCGGTTATAAAAAAGCTTTTTCATCTTCTATCGAAGTCCTTCTAGACGTCGCGCCAGGGCAACAAGCTCTTCGCACAAACCGGCAAGCTCCTGCGCACTAGCGCCTTCCTCCGCGGCGGTGTTGATATCTTCTGCGGAACAACGTAGTTCAAAAAGTCCGTCGCGCAAACTCTCTGCCTTTTCTGGAGTAAGGATCACGGCATTGGCGGGAATCCCCGTGCCACTGACGTTATTTCTTTGCTCATAAGCCCGCTGCTTACAGGAGGCGCTGCAAAACTTTCGTGGCCGCCCCCTACCGCCTTGGTCAATGTCCTTCCCACACCATTGGCAGGAACCGACGTTGCGTTCACGACTAGCTGTACGGATCACCCGATACACTTTAGTCCATTTTAGGCGGGCTGGGAACAAAGACGCGTGGGGGTTCGTTATAATTAGTAGCTCTTAGGCGAAGTTTTGCTTCGCACTCAATCAGGGATCTCTTTGAAAAGGATGATGTTGCATGGCAGATCGCGTACTCCGTGGCAGCCGTATGGGCGCAGTCAGCTACGAAACCGACCGCGACCACGACCTCGCACCGCGCCAGATGGTGAAGTACCGCACCGAAGACGGCGAGATTTACGAGGTGCCTTTCGCGGATGATGCTGAAATCCCTGAGGAATGGATGTGCAAGAACGGCAAGCTGGGTCACCTGGTAGAAGGTGAAGGCGTTGAGTCTAAGCCCGCTAAGCCACCACGCACCCATTGGGATATGCTGCGTGAGCGCCGCTCCATCGAGGAGCTCGATGAGCTACTTGAAGAGCGCATTAACCACCTGCGTTCCCGCCGCCGTTCCGCAGCCCGCCTCCTGAAGGAACAGCAGGAGCAGCAGCAAAAGAACTCTTAAAGTTCTGCGGCAGCAAAAGGCCCGTACCTCCCTACTCTAACTAAGGGACGGTACGGGCCTTATGCGTTGCGGTTGCGCCTACTTCTTGAGCTGCGCAATCTGGTGCTTTGCCAGATGCCCGATCTCGCTGGCGAAGTCAGAGACCCAGCCGGCGCCCTTACGGGCCTGAACGCCTAGATCGTGAATGGAGCCGTCCTTGACTTCACGGTTGACCAACTGGGACACGGCGCCACCGAAGTCCTGCAGCTGCTCAGCGCGATGAGCAACGCCCCACTTGGTGACCTCGAGCAAGGAATCCTTCACGAAGGAACCATCAAGCTTAGATTCGCCATATTCGCGCTCGGTGAAGGTAATGGGAACTTCGCGAACGTCGAAGCCAGCCTTGACGGCACGGAAAGCCAAATCCACCTGGAAGATGTAGCCGGCCTTGGACAGCTCATCAAAGTCGATGGACTCGAGCAGCTCGCGGCGGAACGCACGGTAACCGGCGGTCATATCGGACAGGCCAGCGCCCAGCGCTACGGAGATGTAGATATTGCCAAGGCGGGAGAGGTACTCACGAGAAGCCGGCCAGTTGACGGTCTCGCCACCTGGGATATAGCGGGAGCCGATAACCAGGTCCGCGCCCTTGTCCACCTCTTCCAGCAGCAGGTGAAGCTGTTCCGGGGCATGGGAGCCGTCTGCATCCATCTCACACAGCACCTGATAGTCGCGCTCCAATCCCCACTCAAAGCCGGCGATATAAGCGCCTAGCAGGCCGCCTTTGCCCTCGCGGTGGAGAACGTGGATGTGGTCATCCTGTGCTGCGAACTCATCGGCCTTGTCACCAGTTCCATCGGGAGAGTTATCGTCCACGATGAGGATATGGACCTCTGGGACGGCCTCACGGACGCGTCCAGTAATGAGAGGAAGATTTTCGATCTCGTTATAGGTCGGGATGATGACCAAGGTCGAGGATTCAAGCGTGCTCACAGTGTTTATGCTCCTACGTATGTATCTGTGCCGGAGCGGCGCGGGGTGCGTCGCAGGCGGTTTGTGCGCAAAGCTACCAGTGCGCAGACTGTTCCAATAATAACCATGAGCCATTGCAGGGGCGAACCAAACCTCACGGAAAAGGTCTCGCCGCTACGCAAGGGCAACTGCTCTACCAATGCCTCCGGCGTGAAAATCTCCGTGGACTGGCTAACGTGTCCATCTGGGTGAACAATGGCGGATACTCCAGAGGTCGCCGCCACCACCACGGCTCGATCCGTCTCCATGGCACGCAATCGGCTCATGGCCAATTGTTGGTAGGTCATATCGGAATAGCCAAAGGTGGCGTTATTTGTGGGAGTAGTCAGTAGTTGTGCACCATTTTTCACCGACTCCCTAAAGGCGCTATCGAAGGAAACTTCGTAGCACGTTGCCACGCCAACCGGCACGCCCGCCATGGAGACCACACCTGGGCCGTCACCGGGCTTAAAATCGCCGGCGAGGTCCACATAGTCAGAAAACTTGGCAAAGAAATCCCGCATGGGCATGGTTTCACCGAAGGGCTGCAGGTACTTCTTATAGTGATGGTCTCCCACCGTATGTCCGGGAGCAAAGACCTGCATTGTGTTGCGGGCTCCCACCTCATCCCGCGTAGCGGTGCCAACCAAAACAGGTGCATCTATCGCATCGACGGCACCACTGATCGCCGTGGCTGCCTTGCCGTCACGGAATGGATTGATATCGGAGGAGTTTTCGGGCCAGATGACTAGGTCAATGTCCTTTTCGCGTGCGGCCAGCTTCTTTGTTTCTGCAACGTGGTTGTTGAGGACCGCCTGGCGTTGCCCGGCAAAGTCTAGGCCCATGCGGGGTACGTTTCCTTGGATTGCGGCAACCTTTGCTTCCCCGACAGTCAAATCGTCTCGGTTGATGCCTAAGCCTGCCACCGTCGCGCTTGCAAGGGGAAGGATAGCTGCTAGGAGTGCGGAGCTCTTGGCCTTCCATCCGCGTTGAATCAGGAGCGCAGCGAGACCGCAGCCGCACAAAACTGTGGCTGCGGTAATGAGCGAGGTTCCACCCCACGGCGCCAGGTTGGCTAGCGGTCCGTCGACTTGTCCCCAAGCCAATTTCACCCAAGAGAAACCGCCGAAAGGTACCGAAGAACGCAGCACCTCCACCGCGAGGTAGAAGAACGGGAAGGCAATAAAACCGTATTTCCACCGCGCTACCGCCGCGCCGCCAAGGCCCAGCACAATGGCGTATACCGAAAGCCATACGGCCAAAGCGATGTATGGCCCGCTGCCCACCAATTCGCCGATCCATGGCAGTGTTAGCAGGTACAGCACGAGCGAATGCGCGACTGCAAGAAGCGCGCCTACACGGGCGGAAACGTGCCTAGTTCTCCACGGCAGCAAGCTCGCGTACAGCAAGCCCACGCCCACAATGGCAGCCCACCACCAGCCACGGGGCTCGATGGCGGCATACGTGAGCAGACCAGAAAGACCCGCCACTACGAGGCGGGCAAGAGTCAGCATCACTAGTTCTTTCCGCCCTTGGACTCGCCTCCGGAGGGTCCGAAGTCATCTGGATCCAGGTTCTCACTCCAGCGGCGGATCTCTTCCTCATCCAACACCTCATGCGAGCCAGCATTCTGCGCGCTGGAGTGCCCACTTTGTGTTGCTTGGCCACGACCAAAGGAGCCAAAGTCACCATAAGAGTCGTGCTGCTGCGCCATTGGGGTGGCCTCGTAGATCTTAACGCCCATGTTCTCGATCTTGCGGTACAAAGAGGCCGCCATCAACGTGCGGAAGACGGCGCGGGTCGGCGAGAAGATAAAGAGGGCTCCGAGGATCGTCGTCAAGAAGCCCGGCAAAGAAAGCAACATGCCGCCTACCAAGGTAAGGCCCACATTGCTGGCGGTCTTGCCCACATTGCCGCCGCGAACCACGTATGCGCCGTCCCCAGTGCGTTCGACCTGCTTTCCCATCAAACGGCGCACTTCAATGCCAGCGATGGACATTCCGAAGAACATGGTGACAAAGAGTGCGATAAGCGCCCAGCCAACACCGATCCATTTAGAGACGGCCCAAAAAGTCAGGGTCTCTGCGACCATGTAGAGAGCAAAATACATAAACGGCATGGCCTCAGTCTAACGAGGCAGACTGATAAAGTGCTGGCAACACTCATGCGCGAAGGTGCAACCGCGGCAGGTTAGACTAGTGCGCATGTTTACTCCTGCGCTTTTTGAAGACCCCCAGTACGGCACGTGCATCCGCATCCACGTTGCCGGCGGCAGCACCCACGCCCAGGATTGGGTCACTTTGGCGCAGTGTGCCAGTGCTGTTGCGGATGGGTATGTCTACATCGACCGGTTCTCCACAATCGAGTTGCGCGGCATTAAGGATGCAGAGGCACTCAATCAGCAACTCCAGGAGTTGCGATTGCGCGCCACGGCGATGCCGGTGCTGGCTTCGCCTTTGTCGGCGGAGGCCAAGCAAACGGCCCAGGATATCGCGGCTGAGCTAGGAGCGGTGGAAGGCGGACCCGGACTGGCCGTTATCGCCCACGACGACGTACCGACCGATGCGGCTGCAGTCAGCCTTAGCATCGACGGGGACGGTGCCCTGCGCCTTGAGCATTCCCCGCTTGGCGACGCCCCCTCTGCCCCACTGACTCCACAGGCTGCCGCCGACCACTATGAGGAGGCGCTCCAAGGCACCGAATCCCTAGAGCATGATGCCTCCGCCCTGGCAGAACCAGGCCCTATTGGCTGGTTAGATGATCATTTGCCTGCGGGCGTTGTAGATCTGGGGGCGGGCGTGCACCGCGGCGCCATCCCTGCTGAGTTTGCGCAGCTCATCGGCCAATTAGAGGTTGACATCACCGTCACCCCGTGGGGCGGATTAGTCTTTCACAATATTGCCGAGGGTGACGCCGAAGTAGTACTGCGCGTACTCGCCCCACGCGGTTTTATCTTCGACATCAACTCTCCCCTGCTGCGCGCAGAGTAGAAAGAGCGCAAGGTTTAGCGCGGCATGTGCCGCCAGAGTGGGCGCGGTACAAGCCGCATGACCCACGCTAGGCCCTGCAGCGCCCGAGGAATCCACACGGTGCGCGAACGCGGCTTACCGCGCCGTGCATCGCGGGCAATGCAGCTGACAACTGCCTCGGCCACATCTGCCGGCCGCACGGAAAGTGGCGCCGGCTTCATTCCTTCGGTCATGCTGCCGATGACAAAGCCAGGGCGCGCGGTAATAAGGCCTACCTGGCTGCCGTGCAGCTTGTCCGCCAGCCCCTGACAAAAGGCATCAAGACCAGCCTTGGTCGATCCGTACACGTAATTTGCCCGGCGGGCCCTCCAGCCTGCTATCGAGGAAAAGGCAACGATATGGCCGCGGTCCATTCGCTGCGAAACCAGCGTAAGCAGTGAAATCTGCGCGGCATAATCAATTGTGGCGATGTCGACCGCGTGGGAAGCATCGCGTTCTGCCCGCTGCTGATCGCCCAAGATGCCAAAGGCGACGACAGCAAGCTCAAGGGGGCCTGCCAGCTCTATGGCGCGATCCACAACCCCGGCATGGGACGGAAAATCTGCGGCGTCGAAATCAAGCAGATGCACGCTGCGCGCACCTGCCGCCCGGAGCCGGCCTTCCATGCCCTCCATTCCGTGGGTGCCACGAGCGGCGAGCACAATATCGTGGCCTGGGGCTACTCTCCTAGCGATTTCTCCGCCGATATCGCTACGGCCGCCTAGAATCAGTACGCCAGCCATTAGCGAACGTCACGCGGCGCTTGGTTCAGGGACTCGTAGCCATCGTTGGTAAGCACAACGATGTCTTCCAAACGCATGCCCCACTTGCCTTCCAAGTAGATACCCGGCTCAATGGAAAAGGCCATGCCCTCTTCCAGGGCGAGATCGTTGCCTTCCATAATGAAGGGCTCCTCGTGCGTGGACAGGCCGATGCCATGTCCGGTGCGGTGGACAAAGTAGTCGCCCCAACCGGCTGCCGAGATCGCCTGGCGGGCAATGGCATCGATGTCTGCGGCGGTGCTGCCGGGGTGGGATGCTGCGCGGGCGGCCGCTTGGGCGTCGGCAAGCACGGCATAGGCATCCTGAAAATCCTGCGGGGCCGTGGAAAAATCCCCGCCCACTACGTAGGTGCGGGTGCAATCGGAGTGGTAGCCGGAAGGCAAAGTGCCGCCGATATCGACGACGACTGGCTCTCCCTCCGCCAACACGCGATCCGAAAAGCTATGGTGCGGGTTGGCGCCATTCGGGCCCGATCCGACGATGACGAAATCGATAATGGAGTGCTCCTGCAGGATGAGCTTTTCCAGCTCGTGGGCCACCTCGGCTTCGGTGCGGCCGGCCTGCAAAAGCTGTGGAACTTGCGCGTGGACCGCGTCGATGGCATGGCCAGCCTTGCGCAGCTCAGCAATCTCAGCCTCATCCTTGCGGGTAAAGAGTTCGGCCAGTGCGTAAGTGGCCAGTTCATAGCTGGCGTGTGGAAGCAGATCTTGGAAACGCAGCACGTGGTCTGCAGTCAGCGACTGTCCCAGCGCTACCTTGCCTAGTCCGTCGCCTGCGCCACGCAGTGCAAGCTCATAAGGATTTTCTCCGTCATTCCAGCCACGCAACTCTACATCCAGCTCACCTACCGGTGCAGCCTTGATATCGGTGATATCGGTATTAGGCGCGGCGATCCATGCATGGCCCTGCTGCGGCACGACCAAGACCGTCAAGCGTTCGTGGGAAGAAACCCAAGAGCCGGTGAGGTAGGCAAAGTCTGGTCCCGTGCCAATCAATAGCAGATCGATGCCCTTGTCTGCAGCTGCCTTTTGGGCGGCGTGCAGACGCTGGGCGTAGACATCAGCGGAAAAAGTCTGAGTATCAGTCATGTCTCAGAGTCTACTCGTCCGCGCCGCGGATTTTAGGCGCCAATGGCTACGACACCGCGCTGAATTGCGTCGATAGCCCGGCGGGCGTTGCGTTGAATTTCGCCGTCGTACCCCGTCTTAGCCACTTGTTGGAGCAGGTCGATAACTTGGCGGCACCAGCGGACAAAATCACCGGGGGTGAGCTCGGCGCCGGCTTCGTTTGCCGCAGCCATGCAGTAGCCCAAGGGTGCACCTGCCGCCCATTGGTGTACGGCCAAAGCGAATCCGGCCTCTGGTTCACGGGTGGGCGGCAGCCGGTGGCGCTGCTCATCAGCGGTAAGTTCGGTGTACACGCGCCACGTGGCATTCATAGCGTCAGCCATGCGCTCGGTGGCTGCTTCCGGTTGCCCACTGGTGGCCTTGCGGTTTTCGAAACAGCACAGGGAGGCAACGCCGGCAAGCTCTGCGGGATCGAGTTCATCCCAAATTCCGCGCTTGAGGCATTGAGCAACGAGCAGATCAGATTCGCTGTGAATTTTGGCAAGGCGCTCGCCTTCTTCGGTGATCACCGGCGTGCGATCGGCACCGACCCCGGTGAACTCTACGTAGTCCATCTCTGCGAGGAGGTCCACAATGCGCTCGAAGGTGCGGCCCAATGTATCCGTAGCCTTATTGACCTTGGACTGCAGCTTGTCTCGATCACGCTCGCGCCGTGCGAGCTTTTGTGCCAGGCCCGCCAGCTGTTCGCGGTCAGTAGCCGGCCAATCGTGAGCAGGATGGGCACGCAGTGCGTCGCGCAACTGACCTACCCGCTTATTTGGCCGGGCGCGGGTGTGCGACTTCATGCGCTTGGGCCGGTCAAAGTGTTCACGGTGCAAGACATCCTGCACATATCGGGTATTGCGGCGCGGGTTCTTGCGCACCGGCTTGGGGATCTTGATGCTACCGACTTGGATCGGTGCGTTATTGATTCCGGCTGCATCGATACGTCCCGACCACCCGGACTCAGTGGTAATCCACGGGCGGGGATCCGCAGTTTGGTTCGCGGGAGTAACAACCGCGGCGAGAATAGGACGCTTCTTGCCGGGCATGGCAATAACATCGCCCAGCTGCAGACGCCCTAGTACCGCGATAACCTCTTGGTTTCGTTGATTGACACTATCGATTTTTGATTGTTTTTCTTCCGCTGTGAGCTCGCGGCGCAGGCGGACATAGTCCATGAGAACCTCGGCGGGATCCTCCCCGTCTTTAGCAGGCGGTGCAAGTGAGACCACGGCATCATCGAGCTGGTTGCGCAGTTCCCGCACGCGATGCTCGGCGCGTTCAATCTCGCGGGTCTCCTCCACAACCGAGCCATCGGCCTGGAACTGCGCGAAAGACTTTTCCAAAAGGCGGAGAGAATCCTCGAAACCAAGCATTCCCAGCAAATTGATCGCCATATTGTAGCCCGGTGCAAAAGTGGAAATGAGAGGATACGTACGGGTAGAAGCAAGGCCAGCTACTTGACGCGGATCCATGGCGGGAGCCCACTGCACGACTGCATTGCCCAACGTGTCGATGCCACGGCGTCCTGCCCGGCCAGTCAGCTGCGTGTACTGGCCTGGGGTGAGATCGACGTGCGCCTCACCATTGAACTTGATGAGCTTTTCTAGCACCACAGTGCGCGCCGGCATATTGATGCCGAGTGCGAGCGTTTCGGTAGCAAACACGGCGCGGACGAGTCCGCGTACGAATAGGTCTTCCACGATATGCCGGAAGGCGGGCAGCATACCTGCGTGGTGCGCGGCAAAGCCGCGGGACAGGGCTTCGCGCCAGCGCTTAAAGTCTAGGACCTGCAGATCTTCTTCAGGGATACCTTCCACACCCGCATCGACGATGTCCTTGATGTGCTGTGCTTCCTCTTGTGAGGTAAGCACCATGCGGCTGCGCAGGCACTGATAGAGAGCGCCATCGCAGCCTGCACGGGAGAAGATGAAGGTGATCGCCGGAAGCATGTCCTGCGATTGCAATACCTTCAATACCTCTGGGCGGCCCAAGGGGCGATAGCGATCCTGCTGCCGGGCGGCGCCGGAGCGTCCCCTTCCCTTACCGTGGAATTCGCTGCGGCCGCCACCCTTGTGACGCGCACGCGCACGAAAGCCCTTGCCAGACTTATAGTCCGCGCGACCATCGTCGGTATCGCCAGCTTCAAGGCGGTGGATCCTACGCTCGAGCTCGGCGTTGACCTGGCCGCCAGATTCTGGTTCGAAGAGCGGATAAATCTTGCGTCCCAGCATCATCCACTGGTCGAGGGGAACTGGTCGGTGTTCGGAGACAATGACGGTGGTATCGCCGCGCACGGTAGAAAGCCAATCGCCGAATTCTTCCGAATTAGACACTGTGGCAGATAGGCCGATGATGGAGACATGATCCGCGAGATTGAGTATGACCTCTTCCCACACTGCGCCGCGGGAGGCGTCAGCCAAAAAGTGGATCTCATCCATGACCACGTGGGTTAGACGATCCAGAGCCGCGGATTCTGCGTAAATCATATTGCGCAGCACCTCTGTGGTCATGACGACGATCTCTGCATCAGAGTTGATCGATACGTCACCGGTGAGCAGGCCTACGGCTTCTTCGCCATGCTCTTCCACCAAGTCGTGGTACTTCTGGTTACTCAAGGCTTTAATCGGCGTCGTGTAAAAGCACTTGGTTCCCCGGCTCAGCGCCAAAGAGACAGCAAATTCGCCCACGATGGTTTTGCCGGCGCCAGTAGGCGCGCAAACCAGTACGCCATGACCGTCCTCCACGGCCTGGCAGCCCTTTACCTGGAACTCATCCAACGGGTATGGCAGGGCTGCGGTAAAAGAATCCAGATGAGTTTCAGTCATGACTCCCCAGGCTACCCGTGCCTAGAGTACATCGTCGAAAAAGCCGCCGCTGGTCGACGAAGTCCCACTGGCGCCGGTGCTCCATGTCTGCTGTGGCTGCTGCTGTGCCTGTTGTATTGGCTGTGAAACGGGTTGAGTAGATCCCGGTGAAGGGTTTACTCTGCTCGGCGCCTCGACAGGGGTTGGCCCGCCGATGACTCCTGGTCCAGCACCAAGCGGCGAAGCAGTCTCATCATCGAGATCCATCCACTCGGGGCGTTCGCGTTGCATGCGCTTGTCATGGAGGCGGCAGAACTGGAATGCGATCTCGATGAGTAAGATGAGTGAACCAGCCAGTACCACCATCGAGAAAGGGTCCTGGCCTGGGGTGACGAAGGCGGCGAAAATCATCACGACGACAATGATGATGCGACGCTTGTCTTTGACGTGTTCATATTCGAGCACGCCAATAAGGTTCAGAGACACGATAAGCAGTGGGATTTCAAAGCTAATGCCAAAGATAAGCAGCAGGGCCAGGAGGAAGTAGAAATATCGCTCACCGGTCAGGGCCGCTGTTTGATACTCGGCGCCGATGCCCATGAGGAATTCCAAACCCACGGACAAGATGAAATAGGCCAGCACGGCACCGGCAACGAATAGGCCCACCGCGGCGCTGACAAAGCTCAACGTGTAGCGGCGCTCGTTCTTATGGAGACCAGGCACAACGAAGGCCCAGACCTGGTACAGCCACACCGGCGAGGACAATACGGTGCCAGCCAAGGCACCTACTTTTAGGCGCAACAGGAGCATTTCAAACGGGCTGGTGGCCAATAGTCGGCACTCGCCGTCCGCGCTGAAGGATGCTCGCTTATCGGGGGGCAGCGCACAATACGGTTCTCGTAGAATTTCACCCAACGGAGATAGCCCGAATGGTGCTCGCTGGTACCAAATGAACCCAATGATGGCCCCGACGACAACCGCTAACACGGAAATAATGATGCGACGGCGCAGCTCCTGCAGGTGCTCCACCAAGGTCATCTCCCCGGTGGGGTTCTTCTGCTTGCGCGAAAAGCGCAGCTTACCCTTCACGCTCTTGTTTGCTTTCTGGGGAGATAGAGGCTGTGACTGTGACGACATCAGTGTGGCTCTTTCAACGCAAAGAAGCGAACACTTCCCTACTGCACGGATTGCGGGTGCATATCCGCGCGCTGTAGGGGTGTTCGCGCGGCGACAGGTTAGGGGCGTTTACTGCTGAGTGTTGGTGTTGTTCTGCTGGCCCGGCTGCATGTCTGGGCGGTTCCAGAACTCCTCATCAGACTGCTGCTTCTGGTTCAGCTGTGCCTGAGACTGAGAACGCTGGGCTTCCTCGGAATGCATCTCATTGACCTCAGACTTGAAGATGCGCGCGGAACGGCCAATAGAGCGTGCCAATTCCGGCAACTTCTTTGCACCGAATAGCAAGACGATGACAAGAACGATTAGGCCAATTTCCATAGGTCCTATGCTCATGGAGAAACCTCTTTCAATTAGTGCACCAGCATGCCGGGAAGCATCACCGCCAACTTATCTGCCGGCGGGCGGGCGCAGTAAACGGGCAAGTAACTGGCTACTGAGTATAGCCGCTCAAGGCGGTGTTTCCTCGCTCCGCAATGAGGTTTACCACGGATTGAGGAGCCACTACCCGCAACCTATCAGCTTGAGCAAGGGCAAAGCGAATAAGCCAATCCACTGATCCCATTGGCATCGTTGCAGCTACTTCCCCATTTCCTAAGTCTTCGCCTAGGCGCATATCGTAATATTCAGCCAGCCACGTGAATTCTTGGTTAACTGCTAGTTGCACGGTGTCCCCATCGCCCAATTTAAAGGGTGAAGAAGCATCAAAGTCGAGGTCTTTCAGGTGCGGTTGGGATTCTTCCTCCACGATGCGAGCATTACTAATGCGGTCGATGCGGAAGGTGCGATGCGCTTGCTTTGCTTCCTCCCAAGCGGCCAAGTAGGCCTCGGAATCGACGATGAAAATGCGGGCTGGATCCACTACCCTTTCGGATTCTGCATTCGAAGAAGCACTCCAGTAGTGCAGCCGGATCCGCTTTCGTTCATCAACCGCCTGGGACAAAAGCGCCTGGATATCCGTCTCTTCAGGGGCTGGAGTAGATAGCGAATCATAAATGGCAACAGTTCTTTCATCCATGATGCCGCGCAGCTTAGCGGCGGCGGATTCGACCGCGCGGGCGTCGATTAGCCCTGGCATCGCCTGCAAGGACTCCAAGGTAAGAAGCAAGGCACCGGCTTCGGTTGGGGTGAGCCGCAGTGCCTGGCTTAAGCCTTGATCATTATGGATGGTTACCCCATCGCGATAGCTAAAGGAGAGATCGATGAGGTCTTCGGTATTGCGCCCCGTGCCGGAGCAAAAGAGGCGATCGAGAGCTTCCTTCAGCTCGCCGGGTTCCATACCTAAGTCCTTGGCCGCTTCCATGGGCGTCTTGTCGGGATGATTCTTGAAGTACGGAATCAGGTTCAAAGAGCGCACGAGCGCCTGGAGCTTCTGTGATCCATCAGCCATGACTAGCGTCCTTCCTGCGGATGTGCTGCCCTGCGCAAAAGGGAAACGACCTCCTGGCGTACTTCCGCTGGTTCCACCACTTGTACCTCCGGCGCATACCCAGCCGCGGTGCGTACGAGCCAGTCCTTATCCACTTTGCGCAGCATCACCGTGCCGTCGGGCTGCTGCTTGCCAGCATCCATGAGCTCCCGCGCCTGCCCCTCCGGGATGACAAGGCGTGCATCCACCTTTTCCCCGCGTTGCAGTGCACGCTCTACCAAGACCTGCAGGTCCACTGTGGGGCTGGTGTGCTCCGCGGGATCGTGCGAGCGTTTGATGTCAGAGACGCGGAGGGCGCGAAAGACGCGCGGTTCGTTGCGGTCCACATCGAATCCCACGAGGTAGATGCGGCTGTCCCGGTTGACCACTCCCCACGGGTCCATGATACGGCGTACCGGCTCAGTAGCCGGATTAGCACGGTAGGAAAACGTAATGCGGAGCTGATTGCGCACCGCAGCGAGCACCGCGGTGATGATTTCTGGGGCGAGTCGCGTGATGTCATTGACCGCCGTGTAAACCGGTGCGCCTGCGAGGTTGCGCGAGGCGCCGCTGGCAGCAATCTTTGTCCATCCCGACAGGGAAAAATCGCTCAGGCCTCCAGTTGTGCCTACTCCCCCAGCGATGCCCAAAACCATGGCCTCTTCTGGGGAAAATTCTACCGGCGGTAGCTGATAGTTACTCGCGTCGAGGCGATAGCGCGCCCCGTCTTCGCCGCCTGAGTGCACAATGGGCACCCCGGCGCGCTGGAGGGTTGCGATATCTCGGGCCAGTGATTTGGCGAAGGCTTCATCTGATTTATCGCCGTATCCTGCTACATGACGGCGAATCCAGGAGGCGGTGCGGTCCGGGCTACCGCCGGAGTTGGCGGCGCCCTGTAGCGCGAAAGAGAGGTTGGTGAGTCTTTCTACCGCCTCATCATGCCGTTTCGGCGCGGGGTTGTGTGCTGCCACGTGTTGTGTTGTCTCCCTGGTGCGGCTCGTGTGCTTCTAGCTGTGGTGTAGACGCATATAGTCTAGCAACGCATCGACCCGCTCTTCGTGGGCCACGAAGGGGTCTAGAAGCTCCTCGGTGCGTGGCTCAGGCCGGTTGACCTTAAGGCGCGTCCAGTCAACGGTGACGTTGGCCCCGAGGCTACGGGCAGCGGACAGGAACTGCCCGCGCAGCGCGGCGCGAGTGGTCGCGGGCGCGGTGTCCATGGCGCGTTCGATGTCGGCGTCCGAAATCCACCGATCAATAAGTCCCTTACGCTGCAGTACATGAAAGAGCCCGCGGCTCGGCCGGATATCGTGATAGGTCATATCAATCTGGGCGAGCTTGGGGTGGTCCCAGTGACCTCCCAGCCGTGCGCGGTAGCGCTCGAGCAGTCCCAATTTGATGACCCAGTCGATTTCTCGGTCCACGCCGGAGAAGTCTTGAGTCTCAATGGCGTGCAGCATGCGCTGCCAGAGATCCACCACGCGCCGCATTTCTACGGTGGGAGTGCCGGCGTCTTCCCGTTCTTCCAGCCATTGGGTAGCGCGCTGGCATAGTTGCTGCTGGACCTCGAGTGCGGTGACGGATCCCCCTCCTGCGAGCGGTAGTTCGGTCGAGCCCGTCATATCGCGCGCGATGGCGCGGATATGGTGAATGGGTTTTTCGATGTCGAACTCCGGTAGGTCAAATCCGGCTTCCAGCATTTCCAGGATGAGCAGCGTGGAACCGACTTTTAGGGCCATGGTGGGCTCGGCCATGGTGGAATCGCCCACGATGACGTGCATGCGGCGGAAGCGCTTGGAATCGCCGTGTGGTTCATCGCGGGTATTGATGATGGGGCGTGATCGAGTGGTGGCAGAAGATACGCCTTCCCAGACTTGGTCCGCCCGCTGCGAGAGCAGGAATTGGGCGGGCTTATCGCCCTTAGCAGGCTGGATCATGCCGGCGCCGCAAATGAGCTGGCGGGTAATAAGGAACGGAAGGAGTGCCAGCCCCAAATCCTTGAGCACCATGTGGCGGCTGATGAGGTAGTTTTCGTGGCAGCCAAAGGAGTTTCCGGCTGAATCCACGTTGTTTTTAAACAGGTACACCGCGCGCGGGTGCCCCTCGGCAGCAAAGGTCTGCTCCGCTTTTTCGCCGAGCCGGTTGACTATCGCATCGCCAGCGCATTCATAGGCCAGAAGCTGGCTCAAGCTATCGCACTCGGCGGTGGCTATTTCGGGGTGGGATCCGACATCGAGGTACAGGCGGCTCGCGTTGGTGGAAAAGATATTAGAGGAAGAATGTTCCTGGACGATGGGCCGGAAAAGCACGCGCGCCGCTTCATCAGGGCTCAGGACGCGTTCTCCTGGGCCCGCGCTGGTGGTTAAGCCATATTCCGTCTCGATGCCCATGATGCGACGGGCGAAGACGGGGCGCTGGTCACTCACCCTTACTGCCCGCCTTTTTGGACATAAGAGCGCACGAATTCCTCGGCGTTGTTTTCTAGCAGCCCATCGATCTCATCGAGCAATTCATCGGTGCCGGTGGTGTTAATGCTCAGCTGTGTGGAGGTAAACTCCTCCTCCCCCGTGGAGTCATCGCCGCCGTTACCGCCGGTGACCTGCGACTGGTGGGTTGACATGGTATGAACGTCCTTTCCTTCGCTTCTGCCTCGATGTCTGACTATTAGTTACGGTACTCGGGCTGGATACCGCTGTCAGTTAGTCCCTGAAGAAGATCCGCTACCGTAGGTGCGGCGTCGATGATCTCCTCGCACTGGGCGCGAGTCAGGCTGGTGGTCTCATCCATCGGAACCGTGGCCCAGGATGCCGCGGTTTCCTCGCCTAACCGCACCGTGAGGCTTTGCCAGCTTGCGGCAATGATGTCCTCACCGAATTTCTGCGTCACTCGGCCGCGGAAGTACGCCCGGGTGTCCTCTGGCGGAATGGTGGCGGCGTCTTCAATCTCTGCAGCGCTAAAGAGCTGCCGCATCTGGCCGTTACGCACCAGCGCGTGGTGTAGCGACTTGGCAGGATCGATCTCCGCGTATTGCAGGTCAATCAGGCGCAGCTTTGGGTCGGCCGGGTCGATACCGCGGTCGAGGTAGCCCTTGATCAAGCGATATTTCGCCACCCAATCCAAAAGGTGTGCGGCCTGCATCGGGTCCTTCGTGAGAAGAGCAACTACCTCGTCCCAGGCCGCGAGCACCTTGTGATCGGCTTCTGTGCGTGGGGTTACGCGGGCGCGGTATTCAGCGAGGATTTCTAGGGCGGTGAGCTGGCGGGCGTCGGCAAGCTCGAGGCGATGCTGAAGGGTGAGATCGCGGCTGACGCGTGGTACCTCCGCCACGGCATCCTGCAAGCGAAGATCGCTAAAGTCCACACCCTGCTCAATCGCATCGAGCACCAACGAGGTCATGCCTAGTTTGAGCAGCGTGGAGGTCTGCGACATATTTGCATCTCCGATGATGACGTGGAGGCGCCCATAGTCCGCGTGCACCGCATGCGGCTCGTCGCGGGTATTGATGATGCCGCGATTAAGGGTGGTCTCCAGCGAGATTTCCTGCTCAATATAGTCAGCGCGCTGGGAGATCTGGAATCCTGGCTCCTCGCCAAATTCGCCGATCCCCATGCGTCCGGCGCCGATAACTACCTGGCGGGCCACGAAAAACGGGATAAGGGCCTGCGCCATAGTGTCAAAGTCCGTGGCACGGGAGTACTGATAGTTCTCGTGCGAGCCATAAGACGCGCCCTTGCCGTCCACGTTGTTTTTATAGAAACGCAAAGCAGGGCACGGTTCATGGTTAGCAAGGACGGACTTTCCTTGCGCGCTCAGGCCCGCTACGGCTGCGGCGGCTTGCAGGAGCGTGGTGTCACCTGCGGCGTCGTAAAGCGTGGCGTCCCAAGCATTAGTGCATTCCGGCGCGGAATATTCTGGGTGCGCGTGGTCGACATAAAAGCGCGCGCCATTGGCCGTGACCACATTGGCCACCCCGATGGCGTTGGGATCCACCACGGGCACGGTGTGGTAGCGCTTGAGATCGAAGCCGCGGGAATCGCGCAACGGGTGTTCCTCGGCAAAGTCCCAGCGCGAGCGCGCCCCAGTGTGGAGCGCGGCATACGCCACCACCGCGTGCGTGGACGAAATGATGGGCGAATACTCCGGCAGCTCCGGGGTGGCAATGCCGTACTCGGTCTCGGTACCTACAACGCGGCTCATGCGCTCCTCCTAGCGGTCAGTAGCTCCACCCGCTCAACGCGGGCGCCAGCATGGTCTTGGGAGATGATCTTGGTCCACTCCTCCGGGTTGGTAGAGGTGGGCACGTACTCGGATTCGGCGCGCTCGGCCGCAATGGCCTGGAGCAAATGCTGCTTGGCGATGCCCCCTTCGCGCCCGCCTATCCCCTGCTCACTGCCCGCACGCTGTTGCAGTTCGTCCTTGATAGCCAGCTTCTTGGCGCGGGAGAGGATATTGGCAATCATCGCGCCGGAGACAAAGTCCCGGTAGTGCAAAATTTCGCGCTCCCCGCTGGAAAAGTGCAGCTGCACAAAGGGGCGATCGGCGTAAAGCTCGTCCACCGCGGCGCCGATGAGCTCCTCTAGCCTGCCCTGGTGCGGCACGGATTCTGCAAAGTGGCGGGCGAAAATCTCGCGGGCACCCTGTTTACTCGGCCGGTTAACCCGGATCTTGATATCGAGCCGCCCGGGGCGCATGATGGCGGGATCGATGAGCTCCTCGCGGTTGGTAGCGCCAATAACGATCACATTGGATAGGCTCTCCACGCCGTCAAGCTCTGTGAGCAGCTGCGGCACCACCGTGGTTTCCATATCCGAAGACACGCCTGAGCCACGGGTGCGGAAGATCGATTCCATCTCATCAAAAAAGATGACCACCGGACGGTCGGAACTCAGCTGGGCTAATTCACGAGCGCGCTCAAAGATGAGGCGGATGCGGCGTTCCGTTTCCCCTACATACTTATTGAGCAGCTCTGGGCCCTTGATATTGAGGAAGTAACTCGGCCCATCACTACCCAGTTGCTGCGCCAAGGAATGGGCCACGGCCTTAGCAATAAGCGTCTTACCGCATCCTGGCGGGCCATAGAGGAGGACGCCCTTAGGCGGCTGTAGCTCGTAGTGGTGATAGAGGTCCGGATGAATAAACGGCAGTTCCACGGAATCGCGGATCTGGGAAATCTGCTCGTCTAGCCCGCCGATGTCCTCGTAGCGCACATCGGGGACCTCCTCAAGGGAGAGCTGGGAGACCTCCGTCTTTTCCACCTTTTCCAGCGCGATTGCAGCCTTGGGATCAACGAGCACAATTTCTCCTGCTGGCACACGGGTTTCCTCGCGCAGTGCCTGCGATAGCAGCACCACCTTTTCCTCGCCAGAGGAGTTGGCCACGATGAGGCGGCTCTCTCCCAGGCGCTCCACCACGGTGGCGAGCTCGCCCGTGCGCTCGGGTGCGCACCCTTCCACCACTACGAAGCCATCGCCCAAGCGAACCTGCTGGCCGGCCACTAGGCTGCCCGGTTCCACATTGGGCGAAACCTTAAGCTGCATCACGCGGCCGTTGGTGTAGACCTCCGCGGTGGTTCCTACCTCGCTGTGGGAAGAAGAATAGCTTAAGAAAACGCCGTAGGTCGATGCCGGCTCAGCCAGCGCGTTAAGCTCCGCAAAAAGCTGCTCGAGCTTCCCACGCGATTCTTTTAATAAGCCCGCCAACTTCTGATTGCGGGCAGCAAGCTGGCTGATCTGCCGCTTATAGTCCGTGGCTTCATCCATGCCCACTACTCTAACGCGGCCCAGTCGGCGAAAGAGGGTACTTGCACTTTAAATTCTGGGCGCTGAGGTGAGCCATTTCCAGCTTTACTTGCGGGCGCGGCGCTGCGGGCGCGGCGGGGTCACGCCATCGGCCAGGCGGCGGGTCCAGATAAGGAAGGCGGTATGCGCATTCATACGGTGCTCCGGGCGCGTAGCCAGGCCTTCAACCTTCCATTCGCGCACCAGTGATTCCCAGGCCTTAGGCTCGGTAAAGCACTTGAGCTCGCGAATTCCTTCCATGACCTTCATCAACTGCGGCACCGTTGCCACGTAGGTCATGAACACTCCGCCAGGGATCAGAAGATCGCGCACGGTCTCCAAGTGTTCCCAGGGCTCGAGCATATCGAGGATCACGCGGTCTACCGGCCCACCCAAGTCCTCGGCGGTGACATCTCCTAAATCGCCGAGACGCGGCGACCACCACTCGGGCTGCTCGCCAAAGTATTCCTTGACGTTATCTACCGCATACTCGAGGTGGTCATCGCGCACCTCATAGGAATACACATGGCCTTCTGGCCCCACGGCGCGCAGCAGGGACATGGACAGTGCACCCGAACCGGCGCCGGCCTCGAGCACGCGCGCGCCCATGAAGATATCGCCCTCTACCAAAATCTGTGCCGCATCCTTGGGGTAGATCACCGCGGCACCGCGCGGCATGGATAGCACGTGATCCACCATCAGGTGGCGGAAAAGCAGGAAGGAGGAGCCAAGGGTGGACTCAATGACCGAGCCCTCGTCCATACCCACGATGTCATCATGGTTAATGATGCCCTTGTGGGAGTGGAACTGGCCTCCTTCTTCCAGAATGACCGTGTAGTGGCGCCGCTTGGCGTCGGTAAGCTGCACGCGGTCGCCATAGGCAAACGGGCCGGAATAAGCCATGTCTCAAGACTCCTCGAGGTTGCGATTACTATCCCACCAAGTATGCCTCAAGTGCCTGCGCGAGCCATACTTGGTCCCGCTCGCCTACCATTTCACGCGCCGAGTGCATAGACAGCATAGGCACGCCCACATCCACGGTATCGATGCCCAAACGCGTCGCCGTAATGGGACCAATGGTCGAGCCACAGGGCACATCATTATTGCCCACAAACCGCTGCACCGGCACGCCTGCCTTCTCGCATGCTGCTTCCCATAACGCCACCGTAGTGGCATCGGAAGCATAACGCTGATTGCCGTTGATCTTGGTCACTGGACCCTTGCCGATAATCGGATGGTGCGTGGGATCGTGCTTGCCCACGTAATTCGGGTGCACCGAATGCGCGGCATCTGCCGAGACACAGCTCGAGCGGGAGAACATCTGGAAGCGTTCCTCCTCGTTGGCCCCCAGCGCCCGCGCCGTGCGAGTAAGTACATCCGCCAGGATGGGACCGCCCGCACCATAGCGCGAGCTGGAGCCCACCTCTTCATGGTCAAAGGCCATCATGACTAGGACGTCTTTGCCGTGATAGTTTTCGGCGGCCTTCTTCATCGCTTCCAACGAGGCATGTACGGACGAAAGGTTATCCATCCGTCCGGCCGCGATGAACTGCTCGCCCGCGCCAAAGACTTCGCCGCGAGCGGCATCGGCCGTAATCAAGTTGAAGGAAGCAATATCCTGCTTGGCGACGCCCACCTTTTCCCCCACTACTTGCAAGATGGATGCCTCCGGGTCACCAACGCTCAAAACCGGCTGCATGTTGTGCTGACGATCCGGCTTAAACTCATCCTTGCGGTAGAGGTGGATTGCCAGGGACGGAAGGCGCAGGACCGGGCCAGTATTGACTAGGTGCCGCGTACCATCCTTGGTGACCATCTGCCCGGCCACGGTCAGCTCCCGGTCAAACCAGGTATGCAGCAGCGCACCGCCATAGACCTCTACTGCCACCTGCTGCCAGCCGGCCGCTGAGAAATCCGGCGTGGGTTTCAGTACCAAGCCCGGCGAGTCCGTATGCGACCCCACGATGCGGAAACCAGAATTCTTATCCGCGCCCTCTGGCACGTACCACGCCGCAACCGCGCCGCCGCGCACCATGACGTGGCCGCCAGGCGCAGCGGACCACTGCGTTCCCTCATCCTGTACCTCAAATCCCGCCTCACGCAGCTGGCGGGATACCTCATCAGCAGCGTGGTACGAAGAAGGAGAAGCAGCAATAAAATCTAGGAAATCTGCGGTATAACTCATACCTCCTAGCTTGCCACGAATCGCGCGGCGATAGGCTAGATACACCATGGCTACTTCATCTACACCCCGCCCACTGGCCCTATCGCCCTCGCGCGCCTCTGACTATAAGCAGTGCCCGCTGCTCTATCGCTTCCGCGCGATTGACAAGTTGCCCGAGCCCAAGACCATCGCGCAGGTCAAAGGAACCCTTGTGCACGCCGTTTTGGAAGAGATGCACAAGCTACCGCGCGAAGAGCGCACCTATCCTGCCGCAGTGAAGATGATTAAGCCCTCCTGGGCAGAGATGACCGCCAAAGACGAGGAACTTTTAGAGCTCGTGCCAGAAGAAGACACCTACGACTTCTTCGTCGCTGCCAGAGAACTGCTCAAAGGCTATTTCCAGATGGAAAATCCCCAAGGCTTTGATTGCCAAGAAACAGAGATGTACGTCAACACGGTCCTGCCCAATGGGGTCCCCGTCCGCGGCTTCATCGACCGCGTGGACCGCGCCCCAACTGGCGAGGTCCGAGTCGTGGACTATAAAACCGGCAAGAAGCCACTTCCCCGCTATTCCCAGGATGCACAATTCCAGATGCGCTTTTATGCGCTGGTCTACTGGCGCATTCTAGGCACCATTCCCCACCAATTGCGCCTGATGTACCTCAAGGTGTTGGACTCGATGTTTCTTACGCCTAACCGAGAAGAGCTCGAATACTTCGAGCGCGATCTCGGCGAGCTGTGGGCAAAGATTGAGGCCGACGGGCGCGCCGGGGACTTCCGTCCGAAGCCATCCAAGCTCTGCGGATGGTGCGCCCACCAGGATCTCTGCCCGGAGTTTGGCGGCACCCCGCCGCAGTACCCGGGCTGGCCGGGTTCCGCGGCAGATACGAAGGACTAGCGCCCCACCTGCCTAGAAAAGGCCCGAAATGGTGCCCTGCTTATCGACGTCGATATTATTGGCCGCCGGCTTCTTCGGCAGTCCCGGCATCGTCATGACGTTGCCTGTGAGCACAACGATAAATCCCGAGCCGGTGCGCGGCAGCAATTCGCGCACATGCAACGTATGGCCTTCCGGCGCCCCCAGAGCAGAGGCATCATCGCTGAAGGAGTACTGCGTCTTAGAGATGACCACCGGCAGCTTATCCCAGCCATTGTCCTGAATGTACTTGAGATCCTTGAGCGCCTTTGCCCCGTATTCCACACGGTCTGCGCGATAGATCTCGCGAGCGATGGTCTCGATGGAGGCCTCGATTCCCTCCTGCGGATCGTAGAGCTGCTTGGCGCCTCCCTGCAGGTTCTCCAGCAAGGTCTCTGCCAGCTTGGTAGCACCCGCGCCGCCCTCGGACCACACGTTGGCTTCCTCCAAGGCCACTCCGAAGTCTTCGGCCCACTGCCGCATGAACTCGCGTTCTGCTTCGGTATCGGACCAGAAGAGGTTGAGCGCGACTACCGGTTTGATCCCGAACTTGCGCAGGTTTTCTACGTGTCGCTCTAGGTTGACTATGCCCGCCTTGAGGGCATCCAGGTTTTCCTCGGTGAGCTTATCCTTGGCCACACCGCCGTTGTATTTCTGCGAGCGGATGGTGGCAACGACCACGGCGCCAGCAACATCTAGGCCGCCAAAGCGCGCCTTGATGTCGACGAACTTTTCTCCGCCTAGGTCGGAACCGAACCCAGCCTCGCTTAAGACGATATCGCCGAATTGCAGTGCGGTGTGGGTTGCCAGCAGGGAGTTGCAGCCGTGCGCAATATTGGCGAATGGCCCACCGTGCACCAAGGCCGGCACGCCGCCAAGGGTTTGTACCAGGTTGGGGTTGAGGGCATCGCGCATGAGCGCTGTGAGTGCACCTTCCGCTTTCAAATCACGCGCAGTAACAGGGCGCTGATCATAGGTGAACCCAATAGTGATATCGCCGAGGCGCTTCTTTAGGTCCTCGAGGTTCGTGGACAAGCACAAGATGGCCATGATCTCGGAGGCCGCGGTAATAGTGAAACCGGTTTCTGCAGGCACACCGTGAGCCGGCCCGCCCAGGCCGGTCACCACATTGCGCAGGGCACGGTCGTTGACGTCCATGCACCGCTGCCACGTCACGCGCCGCGGGTCGATGCCCAAGGCGTTGCCTTGATGGATGTGGTTATCAATGATGGCGGCCAGGGTGTTGGTTGCAGAGGTAATGGCATGAAAATCGCCGGTGAAGTGAAGATTGATGTCCTCCATGGGGACGATCTGTGCATAGCCGCCGCCAGCCGCGCCGCCCTTAATACCCATCACTGGTCCTTGGGAGGGCTCACGCAGGGCAACGATGGCCTTCTTACCCAACTGATCCAGGGCGTCGGTAAGGCCAATGAGCACGGTGGACTTGCCCTCGCCGGCAGGTGTGGGCGATACGCCGGTGACAAGCACCAGCTTGCCTTGGTTTTCCTTGGAATAGTCCACCTTGGTGATATCGACTTTGGCTTTGGTGGTGCCATAGGGAATCACGGCGTCGGCAGGAATGCCCGCCTTGGCCGCAATCTCCGCGATTGGCTGCAGGTGGTGGGCTTGGGCAATTTCAACATCGGATGGCTGAGTAGTCATGTCCTTAGCCTACCGAGCTCGCGAGTTAAATAACCCGCATTTTTGAAAGAAAGTGAATTGAATCAATCCTCCTGTCCACGCTGCGATCCAAAAAGGCGCCCTCCAGGGGCGCCTTCCGGGTGGACTTGTCGTCTACCTCTTAAAGGATGACGAGGCCGAATGCGTAGCCTAAGAGGACAGAAACCGCGATGCTGACCGTGCCTGGGATAAGGAATGGGTGGTTGAATACAGCCTTGCCGATTCGAGTCGAGCCGGTATCGTCCATCTCCACCGCTGCCAGCAGCGTTGGGTAGGTCGGCAGGATAAATAGAGCCGAGACGGCTGGGAAAGCAGCGACTGCGGTAAGGGGGCTTACGCCCAGAGCCAGGGCTGCTGGCATGAGGGCCTTGGTCGTAGCGGCCTGCGAGTACAGCAGCGCTGCGGCGAAGAACAAGACCACCGCGAGCAGCCACGGCGAAGACTCAATAACGCTACCAGCCATAGACTGAATATCGTCCATGTAGTGGTTGATAAGGCTGGTACCCAACCAAGCAACGCCTAGCACACAAATACATGCGGACATACCGGACTTAAATACCGGCGTATTGAGAACATCCCCTGCCGGGAACTTCGTCATCATGACGATGATGGTGGCCGCGGTAAGCATAACCGTCATAATTGCCTCATTACGTGGCAAGGTTGGTTCTGCGATTAGCCCGACCTGCTCCGAGGTCAGCGTGGCCCATGCCATCACGATGACGATGGCTACCAGGAACACCAGAACAGAAGCCTTGGCACCCTTCGGCGGCTGGAAGTTCTCAGCCCCCAGTGGTTGCTTAACCAAGCCTTGCGCCTTGCGCTCCTGGTACACCGGGTCATCATCTAGTTCCTTGCCAAACTTATTAGCAATCCACGCAGCTGGGAAAATAGACAGGAACGTTGCCGGAATGACGACTGCTAGCACCTGCAAATAGCCCACTCCAGCTGGCTCCAACAGGCTGGCTAGGAGAACCACTGCGGCAGAAATAGGCGAGGCACAAATTGCCATCTGAGAGGCAACTACCGCAATGGAAAGCGGGCGTGAAGGGCGAACCTTGCCTTCTTTAGCTACCTCAACAATGACCGGTAGCGTGGAGAATGCAGTGTGGCCGGTACCGGCCAGCACCGTCATCAACCAAGTAACGATGGGCGCGTAGAACGTAATCCGCTTCGGGTTTTTGCGCAGAAACTTTTCTGCAATGTGCACCAAGTAGTCCATGCCACCAGCCCTCTGCATCGCGGCGATGGCGGCAATGACGGTCATGATGATACCGATGACGTCGAACGGGATGTCTTCCCTAGTAATGGGGACACCGGTGAGACCAAGGGCCAACACACCGAGGCCGCCGGCCATACCGATACCAATTGAACCAATCCTCGCGCCCAAGAAGATGGCGGCGAGAACGATGACTATATGAACAATAACCATGGACATACTCCATACGCTCTGTATGCAAACTAAGGGCACGCGTCTCCATACAGAGTGCATGCCGTCCTCAACATCTTCTATTGTGCACCTATCACGTCGATTTATTCACTCGAATTGTCCGTTTGTGTTGATTCCCACATGTATTAAGCGTCTCGCTATAAGACGGTCGGTATCCTTCTCCGCATTCGCCCAGCACAGGGCCGTAAAAGGAAACTACCTACCGCCGATTCCATGCACGCAAAAGACCCCTACAGCCTTCGCCAGTATTCCTTGTACATCAAGAGAAAATGGCAGAGACCGTGGGGTCTACTATGCGGGGCGCTATGCCCTACTGCTTCTCAAAAGCCGAGTCTTTAGTCCTCGTCGATGAAGAGCTGACCGCGGAACTCTGGGTGCATGAGGTTTTCAACGGACAGAACCTTGTTCAAGGTAGCCTCATCGAGCAAGCCCTTCTCCAAGACGAGTTCCTTGACGCCCTTGCCGGTCTCCAGGGACTCCTTGGCAATCAGGTCACCGTTGTGGTGGCCGATGAACGGGTTCAGGTAGGTGACGATACCAATGGAATTTTCCACGTAGGCACGGCACACGTCTGCATTAGCGGTAATGCCGGTGACGCACTTTTCGTGCAGGGCGTCGACGGCGTTACCCATGATGCGAATGGACTGGAATAGTGCCTCGCCGATGACCGGCTCCATGACGTTGAGCTGCAGCTGGCCAGCCTCAGCGGCCATGGTGACGACATGGTCATTGCCGAAGATCTTGAAGCAGGTCTGGTTCACAACCTCCGGGATAACCGGGTTGACCTTACCCGGCATGATGGAGGAGCCGGCCTGACGCGCAGGCAGGTTGATCTCAGCCAGGCCAGCGCGTGGACCGGAAGACAGCAGGCGCAGGTCATTACAGATCTTGGCAAGCTTCATTGCTGCGCGCTTGATGGTGGCGTGCAGCAGCACGTAAGCGCCACAGTCAGAGGTTGCCTCAATGAGATCGCGGGCGGTCTTCATCTCCAAGCCGGTGACCTCAGACAGAGCTGCGGTGACCTGGTGGCGGTAGCCGGCCGGGGTGTTCACGCCGGTGCCGATTGCGGTTGCGCCCAAGTTGATCTCGAGCAGGCGACGCTGTGCATCGCGCAGCAATGCCTGCTCCTCGTTCAGGTTATTGGCAAAGCCCTTGAACTCATCACCCAAGGTCATCGGAACCGCATCCTGAAGCTGAGTACGACCCATCTTCAGGATGTCCTGGAACTCATTGCCCTTGACCTGGAATGCGGCACGCAGACCATCCATGCGCTCAATGAGGTGATCCACTGCTGCATGCAGACCCAAGCGGAAGCCGGTCGGGTAAGCATCGTTGGTGGACTGGGACATGTTCACATCATCATTCGGGTTGATGATGTCATAGGAGCCCTTCTCCTCACCGAGGTACTCCAGCGCGAGGTTGGCAACAACCTCGTTGGTGTTCATGTTCAGCGAGGTACCAGCGCCACCCTGGAAGACGTCCAGCGGGAACTGATCCATGCAGCGGCCCTCTTCCAGGATCTGGTCACAGGCCCAGATGATGGCTTCAGCCTTCTTCTTTGGCAGAACGTGCAGGCGGCGGTTTGCCATGGCGGCCGCCTTCTTGACCTGGACCATGCCGCGGATGAAGTGCGGGATGGTGTTGATGGTCACGTAAGAGATCTGGAAGTTCTCCATGGCGCGTACGGTGTGCACACCGTAGTAAGCGTCAGCGGGAACTTCCAAGGAGCCAAGAAGGTCGGTCTCGGTGCGAGTCTTCTTGCTGGAGTTCTTAGGTGCCTTTTGTTCGGCCACCTTCTGCTGTGCAGCGTGAGTGGAAGTGTCAGCTTCCTTCTTCTTCACGTCCTTTGCTGCAGACTTGGTGTCCTTTTCTTCTTTCTTAGAGGACTTTGCCATGATGGCTCGGCTCCTTTGCCTGTCGAGACTTATATTCGAATGAGTAACCTCAAGCGCTAATGTTAGCCACGACTGAATCTATTTGGGCCGACCCAGAAAAATTACTCCCCCTAAAAGCGGGCGATACGTAAATCAGAAGCCAAAATTGCTTCCGCGCCGAGTTGGGAAAGTCGGTCCATGACTTGGTTAGCTTGCTTCTTCGGAACCATCGCTCGCACTGCCACCCAGTTCTCACGCGCTAACGGCGACACCGTAGGACCGGTCAACCCTGGAGTAATACCAGCAGCTGCGTCGAGGTTGGATTGAGCGATGTTGTAGTCGATCATCAGATAGGTGCGAGCGTGCAGAATTCCCTGAATGCGGTCGAGCACTACCTGCTCTTCCTCCGCAACTTCTACCCCTGTACGCTTAATAACTACCGCCTCGGACTCAATGATCGGGTCCCCGAACGGCGCTAACCCTTGCTGGCGCAAAGTAGTACCAGTTGACACGACATCAGCAATAACATCGGCAACGCCGAGCCGGATGGAGATCTCTACAGCCCCGTCCAATCGAATAACATCGGCCTCAATCCCATGTGCGGCGAGGTTTGTGCGGACAAGATTGGGGTACGACGTCGCGATCCGCCGCCCAGCCAGTTGAGAGATATCCCACTCCTCCCCCTGCGGGGCTGCGTACCGGAACGTGGAGCCACCAAAGCCTAACGGCAAAACTTCATCAAAGCTCGCTTTAGAGTCAAGTGCCAAGTCCCGGCCCGTAATGCCTAGGTCTAAGACCCCGCGGGCGACATAGATGGCAATATCTTTCGGCCGTAGGAAAAAGAATTCTACCCCGTTATCGGCATCTACCACGTTGAGCGCCTTGGAATGCCCGCGGCCCTTGTAACCGGCCTCTGTAAGGATTTCCACGGCAGCTTCTGACAATGAGCCCTTATTCGGTACAGCAATCTTGATCATGCGGATCCTTCCATCCTGTGGGGTGTTGCCTAGAGGTACTTATAAAGGTCTTCAGGGGTAAGTCCGCGCTTGAGCATCATGACCTGAGTCCAATAGAGCAGCTGGGACATCTCTTCCGCCAGCTCATCGTCGGACTGATACTCAGCGGCGATCCATACTTCCCCGGCTTCTTCGATGATCTTTTTACCAATGAAATGCTCGCCTTTATCCAGCGCGGCAACGGTGCCAGAACCAGCTGGACGCTGGTCGGCCTTCTCGGCCAGTTCGGCGAAAAGAGTCTCAAAGTTCTTCACGTCTACCTATTGTTCCACAGGTAGATAGAGAATGTAGTGGAACTCTGAATTTCTACTGCCGCGCCGAAATCTTAGCGAACCACTCATAGACGTCAGTGGCCTTAGCTCCCGCGAGGTGCCGCGAATCGCGGAGGCGAGAAATTTCGGTGACCTCGGTCGGTACCTGAACCTGATCATCTTCGGGCAAACCGATAACCGCACAGCCGGCATCAACTGCGGCGCGCATGCCGGTTGCGGAATCTTCAAAAACTAAGCACTCTGCGGGATCTGCGCCAATGCGGCGGGCGGCCTCGCGGTACATATCCGGCGCTGGTTTGCCGGCAGGAACCTCATCCCCGCAGATAGTATCGACGAAATAGTGCCGCCCCAACGCATTGATAGCAGCGTCAGCGACATTGCGCTCGGTATTGGTAGTGACCATCATGGGCACCCCATCCGCTTTCAGTTCCTGAAGCAGTGGAGGGATTCCCGGAAAGATTTCCAGCTGGCGAGCAAAAAGGCCCTTGACATAGTCAAACATTCGGGCGCGGTAACGCTCGCTGTCCCCGGGGTGCAGCACCACCCCCGCATTATCCGCGCAGATTGCCAAGGTGGTATCAAAGGTCGCGCCCACAGTAGCCAGGCGCTGGGTGGGAGTGAGCCGTTTGCCCAGCAGTTCTGAAAGGTAAAACGTTGCCTCCGCCCAAAGGGGCTCCGAATTAGTGAGGGTGCCATCCATATCCCAGAAGATGGCGGCGGGCTTAGTCAGGCCGGAAGCGGCGGTGGAGTGCGGCACGAGAATAAAGCTAGCTTTCTCTATCAGGTAGGAAATAGTTTCGCCGTTCACGCTGTGGGCGCACGGCGGCAAAAGCCAGCCGCGCAGTTAGCGCGAGCTGGCGCTTACTAAGGCGGAAGGGGCAGAACTAAAAGTCCAGTTCCGGAATCTGCGACAGGGCTTCGTCGTCTGCTCCGGTGGCCGCGCTGGCGTTATAGATAAGCTCGGAGAGCTCTTCCTTTTCCTCTGGCTCGAGAACGGCATCGTGCTGAGCGCGATTAAAATCTGCCAACTTGCGAACGGTCTTGGACAAGACGGTGACCAACTGTGGTCCGTCTGGATCGTCCGGAAGTGCATCCAGCCCATCGAGCATCTGCTCAAGGTGGCCGCGCAGCTCTGGGAGGACGTTGGCGTCAAACGGTGCCTCCCAGAACTCCTTTTCCTCTTCCTTGAGGTAATCGCCGGTGGCGAAGGACTTCAGGTCACTAATGAACTCATCTACGGTGGGCTGGAAATCGGCGCGAATGCTCATGCTGTAGATACTGCCCTATCTTGCCTAAGCCTGCACGCCGAGGAGCGAATTTAGTGCGGTGCGAACCAAATCGGCCGCGCCGTCCTCGTCCGTGCCACGGTCGGCCTCTGCCCACTCATCCACGGCAGCGAGCGCGGCCGGGGTATCAAGGTCGTTGGCGATTGCGGCACGCAGCTTGGCGACGACCTCTTCGGCCCCTGCCATGCTTCCTGGCTGCTCAAGAGCCTCCCGCCATGCGGCGAGGCGGCGCTTAGCGCCGTCGAGCACCTCGTCGGACCAGTCGCGCTCGTCGCGGTAATGGCCTGCGAAGACGCCCAAGCGGATAGCGGAGGGATCCTCACCCGCTCCGACGAGCTTGTGAACGAAGACGAGGTTGCCCAAGGACTTAGACATCTTGACCCCGTCGAGGCCAATCATGCCGGTATGCACGTAGAACTGTGCCATGCGATCGACGTTGAGGGCGGCCTCGGCGTGGGCAGCGGAAAACTCATGGTGTGGGAACTTCAGGTCGCTACCGCCACCCTGGATATCAAAGGAAGACCCCAAGCGATTGGTAGCGATGGCGGAACATTCAATATGCCAGCCTGGGCGGCCAGGCCCAAAGGGCGAATCCCATGCCGGCTCGCCCTCGCGGTGGGCACGCCAGATAAGTGCGTCGAGCGGATTCTTCTTCCCTGGGCGGTCGGGATCGCCGCCGCGCTCGGCAAAGAAGGTGCGCATCTCTTCGGCAGAGTAATTGGACTCATACCCAAAGCGCTCGGTGGCCTCGATGGAGGCGTAGATATCTGGGTGCTCGGGGTCGTCTACGACGTAGGCCGCTCCGGCGTCGAGAAGCTTCTGCACCATTTCCACGATTTCATCGACGGCCTCCATGGCACCGATGTAGTCCTGCGGCGGGAAAACGGAAAGCAGCTCCATATCGGAACGGAAGAGGTCAATTTGAGAAGTGCCGAGCTCACGCCAATCCACACCGTCGCGTTCGGCACGTTCGAATAGCGGATCATCCACGTCGGTGATGTTTTGGACGTAGTGAACCTTCTTCCCGGCATCCAGGAACGCGCGGTAGATAAGGTCAAAGGTCAGATACGTGGCGGCATGGCCCAAGTGGGTGGAGTCATAGGGCGTGATGCCACACACGTACATGGTGGCGGTATCCCCTGCGACCTCTACGGGAGCGATGGTTTGGTTCGCGGAATCGTACAAGCGCAGCTGTGCCGCATCACCCGGCACAGGGCGGAAGGAAGGTAGTGGCCAAGAATGCATAGCCACCATACTAACGCGGTGTGTCTTAGAGCGGCTGCAGGACTCCCAGTGCCAGGAGGATCATTACGAGGATGCCAACTGGAATGCGGTAGGCGGCGAACCAGGAGAAGGAGTGGTTGCCCACGAACTTTAGTAGCCACGCAATGGAGGCGTAGCCCAGTACAAAAGCGATGCCAGTGCCGACCAGAAGCTGCAGGCCGGAGGCGGCTTGGCCGGATTCGGGAGAAAAGGCGTCGGGAAGCGAGAAAAGCCCCGAAGCCAGCACAGCCGGAATGGCGAGCAAGAAACTAAAGCGCGTTGCCACTTCGCGGTCCAGCCCCAGGAATAGACCGCCGGAAATGGTGCCGCCGGAGCGGGAAACACCCGGAATGAGCGCCAAGCATTGGCACAGGCCCATAACAATGGCATCTTTCATGGTCAACTGGTCAAAGCTGCGTTCCTTCTTACCCATCTTTTCTGCAGCGATGAAGACCAAGGAGAAGAGAATGAGCATTGCGGCGGTAATCCACAGGTTGCGCAGGGCGCCACGAATCGCATCCTCGAATGCGAGGCCGACAATTCCGATGGGAATGGAACCCACGATGACCATCCACCCCATGCGCCAGTCCTGGCCGCGAGAGGACTTATCAGCCCAGCCACGGAACCAGCCGGAGAGAATCTGCCAAATCATTGGGGCGAAATAGACCAGCACAGCCAACTCCGTGCCCAGCTGGATAACGGCGGTGAAGGAAGCGCCGGCGTCGTTGCCCCAAAAAAGCTCGGAAACAATGCGCAGGTGACCGGAGGAACTTACCGGAAGAAACTCGGTAAGCCCCTGCACGATGGACAAAACAATGACCTGCGCCCAAGAAACAGCGTCAGTTGCGGTATTAGAAATCACCCGCTTCACACTACAGCCGCGCTGGGCTTCGAGTTTTTACAACGCGCGCTGTTAGGATTAGTAGCCGTGAAATCTCAATCTGGCTCCGCACTTATCCTTTCTAGTTTGCTGGCGCTTAGCGCCACCGCGTTGGCCGCCTGCCAGCCCGAAGTGGGCGTGGGCGCCGATCCAGAGACCGCGGTCAAGGGCAATGCCACCCCAGCGGCCTCCCCGGCTAAGGCGGATCCAGAAGGCACTGTGGTTGACCTTGAGGGAGACATCACTGACCTTGCCGCCTTTGATGACTCGCTGGCAGTGCGCACCAAGGACGAGCTTCTCATCGGTAGCCAGAAGGATTTTGAAGAGAAGAAGGCTACCTCGCTAGACATTTCTGCGGAGTGTGGCGACCTCAGTTCTTCGGAATCGGGCTTCGTGCTCGCCTGCCCGGACAAGGTTCTCCTCATCGATCCTGCATCCCCGGACTCTCCCCAAGAGGTCGATATGGAAGAGGACTCCCCCGTTACCGCCGCCACCCAGCTTTCCAGCGGCGAGATCTTTGCCACCTCGGCCGATTCCACCACGGTAGGCGTCTATAAAGACGGTAAGCGCGACGGTGATATCGAGGTGGAAGCCGGCTCGGACCAGCTATTGGCCGTGCCCAATTCCTCCGGCGATGACGGAGTGGTGCGCATCCACCGAGAGGATTCCACCATCCAAAACGTGGACTGGACGAATGATCGCGCGGGCGGCCGACTGCGCGTTGGCCAGGGAGTCGGCAGCATCGCGGTGGGCGATAACGGTGTGGTCCTCGCCTCCGATACCGAGGGCGGCCGCTTGGCTATCTACACGTCCGATGACGTCGTCCGCCTGCACCAATACGGCAACGTAGAGGGCACCCCGTGGGGCGTAGCCTGGGATAATAAGCGCAATCTGGCGTGGGTGAGCGCCACCGATACCAATAAGGCTCATGCCTATGAAATTGGCAAAGGCGTACCAGAGCTGCGCGGAGATCTCTCGACCGTGCCGGATGCGCAGAATATTGCCGTGCTTGGCGACGGCACCTTTGTCGCCGCCTCCGCCACCGGCCACGGGCTACAGTTCGTGGACACCCCGCACCTGAAGAAGGAGTCTTAACACCATGACCAGCACTATTGACCAACTGCGCGCGCAGGCCTACCAGCTTGCTCTGCGGGGCATGTTTAAGCTGAGCCCAGAGCGCATCCACGAGATTATTAACACTGCGCTCAGCGGGCTGCAGGCGGCCGGGCCAGCTAACCGAGCCCTGGCAAAGATCCTGCCGGTCAATGATCCAGTGCTGCGCCAAGAGGTCTTCGGAGTAGAATTCCCCCGCCCGTTGGGACTTGCCGCCGGGTTTGATAAGAACGCCGCAGCTGCTGATACGTGGACTCCCATTGGTTTCGGTTTTGCAGAGTTGGGCACCGTCACCGCCCAAGCACAGCCTGGCAATCCTGCTCCGCGGCTCTTCCGTCTAAAGGCCGATAAGGCCATCTTGAATCGGATGGGCTTTAACAATAAAGGTGCAGCGGCCGCCGCAGAAAACCTGCGCAAGCGTCGCTACAGCGATGTCATTGGCATCAATATTGGCAAAACCAAAGTCACCCCTGCCGAGCATGCTGTAGAAGATTACCGCCGCTCCGCGTCGGTATTGGGCGACTTGGCAGATTTCCTGGTGGTCAACGTTTCTTCGCCGAATACCCCGGGCCTGCGCGACCTGCAAGCAGTGGAATCGCTGCGCCCCATTCTCTCTGCCGTGCAAGAATGCACCGCGGTTCCGGTGCTGGTGAAAATTGCCCCGGATCTTTCTGATGCTGACGTTGACGCCGTGGCAGACCTAGCCCTCGAGCTCGGCCTCGACGGAATCGTAGCGACGAATACCACCATTTCCCGCGAGGGGCTCAAGACTCCAGCCGCCGAGGTAAAGGAGATGGGTGCCGGTGGCGTATCCGGCCCTCCGGTAGCCGAGCGCTCCCTAGAGGTACTGCGCCGCCTCAATGAGCGAGTCGGCGACCAGCTCACCCTCATCTCCGTGGGTGGCATCTCCACGCCGGAGCAAGCATGGGAGCGCATCACTTCCGGTGCTTCCCTGCTGCAGGGCTACACCGGTCTCATCTACGGTGGTCCGGACTGGATCCGCGATATCCACCGCGGCATTGCCGCTCAAATCCGTGCCCACGGTTTGAGCAATATTTCCCAGGCGGTTGGCTCTGGTCTTCCTTGGAAGCCCTTGGATTAGTCCAGGCCAAGGTTGCTCAACACAAGGTCTGCCTACTTCTCCTGCTGCACGCAGAGGAAGTAGGCGGACCCTTAATCTTTGCGGTGCTGACTAGGTCTGCGACATGGCGCTGCGCTTGAGAATCAGTGCGCACAACACCGCGAAGCCGGCGTAGAACACGACCCAAAACTGTGGTTGCGTGAATAGGATATCGCCGGGCACAAAGCGGCTTGCTGCAATGATCACAATAGCGATGACCAATGCTGCAACCTGCGCGCGGCTTCCCGCCTGACTTTTGCTCATGGTGCTAAAGGCCCCGACGATGATCGCGGCGACAATAATCGCCGCTTTGGAATACGTCCATTCGAAATCGGCACCCCATCCATCCGTGAAGACGGAGATTAACGCAAAGAGGACCAACACGAATGCGACCACCATGAAGGCGCCGCCCACCCGCAGCGCCGTCGGCGGGCTAGGCTGCGATGAAGTAGAGCCACTAGCCATTACTTCGCCTCGTACCAGCCCCACAAAATGGCGCGACCAAGAGCATGGAAATGCAGGTTGAACCCAAGCACGGTCGGCGAAGCATCTGGGTCGATATCGAGCTTCTCTACGTCGACTGCATGGACGGCGTAAAGGTAGCGATGCGGGGCGTGTCCGGCAGGCGGGTTCGCACCGAAGTAGGTGCGCTCGCCCGAGTCGTTGCGCAAGCTGATGACGCCGTCAATACCCAAGTCCTCGGCGGCACCGGCATTGGTAGGCAGCTCGCTTACCTCGACGGGGATATTGAACGCCGCCCAGTGCCAGAAACCAGAAGCCGTTGGCGCATCGGGGTCGAAACAGGTCACGGCCAGGGACTTGGTGCCTTCCGGCAGTCCAGACCAGGCAAGCTGAGGCGATACGCTCTCTGGGGCGCGGAGCTTTTCCTGCAGCTCGTCTCCTTCCACCACATCAGTGGACGAGAGAACGAAGGAAGGGACATCGCGCAGCGGTGCGTAAGGATCTGGACCAGGAAACCGGGAATCATCTGCGTAAGAAGTCATAGACCCATTTGTACCCCACCTCACAAGGCGATGTCGATGTGGTGTAACCGCCGCGGCGTGCATAAATTCTGCGGCACACGTGGAAAGCCCCTACCCAGACTTACAACCATGTATTTCCACGCCCCTGCAACTGGATCTTTTCCCACCATACGCTGGCGATTTGTAAAGCAAGCCTCGAGCAGGATAGAGTATCGGAGTGCCCAGCCGAGAGGCTGACAAACACCCTGCCCGGGTGGCGGAATGGCAGACGCGCTAGCTTGAGGTGCTAGTGTCCTATTAACGGACGTGGGGGTTCAAGTCCCCCCTCGGGCACAACGGACCGGCGGTTACCACTAAGGTAGCCGCCGGATTTTTCTATTCAGTACTCCCACAAGGACTACGATCTCCCCCATGACCACATTTTTGAGTTGGGCGCGCAGCTTCGGCCAGTTCCTCATGTCGCTCGCCCAGTCCGCCTGGCGGTCAATTCTCCAGTGGTCGATGCGTCGTTGGATAACCGTCCTCGCCGCCATCGCCACCGGCGCGATACTCTTTTACTTCTTTGATCTGCCGAACGTGTCCCAGCTTCGCGTCGCCTCCACCCGCTATGGTGCGTGGTTTCCTCTCCTTTTTATCCTAGGTTATGTCATATTTACGCAGCTTCCATTTCCTCGGACGTTGTGGACGGTAGCCGCAGGAATACTTTTTGGCCCATGGAAGGGCCTCGCCCTCTCCTTGTGCGCCTTGACGGTGTCAGCGGCCCTCTCGCTCCTCATCGTCCGCACGCTCCTCGGAGACTGGATCCGGCCGCACCTAACCCACCCAGCAGTGTTTAAAATCAATGCCCACTTAGAGCGGCGCGGCTGGCTGGCCATCGCTTCGCTGCGGATGGTGGCCGGCGTCCCCTTCAGCCTCCTGAATTATGTTGCCGCACTAACACCCGTGAAGCTTAGCCACTTCACCGTGGCCACTCTCCTCGGCTCCATCCCGACCACTGCCTTGGGCGTCTTTTTCGGCGATGCCCTCACCGGCCGAACTTCGCCCGGCATCATTATCGCCATGGTGGCTTTTGCTGCCATTGGCTTGGGCGGGCTCTATATGGATTCGCGCCTACCCACTCGCCCATAAGTCAAGTGAGAGCGGTAGACTATTCCGCAATTGGTTTCTTAAGGAGGATTTTTGTGCTTGCTGTCCACGCCCGCTACCGAGGCCGCTCCGTGCGTCGCGCAGAGTTGGTCCAACGCTCTGCAACGGCTCTTTCCACCCTCAATGGCGTGGGCGAGTTCCACGTGCTCGGCGTGGAAGATATTTGCGCCGTAGTTGATTCAGCAACTGCCGTGTGCGACGTGGTCATGGCCTTGCTTGCCGACGGCGACTGGGCCATCGGCATCGGCATCAGCCCCGGCAACCAAGAAGATGAGGAAGGCGCGCGCCAAGTAGCAACCGCTGCATTGCGGAAATCCGCCCGCATGGGGCAGGTATACGCCAAACTCAATAAACGCGGCCGCGCTTCGGAGGCAAGCGATATTGCGGCCACCTTTGCCCTGCTTGGATACGTTCTGCACAAGCGCACCATTGAAGGGCGCGAAGCAACCTCGCTCGTCCGCGCAGGACTCAACCAGAATGAGGCCGCCGAAGAACTAGGAATTTCCAAGCAAGCCATGTCACAACGCCTCCAGGCGGCCGGCTGGAGCGCCGAGATGGCGGGGTGGCAATTGGCCGTCAACCTCATCGAACGCGCCAACCTGGCCCAACCCTAGAGCAAGTCGGACTTGCTCAACTCAGGTGTAGTAACGAAGTCCACGAGGCGCTCCACGGCACCGATCAGGCTGGAGTCTAGGTCGCGGAAGGAATGTACGGCGTTATAGACATGACGCCACCCATCCTTCGGGTCGCTCCACCCCACGCGGCGGCAAATACCGGTTTTCCAATCCTCGCCGTAAGGCACATCGGGCCATTCACGCAGGCCAACGCGCTGCGGCTTTACCGCCGCCCAGATATCGATGAAGGGGTGTCCAGTTACCAGGACATGCTCTCCCACGGTTTCCGTTAATCGGGTTTCTTTGGAGCCTTGAACCAAGTGATCCGCCAATACTCCGACCCTGCGGCCTGGCCCCGGCTGAAACTCTGCGAGGCGCGCCTCCAAGTTGTCCAAACCCTCGAGGTATTCGACTACCACGCCTTCCACACGCAGGTCGTGACCCCACACCTTTTCCACAATGGCGGCATCATGCACGCCCTCCACCCAAATGCGCGATGGCGCGGCAACCTTTGCCTCCACGTTTTCTACGCGGCGGGAGCCGGAGTTGGACTTGCGGGGAGCCTGCTTTTCGACGTACCGGGTAAGCGTCACTGGCTTGCCTTCCACTAGGAACCCGCCTTTAACCAGATTAAAGACGCGCTCTACGCCGTGGCGATCCTCAAGGCGTACCACCTCACCGAAAACGGTTTTATCCACGCCCATAACAGCACCCACAAAGTCATCGCCGCGCACTTCCACTACCATTCCGGGCTCGGCTGGCACTTCTGGGTACTGCCGCGGCTTCGACCGCGAGTGGCCAGCAAAAATATCTCCGCCATAAGGATCAAAACTCATGGCCCGTTAGTCTATCTACTAGACTGGCTCGCCATGGATATGCGCGCCGAAGTATGGTCACCTTTACAAAACACCGCCGTCTGGCTTGGCTCGTGGCTGTGGGGACATGAAACCACCGATGACTTGCTGGACGCGCTTACTGAACTAGGCGGACGTCCAGAATGCTGGGACGAATCCCCCTTCGTCGATCTATTAGCCATGCTGCGCGCGGAGACCACCGAGCTCACCGCTCATCGCGGTGTACGTGCAGAGCCTATTGTGCGTCTCGCACTGTCCGGGCCAGGCGAGCCGCCCGCATTGCCTGCAGGATCGGAGTCCTATAGCGCGGCCGCACAAAGTTCTGCCGGAGCAATCATAGTTCGTACCAATGATCCCTTGCGTAACTTAGTCCTCGTACCCCACATTCGCCACAGCCATACTGCGTGGCAAGTGGTCGTCGAAAAGCAGCAGCTCCCCGCGCCCGCCTGGCTAAGCCCCGGTGAAGCCGACGCACTCCTCTCTCAAGCAACCAATGAGTCCGCCGATCTCATCGCCGCAACTGGGTATAGCACCGAGGCTTTGCCCAGCCCACGCCTCACCGTGGGAACCCTGAGCGACTTCTATGACACACCTGGTCTTCCCCACTCAACGCCAGCTCGAGCAGCCAAGCTTTTTGCCCGGGCCGACCGAGTAGCCGCGATCATCGAAACCGTCACTGACCGCATCAATGACCACAGCCTTGATCCACAATTGCTTCGCTTGTGGCGCCACATCCGCCAGGCGCGCATGACGGGCGTGTCTTATGCGCTTGGAGAATTTGCCCGTTAACGGGACCAGATATCGCAGCACCCCGCTGCACACGGAGCACCATTGACTGTGCACCCTTGCACCGTCACGCTCCCGCTGGTCTCCCGCTCGCGGCCTTGCTCTAGTTCATCGATGAGATCAACCACCATCTCCGCAAACCTTGGAGTCGGACCCGCTGTCCGAGTGCGCAGAACTTTGACACCCATCTCGTCTGCCGCCTTCTGCAGCTCGGAATCGAGATCCCAGATGACCTCCATATGGTCTGAGATGAAGCCAATCGGACACACCACTACCGTGTCCACGCCTTCGTTGTTATGGATGTTGGTGGTGTGGTCAACAATGTCTGGCTCGAGCCACGGAGTGCGTGGATTGCCCGAACGTGACTGCCATACAAGGTCGTAGTCAGAAATACCGGCTTGTGCGGCCACCAACCGCGACGCCTCTGCCACCTGGCGGGAGTAAAGGTTTTTATCGCCTTCCGCGCCGCCCACACTATCGTGCGCGACGGGAACCGAATGGGCGGTAAACAGCAAGCGAGTGGATTCCTTCTTTTCTTCCGGAACCTGTCCCCAGACCTCTGTGACAGCGGCTGTCATTTCGGCCACGAACTTCGGATGATCGAAGAATTGGCGAATCTTAGTAAATTCAATGTCCGGCAAACCCTGCTCCGCCAGATGCTCGCGCATCTGCTGAATGTCCTCATCATACTGCCGGCATGCGGAGTACCCACCCCATGCAGAAGTAGCGAAGACAGCTACCCTTCGCACTCCGTCCTGAGACATCTTCTCCGCAGTCTCGCTGGCAAAGGGATGCCAATTTCGATTGCCAAAGTAGACCGGTAGATTATGTCCGCGTTTTTTCAGCTCCCCTTCGACATGATCGATGATTTCGCGGTTAAGTGCATTGAGCGGACTTACCCCTCCGAAGTGGTAATAGTGCTCGCCCACCACTTCTAGCCGCTCGCGAGGGATACCTCGACCTCGGGTAACGTTCTCCAAAAAAGGAACGACCTCCTCGTTTCCTTCCGGGCCACCGAAAGAAAGAACGAGGAGGGCGTCGAAGTTTTGGGCATTCTGTTGTGCGTCAGTCATACCCTAAACCATACCAACCAAAAGTTGGAGATTAGAGAAGGCGCACGACATCCGGAGTTGCGCCACCCCAGCGTACTGGGACTACTGAAACAGTCTGACCAGACTGTGGCGCTTCAATCATTTGGCCGTCGCCTAGGTAGATAGCTACGTGCTGGCTTCCACCAGCTCCGTAGAAGATAAGGTCACCGCGCTGTGCATTCGCGCGAGGAACCTTCTTGCCCTGCTGGTACTGCGCACCAGTGTAGTGAGGAAGGTCCAGGCCGGCTGCCGCGTAGGCGTACTTGACTAGCCCCGAGCAATCGAAGCCAGACTGACCGAAGTCACCGAAGGAATCAGCCACGCCACCGTCTCGAAGTCCACCGGTAGGACCATTGTTATCGCCACCGCCCCACACATAAGGGACGCCGACCTGAGACTCAGCGCGAGAAATTACGGCCTCGATCTGAGCGTCTCGGCCCGCGTCTGCACCGGTGGTGCTTTCCTCCACTTCGGACACCTCGTCCACTTCGGGGGCGTCAACGCTGGCGGCAGGTGCGGTATTCGGGCTGCCCAAACCTAGCAAGTCAGACGAGCCCTGCATGAGGGTGCGCACATCGTCCTCATCAACGGCTGCAGCGATATCATTCGCAAGTCCGAGCGCATCGTTCACAGAGGATCCAGTGCCGAAATCGACGTTCTGGAACGTCGGCGTTGCACCCTTATTGAGGGCGTTTCCAAAGTCCGCTTCTGGAGTAGTCTTATCCTGCTCAGCAACGGATGAATCCTCCGGGTTCTCTACAACGTCCGTGCCGCCCGTAACCTCAGGCGTTCCACCCTCTACCACCTCATCGGTAAAGGTCTGCGACTTGTCTCCTGGAGTCAAGTCTTGAGGATTGACGGAAAATGTATCGGTAGAATTCCCAGAATCAAGATTGGTTACTTGATTTGGGGCTGCCGGAAGAGAATCCTGCTGCGAGAACTGTACCCCGCTTGCCCCCTCCGCCTGGGACGTAGCCTGCTGCTGGCGGGCAAAAGTGGCTTCCGCAAATCTTTGGGTAGCGTTCAGTCGCGCTTCATTCTGGGCCAGCTCTCGGCGCTCCTGCGCAACACGATTCTCGGCTTCTCGCTTTTCCTCGCCCGCCTGGCGCAGCTCATCTTCCAAGCTGGCAACATACTCTTCGTTAGCACCCGGCTCGCCGTTCACTTGTTCCAACTGGGCTCGAACCTGAGCTATACGGTCTTCCGCGCCGGAAACATCTGCTTCCGCGCGACCTAGCTCTGCCCGGGACTCCTCTACAGCACCCTGCAGTGAATCCGCGTTGGCAACCGCACGGTCAATTGCTACGTGGTCTGAGTTTTGATCGTGGACCGTACCCGGGTTTGGCGTCGATACTTCATCGGCGCCCGCTGGGGCTACGGTGGAAAGCGTTGAAATAGCTGCGGTACCTGCTACTGCAGCAATGAAAGCGCGAACATGTCGAATGCGCGGAAGGCGAATGGTGGCCACTGAAATACTCCTAGTTTGGGCCCACGCTGCTCCTTTAGTGAGAGTCCATGAAGACTCCGGACATAGGTATGCCCGAGCTCCCCGCCTGCATATTTCGCACAAACACAGGCGTTATCGCACGTCTTATTGGACGGCCTAGAGGTTCGCCTCGAGTAGATATCAATAGATACGCGAAGCTAACCCCTGGTGCCCGCAGACACTAGAGCGGTAATTGTTGATGGACTGCCTACATTGGCTGAGACTTCACTCCGGGTGTGCTCTTTCGGTGGACCCTCAGCAGACTTAGGGCTTTCATGTTGGAACTAGAGAGAGTTAAGGACGATTGCTGCGCCGTTACTGGACGACTCAAACCGCTACTGTTTCCCCACAACAGCGATATACAGACAACTTGCATTCTGGCAAGAGAGCCTAAAGGTCTACTTGCGTGAGTCCGACAAGTCGGCCACAAATGGTCTACAACTATTCTCTATTCAAACAAATTCCCACGACTGCGAAATCCACTTCTATTCTTGCGCTGCGCGCGACATACGCTCCAGGATGCGTCTAACAACCCGCGATTCCGTATGCCCCGATCACGTCTTCATTGCACTGAGCACCGTGAGAACTGCTCTACGGGTTCTGGCAGACCTCGCCGCGGCGCCGGACCGGAATCCAAAAGGTCTAGCCTTTTAGTACTACCGAGCCGTCGAGGGCAAGCAGCCACAAACCATGAACAGGCCGCACGAGGCTGACCCTTGTGGAGTGATTCGGCGTTCCCAGACCCTATCCCTATGGACCTCTTCGTGCGCACCTTCTGTGCCAACAGGCTTTCAGCCTTAGCCATATAAAGGTTCGCACCAAAATTTCCACACGGTGGAGTTCTAATGAACGCGTCTCACCTCATAAACGGAAGGTGGGTTGATGTGTAATTTTTTCGAACATTGCAATCGCTCAAGTTCTTTGCCTGCGTCCCCAATCACTTTCGATTGGTCCCAGTTCATTGACTTCCAAGAACGGCCACTCGACGTTCTAACCTTCGCTCAAGGCGTGCTTCCCCACATACCCGTGCGAGTTCTCTCGTGACAGTCAAGGCTAAGCCCATGAACCCAGGAAGCAAGAAATGTCTCCTGAGTCGACAACCGAACCTTACGTCACGACACGCCCATTTCGCACAATTTTCCCGCAATTCACGTGAGTCAAGTTAATTCACATGACTCAACATGTGCACCTAACCTGCAATGATTCTGTTACCATCCCGTTATTGTGACTTTAATCACTGTCTAACCAGAGTTCCATACGCTCTACCGGCCCCCAGCTCGTCCACAACTAGGACAACAGAGCCACTCCCCCACCGGATGTCAACCCCTAAGAATTTACTTTGACCACTCCCCCGCCCCATTTACGGTCCCCAATTAGGTACCAGGTTCAAGCTAAGCCCAGACCGAACTTCTGCCTCCCCGATCCACTACCGACCTTCTCGACGCACCGTGAGTGAACGAAACTGCGCCATTCACATTCACCCGGAGTTCTTCGGTACCCATCTTCGGGCCGGTTGCCCGAATTTTTCGCACATCGAAGGCCCGCAAAAATTTCACCCTGAAACGCGATACTTTTTCGAACAAACTTAATTTTAAGGGAGCATTTGTCCAATTTTAAAAAGTGGAGCTCCGCAGTGCTCGCGCTACCCTATTTGCCTGACCGACCCCAACCGGGATTTACATAGAGTCTTTTCAACCTCTAGACCCCGCGCCGGCTGGCCGCCAGAAAAGAGCTGACCAAAACAATTATGGCGATTACGGCAACCGCCCCCACTACTGCGCCCACAGGGAAGCTGATTTGGTCTAGTCCCTTGTAGTACTCAGACAGAAGGTCTGCTTGTTTAATCCCAGGCGGGATCTGCGCCTGTACCGACTCAATGTCAGCGCGACTATAAGTGTCACTAACGGAAGAAACATGGCGGGGGGTTTGAACGATGACAGTGTTTAAACCTGTCGCATCCTGGAGCTCTTGGGCAATGTCGCGGACATCAGGTGCCCGATCAGCCATCACATCAACCACGGCCACCCCGTCACCGTCTCGCAAGCCTTGAGCTACCTCCGCGTTGAGCTGTGCATCTTGGCTGAGCGCTGGGGACGTATAGGCCACGCCGTCCTCTTTCAGCTGGCTTGCCAAATCAGCTACATCTACGCCCGCAGGAACCATGCGTATCTCTTCCTTATATATAGGGCTCCTAAACTTCTTCTCCCCCAAGATACGGGCGGGCCGCAGACGTCCGTCCCCTCAACTCGCCGAATTTCTAGAAAAGATGAAAACAGAACGCTTGTACTGTTACAATGGCAGCGACCGAAGGTTTTAGCCTCTACAATATCTAGGTGAACCATCGCGTTCTTTGCCGCCTTCAACACAGCGGGCCCCATGGTCGCGTCGAGTCACACTCGTGACCGCTGACGCTGAGCACTGCCCCGCTGTGACGACAGGCGGCGAGTACCAAACAGAACACACTGTTTATTAACAAGGAATGGAGCTCCCTGTGACTGAAAGCTTGAACTCCTTCGAGGCCAAGAAGACCCTTGACGTCAACGGCAAGTCTTATGACTACTTTGACATCAACACCGTCTCCGGCTTGGAGAAGTTGCCTTACTCCCTCAAGGTGCTGGCAGAAAACCTGCTGCGTAACGAGGACGGCAAGAACGTAACCAAGGATCACATTAACGCCTTGGCAAACTGGGATCCGGAAGCAGAACCGGACACCGAAATCCAGTTCACCCCGGCACGCGTCCTCATGCAGGACTTTACTGGTGTTCCTTGCGTTGTTGACCTCGCTACCATGCGTGAGGCCGTCTCCGCACTGGGTGGCACCCCGGATCAGGTTAACCCTCTCAACCCGGCCGAAATGGTCATTGACCACTCCGTCATCGTTGAGGCTTTCGGCTCTACCGATGCGTTGGAAAAGAACGTTGAGATTGAGTACCAGCGTAACGAAGAGCGCTACCAGTTCCTCCGCTGGGGTGCTGAGAACTTCTCCAACTTCCGCGTTGTTCCTCCGGGAACCGGCATCGTCCACCAGGTAAATATCGAGTACCTATCCCGCGTTGTATTCGACAACGAGGGCCTTGCTTACCCGGATACCTGTATCGGTACTGACTCCCACACCACCATGGAAAACGGCCTGGGCATTCTGGGCTGGGGCGTCGGCGGCATCGAGGCAGAGGCTGCCATGCTCGGCCAGCCGGTGTCCATGCTCATCCCAAAGGTCGTAGGCTTCAAGCTGACCGGTGAGATTCCTACCGGCGTTACTGCGACCGACGTCGTTCTCACCATCACTGAGATGCTGCGCGAGCACGGCGTTGTTCAGAAGTTCGTTGAGTTCTATGGCAACGGTGTTAAGTCTGTCCCGCTGGCAAACCGCGCCACCATCGGCAACATGTCCCCTGAGTTCGGTTCCACCGCTGCGATCTTCCCGATTGACGAGGAGACCACCAAGTACCTCGAGCTCACCGGCCGCCCGCAGGAGCAGATCGACCGCGTCGAGGCCTACGCCAAGGCACAGGGAATGTGGCTGGAGGAGGACGCTCCAGAAGCAAAGTACTCCGAGTACCTCGAGCTGGACCTGTCCACCGTTGTACCTTCCATCGCTGGCCCGAAGCGCCCGCAGGACCGAATCCTGCTGACCGAAGCCAAGGAGCAATTCCGCAAGGATCTGGCTAACTACACCACCGACGAGGTTTGCGTTGACGAATCCTCTGTCGAGGCAAAGCGCATGTCCGCAGAAGGCGGCGCTCCAGCTATGGAAGACGTCACCGGCGGCCTGAACAAGGCCCGCGAGGGTCACGGCGAGTCCTCGGCTACTGGCGCGAAGGGCCGTCACTCCAACCCAATTACCGTGGAGTCCCAAAACGGTGGCGAGTTCACCTTGGACCACGGCATGGTTGCCATTGCCTCTATCACCTCCTGCACCAACACCTCCAACCCATCCGTTATGGTGGGCGCAGGCCTTATCGCCCGTAAGGCAGCAGAAAAGGGCCTGCAGTCCAAGCCATGGGTTAAGACCATCTGCGCTCCTGGCTCCCAGGTTGTTGATGGCTACTTCCAGCGTGCAGACCTGTGGAAGGACCTCGAAGCCATGGGCTTCTACCTCTCCGGCTTCGGCTGCACCACCTGTATCGGTAACTCCGGCCCACTGCCGGACGAGGTTTCTGCAGCCATCAACGAGAACGACCTCGCTGCCACCGCGGTACTTTCCGGCAACCGCAACTTCGAGGGCCGTATCTCCCCGGATGTCAAGATGAACTACTTGGCTTCTCCAATCATGGTCATCGCCTACGCCATTGCCGGCACCATGGACTTTGACTTTGACGCTCAGCCGTTGGGACAGGACAAGGAAGGCAACGATGTCTTCTTGAAGGACATTTGGCCATCCCCGCAGGAGATTGAGGACACCATCCAGTCCGCTATCTCCCGCGAGATGTACGAGGCCGACTACGCCGACGTCTTCAAGGGCGACGATGCTTGGCGCGCCCTGGACGTGCCGGAGGGCGAGACCTTCAAGTGGGATGAGGATTCCACCTACATCCGCAAGGCTCCTTACTTCGATGGCATGCCAACCGAGCCGAACCCGGTTGAAGACATCAAGGGCGCACGCGTGCTGGCAAAGCTGGGCGATTCCGTCACCACTGACCACATCTCCCCTGCTTCCGCTATTAAGCCGGGCACCCCGGCTGCGCAGTACCTCGATGAAAACGGCGTTGCCCGCCAGGACTACAATTCCCTGGGCTCCCGTCGCGGTAACCACGAGGTCATGATGCGCGGTACCTTCGCGAATATTCGCCTAGCTAACCAGCTGGTAGACGTCACCGGTGGCTACACCCGTGACTTCACCCAGGAAGGCGGCCCGCAGGCCTTCATCTTCGATGCTTGCCAGAACTATAAGGAAGCCGGCATCCCGCTCGTTGTCATTGCTGGCAAGGAGTACGGCACTGGTTCTTCCCGTGACTGGGCCGCTAAGGGCACCAACCTGCTTGGCGTGAAGGCTGTTATTACTGAGTCCTTCGAGCGTATCCACCGCTCTAACCTGATTGGCATGGGTGTTATCCCACTGCAGTTCCCGCAGGGCGAGTCCCACGAGTCCTTGGGCTTGGATGGTACGGAAACCTTCGACATCGAGGGTATCTCCGCCTTCAACGATGGCTCCATCCCGAAGACCGTCCACGTCACCGCTACCAAGGAGTCCGGCGAGGCCGTCGAATTTGATGCTGACGTTCGCATCGACACCCCGGGTGAGGCTGACTACTTCCGCCACGGCGGCATCTTGCAGTACGTTCTGCGTCAGATGGTCAAGAACTAAGCGTCTTCGCGCAGTCCTTTAGCCCACCCGAGGGGAGCTAAAGGACTAAGTTCTGTCGACAACGCGGGGTTGCACCGCCCTCCCCAGGAAGGGCAATGCGGCCCCGCGTTTCGTCACGTCGATTTTATTTCTTATTTAAAATTACTGATTAAAGATTCTTTAGACATCCCCCATTAAGGAGAGTTCCCTACTATGCCCATCGTGAGCGAATCTGAACTTAGCCGCCGCCGGCACGACATTCTCGTAGGTGCCCGCCGCTGCTTTGCAGAGCACGGGTACGAGGGAGCGACTGTTCGGCTTTTGGAGCAAGCGACGGGTAAGTCACGTGGCGCAATTTTTCACCACTTCGGTGACAAAGAGTCGCTATTCCTTGCCTTGGCGCAAGAAGATGCCGCTCGTCAGGCCGAAGTCGTGGCTCAAAATGGCTTGGTAGAAGTCATGCGAGAAATGCTCCAGCATCCTGAGCGCCACGATTGGCTCGCCACTCGCTTGGAAATCACCTCCCTGCTACGCACTGACCCCTCGTTCGCCGCTCGGTGGAAAGAAAATCAATCGGTTCGTGATGAAGCCGTTCGCGCACGATTGGCATCTAATGCGGATAAGGGTCGCCTACGAGATGATGTAGGAATCGATACCTTAGCCATCTATCTTGAGGTATTCATGGACGGATTCATTAACCGGCTTGCCTTGGGCGATACCGCGGAGCTGGAAAATGTTCTTGACTTAGTAGAGCAATCCATCCGCGGTGTTCAGGCGAGCCCACAGTAACCCCATACACCTACTTCTGCTCCCAGCTGCTTCTAAACTGATGTTGGAAGTAGCCGGGAGCAGTGTTGTATGCGCCTAATGTTGCGGCACCGGCACTGTCTTTTCCGCCACTTGGGCATAGGTTTCTATTTCTGCCACAAACTTAGGATCGTGGCAGGTAACCACGAGGGCGCTGCCGGACTGCAGTGCATGGTGGATCAATTGGTGCATGAGCCAGCGGTCGGCAGCGGAAAGCAAGGTGTCTGGTTCGTCGAGCAGGACCGCCTGTCGGTGCTGCCCGATCACGTGGGCAATTTGCGCAAGTCTCAAACGAGACGATGATAAATCGAGAGGATGATCTGCAGGATTAAGTCCCAACAGGTTGCGCAAGGTGTCATTGGGGACGAACTCCTCCACCGTTGGAAACACCGCCTGATCAAACGGCGATTGCAGGGCAAGAGCAGGTGGATTCGGGACTAATCCGGCGCCATCGAGCCCAGCAGCAGCGCGCAGGAGCGTTGTCTTGCCACTGCCATTATCGCCTCGCAGCCACGTAACCGCAGATTCCGTGATAGGGATTTCTACCGGTCCGACGCTGAAGGACGTGCCGGTGGGCTGAGAAAAATGCCACCATTTCTTCTTTACTGCACCCCTGTGTGCCGTTAGTGGACCGATACTCCCAGTCCGGGGGCTTGGAGAAACCCGTGGTAAGTCGAGGTCCGCTACGAGTGGGTCTGTTCCGATGATGTCGCCACCCAACTCTGGCCAGGAGGAACTAGAAACGGAAATCACGCAAGTCCCCGGCATTGCCTGCAAGAGGCGAACCACTTGCGTGCGCGAATTAGCGTCCAGCCCGGCTGCAGGCTCGCACACAATCATGACTTTTGGCTCGCGAATGGCAACACAGGCAGCCGCAAGCCTGCGTGTTTGGCCACCGGATAGCTGTGTTGGGTCATGTTCGCAGTAGTCAGACAGTCCTACAGCGCGAAGCATTCGCTCCCCGCGCCGCTGCATTTCAGGGGCAGGCACGCCGGCATTCTCGAGGCCTAAAACTACTTCTTCGATGCAGGTTTCCCGCAGGAAGCTAATCTGTGCTGAGGCATCCGTGCCGATGATGGCTTCGGTAGATAGGTACTCCGCTAGTTCCACGGCCACGTCTTCGGCGGCTTTGTCAGGTTCGACGAGTACTTGATAGATGGCCCCTGGGGTGGGCTTAATGCGGGCTAGATCCATGTTGCAATCACCACCGCAAAGCTAACTAGCGGAATGACTAGGCGTACGACTCGAGAGACTATGGAATCGGCAACAGGACGCAATAGTGTGCGTTGCCCTTCTTGGTCGAATCCGACGGCGGCTAGGGCCTGGCCACGTTGGGTTCCTTGGGTGAGGAGGCGAGCGATGACGGGAATAATGACGCGCGAGATGGTATTGCGCCAGGTCACGGTGATGCCGGCGAGCTGGTTGGCCTCACGGACGCAACGCCAAGCGTGCGCACCTTGGGGCAGGGTTTGCAGGGAGGCGCCAACGATATATGCGACCTTGTGGCCAGCGCGCGAAACTTGCAGCCATTTGGCGATATCAGCAATGCGCAGCGCTGCCATGGCCGCGATGAAGCAGGCCATGAGGGCGCAGAACCGCAGGCTGAGGGTGGCGGCGAGCACCAGGCCGTCGCTTGTTACCAGTGGCAGCACTGGGTCATCACCGTAGGGGGCGTGAATGACCAGCATGGAAAGGGCCGCCGGGGCGCTTAGCGCCATAGTTGTCAAAATCACGGAGGCGTTGCGGGTAGCGGCAGTACCGCAGGCTAGGGCGAGAAGCACTACGCTTGCCGACGCCACCGGGGTATCCAGCGCCAAAGTAAGGATCCAGCCGCAAGCCGCGATGGTGACAACGGTGGCGGGATGAAGGCCTTGCATTAACGTGGCTGGAGGGATTCTCGGGTGCGCTGCGGCAGTGCCTTGACCGCTGCCCAGACAATGAGGAAGACCAGTGCCTTATCCAGGGGATCCGAAATAAAGGACTGCAGCGTAACCGAGGCGATGAGGGAATTGCCCAGCTCTCGGAAGAGCGAAACAACTGCGCCCGTACCAAGACCAGCGGTACCGCCATAAACAAAGGCAGCCACTGGTGCGGCGAGCATACCGGAAATGATGCCGATGACGGCGCCGCTGAGAATAACCCACCACACCTTGGTGAAAGCGCCCTTCTTGATTACCAGTCCGGAGAGGAACCCCGTGGCGGCGGACACGGCGGCGAAGGGCAGGGCGGCAGGGTTCAACAGCCCCCATACGACGGAGGACAATGTACCGGTAGCCAATCCGGCAATGGGTCCCGCGAGCGCGGCTACCAGGATTGTTCCCACGGAGTCGATATACAGCGGAACGCCGATAGAACCGATGATTTCGCCAACAACAATATTGAGCACTAGCGCTACCGGGATGATGGCGATGGTTCGCGCCGGTAGCGCCGGAACGGTGCCGGCTAGAAGGAGCGTGGCGCCAACGAGATAACCGGCGAGGGTAATGAGCGCCTCTGTCGATCCGGCAACGGAATCCCAATCAGTAGGACGCAGAAGAACCAGATAAATCCAGGTCGCGGCGACGATGAGCGCACCCGCGATGACCATAGCCTTGCGGGCGGGGGTGAGAGAAAGCTGTGACACAGTAAAAGTCCAAATCCATATACCGAAAAATGGGCAAAGTAAACGCCGACCGCGGATGGTGCTGCTTTCCTATGTCACCTCGGAAAGCGAGCTCGCACGGCACGTGCGCCGCGGATAATAGTAGAGGTTCTGCGTGTCAAAAGCCACTAATGCGAAGCCAATAGCGTCAATCCCCGCGCGCATTCGTGGTGTGCGGCCTCCATGTCTGCGCTTGTTACCAGCCGCGCGTTGTGGGCGCGGCCCCAATGGTTGCGCAAATCCGCAACGCTCGTGCCCCGCAGCAGTAACGATTCCGCCTCGACGTCTACGGTGGTTTCTACCGCGCCGAAATTAATGCGCCCGAGAGCAATCATGCAGGTCAAGAGATCGTGGATTTGAGCTTGATATCCCTCCCCTTGCGCCTGGTGGAATTCAAAATAAAAGCGCAGCACGTCTGGCAGGATTTGTGCCGTGGGGTGCTCCCCCAACAATTCTAGGACCTCGTCTAAGCGCTGCGGAGTAATGAGAAACTGTTCCGTTACTTCGAGGGAACACAGCGTGGTGAGAACGCGTGGGGCGGTTGAATGAAAATGTTGGGCGGCGGCGTGTGGATCCACCCAAAAGTTCCACTCGGCAGTTGGCGTGGTGTTTCCGCGGTAATTGACCGCGCCGCCCATGATGGTGATGGCACCGAAGCGCGCGGCAGCCTCGCTATGGGTTGCTTCGAAAGCCGCAAGGTTGGTGACCGGTCCAGTAACGATCAGCTGCAGACCGTCGTGGGTGGCTAATGCTTCTTCCCATACCTGCTGCCAATCGCGCTGTTGCAGCTTGGCGGCGGCAGCGGGAGCATGTGCGTAGCCCAGCCCTGTCGGGCCATGGGTCTCAGGGGTGGTGGTGAGATCCACCTTGAGCGGTAGGGGTAGGCCGAGGGCTACGGGGACGTCGGCAAGCGAGCAAAGATCCAAAATCCAGCGGGCATTAGCCGCGGTCTGGTGGACCTCGACGTTGCCGGCCGTGGTGGTAACCCCCACCAGCTCGATCTCACCGGCATGATGCAAACCCGCCAAGTACATAAGGGCGAGGCAATCATCGATGCCGGGATCGCAATCAATAAGTACAGCTGGTGGCTTAGTAGTCATAGCGCCAGCCAGTCTAGCGCCCTACTTGATAGAGCTCACCGGAGTGTCGCCATCAACGAAGGCAAGCGGGGATTGCGGCAGGTTTTCGCGGCCGAGGGCCTCGACGATGACGTCCGCAACCAGCTCGCGGGAAGAAGTCATAGACTCCTTCAGCATCTTATCCTCAATCTGCTCAATGCCCTTGGCTGGTTCCTCGGTCAGCATCGCTGGCTTGAGGATGAGGTGCGGGAAGCTGGCCTGTACAAGGCGGTTGTCTACTTCCTTCTTCGACTCCACATAGGCATACCACTTCTCATCGGCAGGATCCGTGGTTGCTACCTGGGAGCCGACATAAGAGATCATCACATAGGCAGGCACATTCTTGCCCTCCTGCTGCAGCTTGTCCATGGCGTCGAGGGTAGCGAGCGCGCCATCGCGGTCGACGGCCCAGGTGAGGTCTGCTCCACCGCGGCCGCCATTGCCGGCGCCCCAGACTACAGCGTCATAAGCGGCGAAAAGCTCTGCCCACTGATCCACGGTTTGTTCAGTAATATCCGCCATAACCGGGGTCGCGCCGATCTTTTCAATCTCGGGCTTCTGTTCTGGGTTGCGGATGAGGGAGTGGACCTCGTGGCCGGCGTCAACCAGCTTAGGGGCGGTCAGCAGTCCGACCTTGCCGTGTCCACCGATGTACAGAATCTTCTTCTTATCAGTCATGCCTCCCCACCGTAACAACGGCGCGGCCGGCGTGCAGACGCCCTCACCTATCTGGCACGCACAAACCACCGCGGCGTGCCCGGCAAGCAGATAGACTTGTCTGCATGTATGCCATTATGACCGTCACCGGCGCCGATAGCACCGGCATCATCGCCGCGGTGACCACTACCCTTGCAGAACTCGATATCAACGTCATCGACGTCTCCCAGACGCTCATGGGCGGATACTTCACCATGATCCTGCGCGTCGAATTCGATGCGGACAAGGTCTCCATCCAGACCATCAAGGAGCGCATGCGCCCCGTGGCGGAGGAAAAGCACCAGTCCATCCGCATTCAGTCCGAAGACCTCTTCACCGCCATGAACGAGATTTAGAATGAGTACGCGTTTTAATACCACCAATATCTTGGACACCATCGAGATGATTGAGAACTATCGTCTCGATATCCGCACCGTGACCATGGGCATTTCCCTCCTCGGATGCACTCGCTCCACCATGGAGGCTACCTGCCAGGCCATCTATGACCGGGTCACCCAGCAGGCAGAGCGCCTCGTCGAGGTGTGCGAAGGCATCGAGGGCGAGCTCGGTATCCCCATCGTCAATAAGCGCATCTCCGTAACCCCCATCTCGTTGGTGGTGGCCGGCGTAGAGGGAAACCCCGTTGATGCAGCGAAGGCGCTGGATAAGGCAGCCAAGGAGGTTGGCGTCAACTTCGTGGGCGGCTATTCCGCCCTAGTAGAAAAGGGCGCCACGACCGCGGAGCAAAAACTCATCAGCTCCATTCCGGAAGCGCTGGCTACAACGGACGTTGTGTGTTCCTCCGTAAACATCGCCAGCTCCCGCGCAGGCATAAACATGGATGCGGCGAAGAAAATGGGCGAGGTCATCAAGGAAGCGGCCGAGCTAACTAAGGATGATTCCGCCATAGCGTGCGCCAAGCTCGTGGTCTTTGCTAACTCCGTGGGAGATAATCCTTTTATGGCCGGCGCCTTCCACGGCATTGAGGAACCCGATTGTGTGGTCTCCGTGGGCGTTTCTGGCCCGGGTGTGGTCGACCGTGCCTTGGGCTCGCTCGAGGGGGCCAGCTTAGACCAGGTTGCAGAAGAGGTGAAGAAGGCTGCTTTCAAGATCACTCGCGCCGGGCAGCTGGTGGGCAACATGGCCTCGGAGCGCCTGGGAGTGCCCTTCGGCATCATCGACCTTTCGCTTGCCCCCACCGCCGAATTGGGCGATTCGGTTGCGCACATCTTGGAGCACATGGGCTTAGACCAGGTGGGCACCCACGGCACTACTGCAGCCTTGGCTCTGCTTAACGACGCCGTTAAGAAGGGCGGTATGATGGCTTGTTCCCGCGTGGGCGGGTTGTCTGGTTCCTTCATCCCAGTTTCCGAAGACAAAGGCATGATCGACGCGGTCAAGTCCGGCTCCATTTCTATGGACAAGCTGGAGGCCATGACCGCTATTTGCTCGGTTGGCTTTGACATGATTGCCCTGCCGGGCGATACCTCGGCCGCGACGATCTCGGGCATGATCGCCGATGAGGCCGCCATTGGCGTAATGAACCATAAAACCACCGCAGTGCGAGTCATCCCGGTACCTGGCGCCCAGGTAGGCGACGAGGTCAGCTTCGGTGGGCTTCTCGGCTACGCCCCAGTTATCCCGGTCAATCAGGTGGGCAATGCGCAGTTCATTAACCGCGGCGGCTTCATTCCGGCCCCGGTGCACGGATTCCGCAACTAGCGCCAGCAACAACCACGCCGCGGTCTAGTCCGCGGCGTGCTCCTCGCCCGGCTTATCGGATTCCGCCCACGCAGCTAGGTTGGCCTGAAAGTGCTGGTAGGAAGCCTCCAACTGTTTCAGCTCCACCTCGCCGCCTACTTGGCGGCGGGCATCGGAGTAGATGGCCCGGGCGGCGTCGTCAAGCACGCGCCGGCGTTCCGCTGTGCGAAGAAGGGCAACGACCTTAGCGAGGTTATCCAGCATGCTGAGGTAAATCTCCGCATTATCGGCCGCATCACGCCGAATCTGTGCAAACATCGCCTCAACGATTTCAGCATAGCTAAAGGTCTGATAATCCAGCCGAAACTCGCCGCCCACATGCACAATGCCCTGCGGAAGCCGCTTATCCCCAATCACGGTGAGGATCTGGGTGAAGCGGTCAATGATGTCAATTACCGTAAATGGGTCATTAACGCCGGTGCTCAAAGCGCGGGCAGCAATTTCTGCGAGGTGCCGGGCGGTAAACCGAGGATCGTGGGCGGAGGCGTTTTCACGGTGCTGCGTGAGCACGATATGCTGTTCAATATCTTCCGGCAACCGTGGCACGCCGTGGGCAATGACCTCGCCTTCCAGCACTAGGTCTCCCGGTGCCACGCCGAGGTGCACCGCGCAATCCTCTTGCGCTGCAGCCTGCGCGATGGCGTCATAGTCCACGAATTTGAGATAGCCAGTCTCACTACTGCGGCGCTTTTGCGCGTTCGTGTAGAACTCTGGCCCCGGCGCTTTTACCTTCTCTTCCTCCTCACCGCGGCGGATGAGCCGGCGCATGTGGCTTTCTACATCTTGGGCAACCACGTGCACCACGTGGGACATGCTGATCGATTGCGCAATATGCACGATGAAGTAGATGAGGAAGACAACGCAGGCGATGGCCAGCAGCACCGTGACGGCTACATTGAGGGAAGGAACATATTCTTCTTCCCCACCGCCGCCGGTACGGACCGCGCGCAGGGACAAGAGCGCAAAAATAAAGGTTGCCAGATAGATCGCCAACGTGGATTGAATGGAGCGATCCTTTAAAAACTCGTGCAGGAGGCGTGGTCCCATCACCGTGACCACGCCCGACAGCGCAGTCAGGGTGATGAAAAAGACGGTGCCGGCCAAGGATAATGACGAGGTTGCTACCGCGCTTAAAATCCCTTGCGCGCTATCGGCGCTGCCGTCATAAAAGGGCGTGGCCGACACATTAAAATTGCTACCCACCGCAATGAGCATTTCCGCACCGACTGCGGCGAGGGCCACCGCCACGGCAGGAATGAGCCAAAACTTTTCCCGCCAGGCGGGCATCCTCTCCAGCAGTGTCTTCATATATCCCTAAGCTAGCTCCACGATCTCCATATAATCATCGGACCACAGGTCCTCATCACCATCGGGCATGATGATCACGCGTTCCGGATCCAGTGCCTTAACCGCACCCGGGTCGTGCGTCACCAGCACCACAGCGCCCGTATACGTTTTCAGTGCATCAAGCACCTGCTCGCGTGAAATTGGGTCCAAGTTATTGGTGGGCTCATCGAGCAGCAGTACATTCGCGCGGCTGGAGACCAAGGCGGCCAGTGCAAGGCGTGTCTTCTCGCCGCCGGAGAGGGTACCCGCCGGTTGCTCAAGCTTCTCGCCGGAAAACATAAAGGCACCAAGCAGGCTGCGCAACTCCTGCTGATCCGCATCCGGGCAGGCATCGATGGTGTTTTGCCACACGGACTTATCCGGGTCGATGGTGTCATGCTCCTGCGCGAAGTAGCCGATGCGCAGGCCGTGGCCGCTGACGATGCCACCTTCACCATCGGTGCGTTCCACACCGGCGAGCAATTTCAACAGGGTGGTCTTACCTGCACCGTTATAGCCGAGAACGACCACTCTAGAGCCTTTGTCGATAGCGAGGTCTACGCCCACGAAAACCTCCAGCGAGCCGTACATCTTGGTCAGGCCCTTGGCATTCATTGGCGTCTTGCCGCACGGCGCCGGCTCGGGGAACTTAATATTGGCCACCTTATCGGCCACGCGAACCTCATCCAGCTCGCTCATCATGCGTTCAGCACGGTGGAGCATCTGCTTTGCCGCAGCGGCCTTGGTTGCCTTAGCACCGAGCTTGGCCGCCTGCTTTTGCAGTGCAGACGCCTTCTTTTCGGCATTGGCGCGCTCTCGGCGACGCCGCGCTTCATCGGTAGCACGGGCATCGAGGTACTTCTTATAGCCCATGTTGTACACATCGGCCTCACCGCGGACTGCGTCAAGGAACCACACCTTGTTGCACACGGCTTCTAGCAGTTCGACGTCGTGGGAAATCATAATGAGCCCGCCCTCATGCTTGGACAGGAATTGGCGCAGCCACGTAATAGAGTCGGCATCCAAATGGTTAGTCGGCTCATCCAAGAGCAGCGTGGTCTGGGATTTGCCGGAGCCTTCAGTAGCTGCAAAGAGGATCTGTGCCAGCTCCACACGGCGACGCTGGCCACCCGAGAGAGTCTTGAGCTTCTGATCTAAGACGCGCTGTGGCAGGCCCAAATTATCGCAAATCTGCGCGCATTCGGAATCGGCTTCATAGCCGCCGAGCGACTCGAACTGCTCCTCCAAGCGGGAATACTTACGGATAGCCTTATCCCGGAACTTATCGTCTGTGGCCGATTCCATGAGCTCTTGTTGCTTGGCCATTCGGCGCTTAAGATCATCCAGACCGCGTGCGGAAAGAACGCGCTCGCGCGCCGTTTGCTCGATATTTCCCTCGCGGGAATCCTGGGGCAAATAACCAATGGGGCCCGAGCGAGTCACAGAACCACCATAAGGCTCCGTCTCCCCTGCCAAAATGCGCATGGTCGTCGTCTTGCCCGCGCCGTTGCGGCCGATGAGGCCGATTCGGTCGCCAGGCTGCACGCGGAGGTGCTGCCCGGGGGCGTCGAGAAGCGTGCGCGCTCCTACCCTGACTTCGAAATCATTGGTTACAATCACGAAGAAATAGTCTAGCAATTGACGCGGCCAACGCTAAGACGCACTAACGCCCATTACGTTGTTGGCAGTTCCGCTTGAAGGGACTCAGGATTCGTACTCCTAGCCCCATGCTGGGGCAGGTTATGTTTGTCTGCGTTCCTTCTGCCTTGGGGCAGTGGAACTAGTCGCTGGCTTCGGTATGGCTTGTTTTCGTCCCTGTCTGATAATGATCCGGGGGGGGGGTGATGCCGCCGAAGGCAGTGACATACTCCAGACTGCTAATAGGAACCTGACCCGCACAGAATGTGCGAGGTCTCAAAGTAATGTGGATGCCAGCGTGAAGTATGTCCGACCACCAGCGATGAAATAAGTCCCATACTCATTCAGTTCGCTAGGAGGTCTGGCATGACCTACGACTATGTCATCGGCATGGACGTCGGTAAATACTTTCACCACGCTTGCGTCTTAGATATCGACGGCACCCAGGTGCTATCTAAGCGCATCAACCAAAACGAAAAATCCCTGCGCGCACTGTTTTCAGCGTTCAGCGCACACGACCACAAGGTCCTTGTCGTCGTGGACCAGCCCAATAACATTGGTCGACTAACTGTCGCGGTTGCTCAAGAACTCGGGATCGACGTGCGCTACCTTCCCGGTTTGGCTATGCGTCAACTCTCGCGCATCCACGCTGGCAATGCCAAAACTGATATCCGGGACGCCTATATCATCGCCCACGCTGCAAAGAACCTTCCGGAATCCCTCCGCAGCGTCGACCGCGTCGAAGAAGCCTTCCTCCAGCTGAAGGTCCTCAACGGTATCGACGAAGATTTAGCACGCTCCTACACCAGGCTCATCAATCAGATTCGAAGTGCACTAGTAGGCTGCTACCCGCAATTCGAACAGGCCCTTCGCGGTCAGATAATTCACCGCAAGTGGGTTCTGCACCTACTTGCACGCTACGGCGGACCGACCAAGATAAAACGCCTCGGAAAGGCCAAGGCAGCTGCCTTCGCTCGACGCTATAAGGCACGCAATCCTGAACCTGTCCTCGATGCCATTTTCGCTGCCATCTCTGAGCAAACAGTTGCCATTGCTGGTGCACACTATGCCGAAATGGGCGTAGCAATGTCGGCGAAGGACGCGCTTTTAAAGCTCGAGCACCGCACACAAATCGAGCAGGAAGTCATCGAGCTCATCAACGACATCCCCCACACCCAAATCCTGCTATCCATGCCAGGAATCGGACCAAAGACGGCAGCACAAATTCTCATGACCGCGGGCGACATGACCGACTTCCCGACAGCTGGGCACCTAGCCTCTTACGCTGGATTATCACCTCGGACAAACCAGTCCGGGACCTCGATCATGTCGAACTCACTGAACCGAGCTGGCAATAAAAAATTAAAGAACGCCCTATGGCAATCATCTTTTGCATCCATCAGATTCCACGAGCGTTCCCGGCAATTCTATGAACGAAAGCGCCGTGAAGGCAAGAGACACAACGCCGCAGTAGTAGCACTAGCCCGCAGACGGCTCAACGTCCTCTACGCCATGATGCGCAACCACGAGCACTACCACGATCCCGCACCATCACAGGAAGACCTAGCAGCCTAGACACTAAGAGTAAAGATAGCCGACCGGGTAAAATCCCAGTCGGCTAGCAGCCATGCCCGAAAACAACACGACCAAACAACCCCGCAGAGAGAATCCGCCCCCAATTTCTGAACTGGCCCCCGAAAGTTGGACTGGTTTAATTCTAGGCGGTTAGGGCTTCAAGGGTCTGATTTCGATATTGCATC